>NZ_JACCFP010000001.1:2974082-3293227 GCF_013410655.1 Nocardioides thalensis
GGCTCGGTGGCAACGCCGGCGGCGCATTCAACCTCATGGAGAGCGCACCCTTCGGCACGGCCGGCGAGGAACGGGGCGCGTGGGTGGTGCGAGCGCAGAACGCCGGCCTCGCCAGCGCGCCGATGACCGCCTGGACCCTGTGTGGGGTGATGAGGTGATGAGGACCCTCCGCACCATCCTGGTCACCGCGCTGCTGCTGGTCGCGGTCACCGCCGGCAGCGCCACCGCAGGCGCACTGATCGGCAGTGCCCGCATCAAGGACGACACGGTGTCCGGCGCCGACATCCGTAACGGCACGCTGACCGGCGCCGACGTACGGGATGCATCCCTGCAGCTCACCGACCTGACGGACCTCGAGCCGGGGGTGCAGGGTCCGCAGGGCCCCGTCGGCGCTCCGGGCGCGAACGGCGTGCCCGGTCTGGTCTACCGCAACACCCCGCTGGCGATCCCCCGGAAGGAGCAGTTGACGTGGTCGGCGGAGTGCGCGGACGGCGAGAAGGCGGTGTCGGGCGGGGTCTCCTCGGCGTCTGCCGACCTCGCCGTGCGGCGCTCCTTCCCCAACGGGGACGACTGGGGCGTCGAGGTCCTCAACTCCGGCGAGCAGCAGACCACCGTCTACGCCTGGGCGCTGTGCATCCCCAACTGATGTCTCCGTCAGCTCCAGTCGACGCTGAAGTACTGCGTCTCCTGGAACTCGCGCAGTCCCTCGCGGGCACCCTCCCGGCCGAGGCCGCTCTGCTTGAAGCCGCCGAAGGGCGCGGCAGGGTCGGACACGATGCCGCGGTTGATGCCGACCATGCCGGCCTCGATGCGCTCCGCGATCTTCAGCGCGTCCTGGAGCCGGCCCGCGTAGACGTACGACGCGAGCCCGAACTCGGTGCCGTTGACCTGCGCGAGCATCTCTTCCTCGTCGGTCCAGGTCACGACCGGAGCCACCGGGCCGAAGATCTCCTGGCCCAGGATCGGCGAGTCGGGAGCGACGTCCGTGAGCACGGTCGGCGGGAAGAACCAGCCGTGCTCCGGCCGGGCCCCGCGGTGGGAGACGCGTGCCCCAGCGGCGACCGCTTCGTCCACGAGCGCCTGCACGCCCTCGACGGCCCGGGCGCTGATGAGCGGTCCGATCTCGGACTCCTCGTCGGCGCCGGGGCCGACCCGCAACGCCTCCACCGCGGCGCCGAAGCGCGCGATGAACGCTTCGGCGACGTCGGCGTGCACGTAGAAGCGGTTCGCGGCGGTGCAGGCCTGGCCGCCGCCGCGGAACTTCGCGATCATCGCGCCCGCGACGGCGGCGTCGACGTCGGCGTCGGCGGTCACCACGAACGCGGCGTTGCCGCCGAGCTCCATGCTCGCGTTGAGGACCCGGTCGGCCGCCTGGTGCAGGAGCGTGCGGCCCACGCCGGTGGACCCGGTGAACGAGACCTTGCGGACGCGGCTGTCCTCCAGCCAGGTCGTGACGACCGCACGCGGGTCGGTCGTCGGCACCAGGTTGACCACACCGTCCGGGACTCCGGCCTCGCGGAGGATACGCACGATCGCGATCGCGGTGAGCGGCGTCTCCGACGCGGGCTTCAGTACGACGGTGCAGCCGGCCGCCAGCGCGGGCGCGATCTTGCGGGTCGCCATCGCGGCCGGGAAGTTCCAGGGCGTGACGAGGGCGGCGACGCCGACCGGACGGTGGGTCACGATCGTCCGGGTGCCGCTCGCGGGGGCGACGGCGTAGTCCCCCTCGCTGCGCACCGCCTCCTCGGAGAACCAGCGGAAGAACTCGGCGGCGTACGCGACCTCGGCGCGGGCGTCGGCGCGGGCCTTCCCGTTCTCGGCGACGATCAGGTCGGCCAGCAGGTCGGTCTCGGCGACGAGAGCGTCGAACGCGCGACGCAGCACCTCGGCGCGGGCCCGCGGCGTCTCGGCGGCCCATGCCGCGAGCGCCCCGGCCGCCGCGTCGACGGCGGCGGTCGCATGCTCCGGCCCGGCGTCGGCGACCTCGGCGATGGTCGCGAGCGTCGCCGGGTCATGCACGGCGAAGGTGCGCTCCGCGCCCAGGGGGCGCCCGCCGACGAGGATCCCGTGCTTGGGATCGAGGTGGGCGATGCGGTCGTGGAGGTCCATCGGCGGGTCAGCTCTCCTTGATGATCTGGGCGAGGAGGTCGAACGCCTCGGCCAGCAGGTGGTCGGGGATGGTGAGGGGCGGGAGGAAGCGCAGGACGTTGCCCCACGTGCCGCAGGTGAGCACGACGAGCCCCTGCGCGTGGGCGGCGGCAGCGATCCGGGCGGTGAGAGCCGCGTCGGGCTCGGTGGTACCCGCCTGCACGAGCTCGACCGCCACCATCGCGCCGCGACCGCGGACGTCGCCGACGCGTGGGTCGTCTGCCTGGAGCGCCGTGAGCCGGTCGAGCATGGTCTTGCCGATCGCCCGGGCGCGGTCGACCAGCCCGTCGGTCTCGATCGTCTCGATGACGGCGAGAGCCGCGGCGCACGCGATCGGGTTGCCGCCGTACGTGCCGCCCAGCCCACCGACGTGGGGCGCGTCCATGATCTCGGCGCGGCCGGTCACCGCCGCCAGGGGCAGGCCGCCAGCGATCCCCTTCGCCGTCACGATCAGGTCCGGCACCACGCCCTCGTGGTCGCAGGCGAACATGTCGCCGGTGCGGGCGAAGCCGGTCTGCACCTCGTCGGCGATGAAGACGACGTCGTTGGCGCGGCACCAGTCGAGGAGCGCGGGGAGGAAACCCGGAGCGGGCTCGACGAAGCCCCCCTCTCCCTGGATCGGCTCGATCACCACGGCGGCCAGGTTCGTCGCGCCGACCTGCTTCTCGATCACGTCGATCGCGCGCCGGGCCGCGGCCGGGCCGTCGACGCCGGCGTCGCGGAAGGGGTACGACATCGGCGCTCGGTAGACCTCCGCGGCGAACGGCCCGAAGCCGTGCTTGTAGGGCATGTTCTTCGCGGTCAGCGCCATCGTCAGGTTGGTGCGGCCGTGGTAGGCGTGGTCGAACGCGACCACGGCCTGCCGCTTGGTGTGGGCGCGCGCGATCTTCACGGCGTTCTCGACAGCCTCGGCGCCGGAGTTGAAGAGCGCCGACCGCTTCTCGTGCTGGCCCGGCGTCAGGCGCGCGAGCTCCTCAGCGACGCGCACGTAGCCGTCGTACGGCGTGATCATGAAGCAGGTGTGGGTGAAGGCGGCCGCTTGCTCGGCCACCGCCGCGGAGACGCATGGGTTGGCGTTGCCGACCGTGGTGACCGCGATCCCCGAGCCGAGGTCGATCAGCGAGTTGCCGTCGACGTCGACGACCACGCCACCACCGGCGGCGACGGTGTAGACGGGCAGCATGGTGCCCACCGCGCGGGTGACCGCGGCGTCCTTGCGGGCGGCGAGCTCACGTGAGCGCGGGCCCGGGATCTCGGTGACGAGCCGGCGCTCCTGGGCCAGCTCCGGGCCGCCCTGGACGGCGGGGGTGTCGGCGTGGGTCATGACGGGCTCCTCGGTGCGCGGGGGACGTGCCGCCCACGCTACGAGCGCCGGCCACACGGCGCGATGCCCGTCCTGCACAGTTTGGACAGCCGTCTTGTGCGAAGATGACACCATGGTGACGGTGGCGGACCTGCTTGCCGCGCCGGCGCTGCGGCTCGCGGCGACCGAGCTCCCCCGCCCCGGCGCTGAGGTCCGTTGGGTCGCGACGAGCGAGCTCGTCGACCCCACGCCGTACCTGGAGGGCGGCGAGGTGCTGTTGACCACCGGCCTGGAGACGCGCGGCTGGCGCGCGGAGTGGCGCGGCTACGTCGAGCGCCTTGCCGCAGCGGGCGTCGCCGCGCTCGGCCTCGGGGTCGGCCTGACCCACGACCGACCGCCGGCGTCCCTCGCGCGAGCATGCCGGGGCGTCGGCCTCAACCTCTTCGAGGTCCCGCGTCCCACGGCGTTCGTCGCGGTCTCGCGCACCGCGGCGGGACTACTCGAGGCCGAGCGTGAGAGCGCGGCGCGGCACGCCCTGGACGCTCAGCGGCTGCTGACCCAGGCCGCGCTGGACGTCGTCGACGCGAGTACGTCGGTCGTGCGCCGGCTCGCCACGATCGTCGACGGGGCGGCTGCCCTGGTCACGCGCGACGGGGCCCCGACCGACGGCCCGCACGGACCCCGCGCGCCCGACCTGGACCTCGACGACGTGGCCGCAGAGGTCCGGCGCATCCAGCCGCAGGGCCTGCGGGCCGCCGCGAGCGCGTCCGGCCCGCTCGGCACGACCGTAATCCGCCCACTCGGCGTCCGTTCGCGTCCCGAGGACTGGTTGGCGGTGTTCGTGCCGGGGCGGATCGGTGACGTCGACCGGGTGGCGATCACGACCGCCGTTTCGCTGCTTGGTCTCGGGCTCGAGCGACGCCGCGAGCGCCGTACGTCGGACCGCCAGCTGCGCGCCCGCGCGCTCGAGCTCCTTGTCGCCGACGACGACCGGACCGCGCGCATCGTGCTCGGGGCGACCGCCGCCGATGCGACGACACCCCGGTTGCCGCGAGAGGTCCGGCTCCTGCGCGCCCGCGGGCCGGCCGACGCCGTCGACGACGGACTCGCGCTGCTCGAGGACGAGGGCCTGCTCGCCGCCGTCCTCGACGAGGAGCTCGTCACTGTCGGCACCACCCGTCGCTCATCCGGCGTCGCCGATGCGCTCGCCGCGCGCGGGCTCCGTGTCGGCGTCGGCCGCTCGCGGCCGCTGGAGGAGGCGTCGGCGAGCCATGAGACCGCCGGGCACGCTCTCGCCGCCACGACCGCCTCCGTGCCCGTTCGCACGTGGGACGACCTGGCCGACGCCGGGATCGTCGGGCTGCTCGGCCGGGACCGCGCGTCCGCGTTCGCGCGATCGTTCCTCGCTCCTCTCGCCGGAGATGCCACGCTGACGGAGACGCTCGGCGCCTTCCTCCGCCAGCACGGCTCCCGCGGCGAGACCGCCGCCGAGCTCGGCGTCCACCGCAACACGGTGCGCAACCGGATCGAGCAGATCGAGACGCTTCTCGGCCGCTCGCTCGACGATCCGCAGGTCCGGGTGGACGCGTGGGTGGCGCTGCAGGTCAGCGCGACGCCGTGACGCCGACCCCGAGCCGCGCTCGTACGGCGCCGCCGGCACACGCGATGACCAGCAACCCGCCCGCGAACGTCCGCCAACCGACCTGCTCGCCCAGCAGCAGCGCCGCCCAGCAGATCGTCATGACCGGCTGCGCGAGCTGCACCTGGCTGACCCGCGCCATCGGGCCGATCGCGAGCCCGCGGTACCACGCGAAGAAGCCGAGGAACATGCTGACCGCCGACAGGTAGGCGAACGCCGCCCACTCCGTCGCCGTCCCGGACGGCGGCCGCGCGGCCGCCGCGACGACGGCCAGCGTCACCATCAGCGGCGCCGCGACGACGAGCGCCCACGAGACCGTCTGCCACGCGCCGATCTCCCGCGCCAGGAGCCCGCCCTCGGCGTACCCGATCGCGGCCGCCAGCACGGCCCCGAAGAGCAGGAGGTCGGCGACGTGGAGGCCGCCGAGCCCACCGTTGCCGAGCAGCGCGAACACGACCGCGGCCGCGGCGCCGGCGGCCGAGAGGACCCAGAAGCGCCGGCCGGGACGTTCGCCGGTGCGCAGGACGGCGGCCGCGGCCGTCATCGCCGGCAGCAGGGCGACGACCACCGCGCCATGGCTCGCCGGCGTCGTGGTCAGGGCGTAGGACGTCAGCACCGGGAAGCCGACGACGACACCGCCCGCGACGATGCCGACCCGCCACCACTGCGCACCGCTCGGCGGGGTCGCGCGAGCCGCGGCGAGCGCCGCCGTGGCGAGCAGGGCGGCGACGACCGCGCGTCCGGAGCCGATGAAGAGCGGCGACATCCCACCCACCGCGACCCGGGTCAGCGGGATCGTCAGCGAGAAGGCAGCGACACCGACCAGCCCCCAGAACACCCCGCTGGACGCGGTCGGTAGCGGCGTGGCGATCGGTGTAGTAGCGCTATCCTGGATCGTCATGAGCAACGATAGCAGCACTCGGATCGTCGACGGGCTCCGCGACTGGATCCGGACGGCGCCCCCGGGCGCCCAGCTGCCGTCGACCCGTCGGCTCGTCGCCGACTACGGCGCCAGCCCGGTGACCGTGCAGAAGGCGCTCCGCAGCCTGACGGCGGCCGGACTGGTGGAGAGCCGCCCCGGGGTCGGCACGTTCGTGCGCGCGGCGCGCGTCACGCGCTCCCCCGACTACGGGTGGCAGAGCGGGGCACTGGGCGCTCCCCGCGCCACGCTGCCCCGGACCGCCGGGCCGATGCGGACCGCTCCGGACGACGCCATCGCGCTGCACTCCGGTTATCCCGAGCCCGGACTGCTGCCGGAGCGCCTGGTCCGCGCCGCGCTGGTACGGGCCGCACGCGGCGCTTCCGCAACCGGCCGGCCGCCGGCGGCGGGACTGCCGGAGCTGCGCGCGTGGTTCGCCGCCGAGGTCGCCGCGGCGACGCCCGCCGCCCGGTCGACGCCGAGCGCCACCGACGTCGTCATCGTGCCGGGCAGCCAGGCCGGCCTCACCTCGGTCTTCCGATCGCTGGTCGCACCGGGGCAGCCCCTCCTGGTGGAGTCGCCCACCTACTGGGGCGCGCTCCTTGCCGCGCACCAGTCCGGCGTCCGGCTCGTGCCCGTCGCGGGTGACGACGGCGGGCCGGACCCCGTCCAGCTCGACCGCGCGTTCCGCGAGACCGGGGCCCGCGCCCTCTACGCACAGCCGAGCTTCGCCAACCCCACCGGCGTCCAGTGGTCCCCCGGCCGGGCGCAGGCCGTGCTCGACGTCGTACGGGAGCATGACGCGTTCCTCGTCGAGGACGACTGGGCGCACGACCTCGGCATCGACACCTCGTCGGCGCCGTTGGCCGCATCCGACGAGGCCGGCCACGTCGTCTACCTCCGCTCGCTGACCAAGAGCATGTCGCCCACCATCCGGGTGGGAGCCGTCGTGGCACGTGGCCCCGCGCTGGAGCGGATCGCCGCCGACCGGGCGGCGGAGTCGCTCTACGTGAGCGGCCTGCTCCAGCACGCGGCCCTCGAGGTCGTCACCGACCCCGGCTGGCGCACCCACCTGCGCCGCCTGCGCGGCCAGCTCCGCGAGCGGCGCGACCTCCTCGTCGACAGCCTCCGGCAGCACGTCCCCGACCTCCGGGTCGACCGCAGCCCGGCCGGCGGCCTGCACCTGTGGGCCCGGCTCCCCGACGGCACCGACGTCGTCCGCCTGGTCCGGGCCTGCGAGGAGCGGGGCGTCTGGGTCGCGTCCGGGGACGAATGGTTCCCGACCGAGCCGACGGGTCCCTACCTGCGGCTGAACTTCACGGGGCCGGATCCCGCCCGCTATCCCGAGGCGGCGCGGGCGATCGGGGACGCGCTCGCGTCAGCCTGACCGGGAGCGACAGGTCATCGGTACCCACCCCATCCGTCGCGCCTCGACGCGACGCGGGTGCCGACGTAGTGGACAGCGCCGGCGACCACGAACGCAGGCAACGACGCCGTGAGGTAGCGGAACCATCCCGAGGGCTCGTAGGTCACCGGGTTGAGCAGAGCGGCGTACGTCGCCGCGCCGAGCGCGACCGCGAGCACCGCGATCGGGTTCCAGCCTCGCCAGAACCCGTACCGCGACTCGGTGTACGGCAGGTGCAGGTCGCGGAGGTCGAGCCGCTGGCGCCGGAGGACGAAGAAGTCGACCAGCTGCACCGCGCACAGTGGTGCGAGCACGACCGCGCCCCAGGAGACGAAGCGCGCGTAGTTGCCGTAGACGGCGGCCGGGAAGAACACGAGGACGGCCGCCGGGGCGAGAATCGCGGCCGCGAGCAGAGCCCAGGGCACGCGGCGCACCCGGTCGCCCGCACCGCCCTTGATCGCCACGAGTGCCGCGTAGGACTGGGCGACCACGCTCGTCACGTTCGCCATCCCGACGAACGCGAGTGCGAGGACCCCGAGCAGCGCACCCCCGAGCGGCACCATCCACACGGTCGGGTCCTCCGAGCCCAGCGCCAGGGCCGCGAAGACGCCGACGATCGCGGCGACGACGGACGCCAGGAACAGCCCGATCGCGTTGGGCCAGAATGCCGACCGGCTGCTGCGCGTCATCCGCGCGAGGTTCCCGACGTTGGGCCACCACGCGAACCCGCCGGCGATGTTGAGCTCGACCGCGAGGATGAAGTCCAGGTGGTCGTCGCCCCACGGGTCCAACGCCGGCGTCGCGGCGAGCTCGGACCAGCTCACCTTGGTGAACACCAGGGCGAGCATGACGAGCGTGACGACGATCAGCCCGGGCGCGACGTACCGGTTCACGGCCTCGATCGACCGCGGGCCGCGAGCGACGATCACCCAGCTCCCGAGCAGGGCTGCCAGAGCCAGCAGGCTCGCCGCGACCGAGGACGACGACAGGTCGGTGTCGAGCACCTGGTTGCACACGTTGACGAGGGCGTGCCCACACATGATCGCCAGCACGGCCGACCATGCCGCGGCGAGGACGGCGGACATGACGACCATCAGGACCCGCGCACCGCGCTCGCCGAACGCGCTGCGCATGCTGACGAACTGCTCGACGCCGTACCGTGCGGACGGCAGGCACGGCGCGAGCGCGACGAGCAGCACACTGATCCCGTAGCCGATGACGATGCTGGCGATCGCCGCCTTCGCGCCCACGTAGTAGGCGACTGCCCCGCCCTGCAGGAAGGCCCAGGTCGCGATGGCCAGGCCGACGTTGACCGCCGAGTAGTCGCCGAACCCCCAGATCCGCTCGCGGCGGAGCAACGGGAGCTCGTTCATTGTGGCGTCCTCCGACGCCGGGCGCACCTCCGCACCCGCGCTCACAGGGCCCACCACAGCAGCGCGCACGCGGCCAGGGCGAGACCCACCACCGCAGCAACCAGGTCCACCAGCGGAAGGGGCGGAAGGACGCCGTCGTCCCCGCCGTTCTCGATGAGCTCGATCCGGCGTTCGAGCTCAGCACGCGTCTCGGGGTCCATGGCGCTCCAATCTTGACTGAACGTTCAGTTAGGAGGAATATGGGTGACCCGGCTCACACCTGTCAAGAGCATCCGAGAGAGCGAGGACCTGCGTGCCCATCCCCTCTGCCACGGTCGACGTCGCAGTGATCGGAGCCGGCTACGCCGGCCTGTCCACCGCCCTATCCCTGAGCGACTCCGGCCTGGACGTGCTCGTCCTCGAAGCGTCCGGCCGCGTCGGCGGACGGGCGTGGTCGTGGCACGAGGACGGGCCCGTCGTCGACCGTGGCGGCCAGTGGGTCGGCCCCACGCAGTCGGCACTCCTCGGCTGGGCCGACCGGTTCGGCTGCGCCACGTTCCCGACCTACGACGAGGGCGCGCACCTGGAGTGCTGGCCCGGCGCCGCACCGGTCCAGTACCGCTCCGGGACGCCCGCGCCCGGGCGGGGAGCCGGGGAGTACGCCGGCGCGCTGGCGGACCTCGATCGGATGGCCGCTCGGATCCCGGTGGACGAACCGACCCGGTGCGACAGCCTGGCGGAGTGGGACTCCCTGACCGTCGCCGAATGGATGCGCCGCAACCTGCCGTCGCCTGCGGCGCGCGCCCGGATGCGCGTCGCCGTGCAGGGTGTGTGGGCGTGCGAGCCGCGCGACCTCTCGCTCTTCCATCTCCTGTTCTACGTCGCTGCCGCGGGCGGGTTCGAGCAGCTGATGGGGACGCGCGGCTGTGCCCAGGACCGCCGGTTCCTCTACGGGGCCGACGCCCCTGCGCGCGCCGCAGCGGCCGAGCTCGGCAGTAGGGTCCGCCTGCGCTCGCCCGTCCGCACGGTGCGGTGGCACGCCCGGGGGGTCGAGCTGGACACCCCTGCCGGCACCGTCGCTGCCCGGCGCCTGGTGACGACAGGGACGCCACCGGCGCAGGCGCGCATCGGGTTCGAGCCGCCGCTGCCGATGCCGCGCAGACGCTGGCTCGGTCGCAGCCCGATGGGCGACGTGGCGAAGGTGCACCTGACGTTTGCGGAGCCGTTCTGGCGGGCGCGCGGCTTGTCGGGGCAGCTCGTCGACTACGGCGATGGCCCGGTGGCCTACACGTTCGACAACTCCCCCGCCGACGCGTCTCGCGGAGTGTTGGTCGGCTTCGTCTACGCGGACCACTACCGCCGGTGGCGCACGCTCGACGCGAGCCGCCGCCACCACGAGGTCCTCGCCTCGCTCGCGCCCCTCGGGCTCGCGGAGCGGGAGCTGCTCGCCTACGACGAGGCGCTGTGGCCCGACCTGCCGTGGGCGGAGGGCGCGTACGGCGCGGTGCCGTCCCCGGGCACGTGGACCGCGTACGGGGAGGACGGCTGGCGGCGCCCCGTCGGCCCGATCCACTGGGCCGGCACCGAGACGGCCGGCCCGTGGCACGGCTACATCGACGGTGCGATCCGGTCCGGGGAGCGCGCCGCTCGCGAGGTGGTCGCCGCATTGGGATCGCGGCGCGCGTCGAACGACGGGCTCCCGTCGACCGTCGTCTAGCCCAGACCGAGCAGCGCCCGGTCGCACCCCAGCTCGAGCGCGGCGGTCTCGAGCCAGAGGTCGGGGACCGCGGCGACCGGGACCTCTGGGTCGTCGAGGGTGGCGGCGACCGACAGCCCGTCCAGCAGCGCGGACAGCCGGATCGTGGTCGCGCGCGGTGACGCGCACGCGAACACTCCCTCGCGGACCCCTTGCTCGATCACCACCTGGAGTGCCGATCGCCAGCGGGAGTCGAGGTCCGCGCAGAGCTGTGCCGTCTCCGGGTCGCGGAGAGCGCGCACCCAGAACTCCATCCACAACGTCCACGCCGCCACGACGGCGTCGGGCTCGCCCTGCCGGAGCACGAGGAGCCGGAGACGGTCCGGCGCGGGGAGGTCGGCGGCGGCCTCGTCCTCGAAGGAGCGGTAGTAGTCCTCCTCGGACTCCCTCATCGCCGCGGCGACCACGCCCTCGAGCGTGCCGAAGTGATAGAGCAGGAGGCCCGCGCTGACGCCGGCCCTCCGCGCCACCTCCTGGGTGCGCACGCCGGCGAGCCCCTTGTCGCGGATGACCTCGAGCGTCGCCTCGAGGATGCGCCGACGCCGTGAGTCCCCGGTCTCCGCCATCCACCCGTCCCGTCTCGATGCCGTACGTCCGGAGAAGGCTAGTGCCCGCTGCGAAGCCGTGCCGGTGGCCCGCACCTCCCGGCGCGCCGGGCCCGGAGACGCTCGACCGTGTCCCTCGCGTGTGGTTGACTAACTGACTGATGCGTCAGAAATGAGGAGGCAGCATGCCGCGGGTCAGCGTTGAGGCCGAACGCAAGGAGCAGATCCTTTCGGCCGCGTGCGAGGTGATCGCGGAGATCGGCTTCAAGTCGCTCCGGATCGCCGACGTGGCGAAACGGGCACGGACCAGCACCGGCACGGTCCACTACTACTTCGACACCAAGCGCGACCTGATGCACGCCGCCTTCGAGTGGAACTTCTCGCGGTCGGTCGACCGGCGGCGCGAGCTCCTCGACGCGGCCGAGCCGCCCTCGGTGCGGCTCCGCAGGTTCATCGACTCCTACCTACCCTCCGACGACGAGACGATCACCGCGTGGAACGTGTGGGCCGAGCTCTGGATCGAAGCCCTTCACGACCCTGACCTGCAGGAACTCAACGAGCAGGTATACGGCGAGTGGCGGCGGATGGTCGCCGCGATCGTCCGCGACGGCCAGGACGCCGGCGAGTTCCGCGAGGGCGACGCGGTGGTGTTCGCGAACGCGCTGATCGGCATGGTCGACGGGCTCAGCCTCCAGGTGCTGATGGGCTCCCGCGCCATGACCGTCGAGCGGATGCGCGCGGTGTGCGACCAGGTGCTGACCCAGTTCCTCAGCTGACCCGCTCCCCTCAGCGGCGCCGACGGACCGTCGGCGCCGCTGTCGTTTTCCGGCGCGCTCGCTCCGTTCTCGGGACTTTTCGCCGCACCCCTTGACAGGTCCACGTGACGGCGGTCACGCTGACACCACTTGAATAACTGACGGACCAATCAACTTTGGAAAGCACCGGTGGACTGATGAGGCGAGTTCTGACGGCAGGCGTGACCCTGATGACCGTGTCGGCCCTGGCAGCGTGCGGCGCGGCCGGCAGCGGCGACGAGCAGCTGACGGTCGTCATGTGGGGCGGCGCGGACCAGAAGACCCACGTCGAGGAGGCGGTGGAGCCCTGGGCCGAGGACGCCGGCGTGACCGTCAAGCAGGACTCCCCCAGCGACTACGCCAAGTTCCGTGCCCAGGTCGAGTCCGGCAACGTGAGCTGGGACGTGGTCGAGGTCGAGCCGAACTTCGCGCACACCGCGTGCGAGAAGGGGTGGGCCGAGAAGCTCGACACCGAGGTGGTCGACACGAGCGAGCTCAAGGCCGAGGAGGTCACGGACTGCGCGATCCCGGTCCTCGAGTACGCGTTCACCATTGGCTACAACACCGAGACGTTCCCCGGCGACCACCCGACGACCTGGGCGGAGTTCTTCGACACCGAGAAGTTCCCCGGCAAGCGCGGCTTCTGGAAGTACGCCACGGGCGCGATGTTCGAGGCCGCCCTGCTGGCGGACGGCGTCGCTCCGGAGGACCTGTACCCGCTGGACATCGACCGCGCGTTCGAGAAGCTCGACACCATCAAGGACGACATCGTCTTCTACGAGACCGGTGAGCAGCAGCAGCAGCTCGTGGCCTCCGGGGAGGCACCCCTGGTGCAGGCCTGGAACGGCCGCATCTTCTCCGCCGCGCAGGAGGGTCAGCCGGTCGCCAACGAGTGGAACGAGCACCTGCTCTCCTACGACCAGCTGGTCATCCCCAAGGGTGCGCCGAACGCGGACCAGGCAATGGACTGGATGGCCTGGTACGTCGACCACCCCGAGGCGCAGGCCGGCTACGCGAACGAGACCGGCTACGGGCCGATCACCGAGGACGCCGTCGAGCACATCGACGAGGACGTGCTCAGTGAGCTCCCCACCTCGCCCGAGAACGCCGCCAAGCGCGCCGCGATCGTCGACTACGCCTGGTGGGCCGACAACTACGACGAGGTGACCGAGCGGCTCAACGAGTGGGCCGCCCAGTGACCACCCTGACCCACGCCGCGGAGTCGCCTCCGGCCGACGGCACCGACCCGGCCACCCGGCCGGGTCGGGGGCACGGCGCGGAACGCCGGGGCCTCGACAGGTGGGGCCTGCTGGTCCTCCCGTTGGTGGTCTTCCTGCTGCTCGTGTTCATCACGCCGCTGGCGGTGATCCTGGCCCGCAGCGTCACCGACCCCCAGGTCGGCGTTGAGAACTACCTCGACTTCTTCAGCTCGTCGGTCTACTTCGACGTCCTGGTCAACACGTTCGAGATCTCCGGGCTCGTCACGCTGCTGACGCTCCTGCTCGGGTTCCCGTACGCCTACCTCATGACCCTCGCCTCGCCGTTCTGGCGCGGCGTGCTCCTGGTCGCAGTGCTCGTGCCGTTCTGGACCAGCCTCCTCGTGCGCACGTTCGCGTGGAAGCTGCTCCTCGACAACACCGGGATCGTCAACACGTTCCTGCTCGACCAGGGTCTGGTCGACGAGCCGCTCGCCCTGATCCGCAACCAGACGGGCGTGCTCATCGGCATGGTGCAGGTGATGCTCCCCTATGCCGTGCTGCCGCTGTTCGCGACCATGCGCGGGATCGACCGCCGCCTCGTCGACGCGGCAGAGGGCCTCGGTGCCCGGCCGATCGTCGCGTTCTGGCGGATCTACGCGCCGCTGACCCTGCCAGGCGTCGTCGCGGCGACGCTGCTGGTCTTCATCTCGTCGATCGGGTTCTACGTGACACCGGCGCTGCTGGGCGGCCCGAAGAGCATGATGATCGGCGAGCTGATCGTCCAGCAGCTGTCCGGCGTCCTCAACTGGGGCTTTGCCTCCGCGCTCGCCGTTGTGCTGCTGGTGGTCACCAGCCTGCTGCTGCTCGTCGTGTCCCGCTTCGTCCGCATCGGCCGGCTGATCGGAGGCCAGGAGTGAGCACCAAGGTCCTCTGCCGGACGGCGCTGGCCGGCGTCGTCACCCTGACGGCGATCTACCTGGTCGCACCCGTGTTCGTGGTGATCCCGACGTCGTTCAACGCCAGCCCGTTCCTGGAGTTCCCGCCGAAGGTCTTCTCGACGCGGTGGTACCAGTCGTACTTCGACGACCCGGCGTGGATCAACGCCACGCTGAACTCGCTGCAGATCGGCGTCTGGGTCACGATCCTCTCGGTCGTGCTCGGCACGGGCGCGGCCCTGGCGATGGTCCGCGGTCGCTACCCGCTGCGTGCGATCGTCAGCGGCCTCGTGCTCGCGCCGATGCTCGTGCCCTACGTGATCGTCGGCCTCGCCGTCTACGCGGTGTTCCTCGAGCTGGGGCTGACGCAGTCGATCCTCGGGTTCGTGCTGGTCCACACGGCGCTCGCGGTGCCGTTCGTCGTGATCAACGTCAGCGCCGCCCTGGTGAGCTTCGACGAGCGCTTGGAGCTCGCGTCGATGAGTCTCGGCGCAAACCGGGTCACGACGTTCCTCAAGGTGACGCTCCCCAACATCCTTCCGAGTGTGCTCGCCGGCGCCCTGTTCGCCTTCATCACGTCCTTCGACGAGGTGGTGACGAGCACCTTCCTCGCCGGGCCCGACGTCAGCACGCTCCCCGTCCAGATGTGGAGCGGCGTGCGGGTCCAGATCGACCCGACGGTCGCTGCGGTCAGCACGATGCTGCTGCTGGTCACCCTCGCCCTGTTCGCCTCCGCCGGTCTGGTGCGCCTCGTGCGCTCCCGCCGCCTCAACCGGGTCGCCTGAGCGGCCGCTAGGAGTCCCCGATGACCATCACTGCACCCGAGGCCCGGACGGCGGACCTGGCCAGCACCGGCGTCTCGATCGAGATCCGCGACGTCGTGAAGCGCTACAAGTCGACGACCGCGGTCGACAACGTCAGCCTGACCGTGCAGCCGGGCGAGTTCCTCACCCTCCTTGGCTCCAGCGGGTCCGGAAAGTCCACGCTCCTCAACATCGTGGCCGGGTTCATCGAGGCCGATGCCGGGACGATCGAGGTCGGCGGCCGCGACCTCACGAAGGTGCCGCCGTACCGGCGCGACCTCGGCATGGTGTTCCAGCACTACGCTCTCTTCCCGCACATGTCGGTGTGGGACAACGTGGCCTTCCCGCTCCGGCGCCGGAAGTGCTCGCGTGCCGAGGTCACCGCCCGCGTGCAGCGCGCGCTGGACGTCGTCGAGCTCGGCCATCTGGCGAAACGGCGCCCGAACCAGCTGTCCGGTGGCCAGCAGCAGAGGGTCGCGCTGGCTCGCGCCATCGTGTTCCAGCCCCAGGCGCTGCTGATGGACGAGCCGCTCGGCGCGCTCGACAAGCGGCTGCGCGAGCAGCTCCAGCTCGAGATCAAGCGGCTGCACCGCGAGCTCGGCACCACGTTCGTCTTCGTGACGCACGACCAGGAGGAGGCACTGGCGATGTCGGACCGGATCGCCGTGCTGCGCGACGGCGGCGTGGTCCAGGTCGGCACGCCCGTCGAGCTGTACGAGCGCCCGTCGACCCGTTACACCGCCGAGTTCCTCGGCGAGTCCAACATCTTCACCGGACGCTGCGACGGGCCGGTCTTCGTGGACGACGCGAGCGGCGCGTCGTTCGCCGTCGCGGAGCGGACCGCCGGGACGGCGCTCGTCGTGCGACCCGAGCACGTCCGGCTGACCGACAGTCGCACCCTCCCGCCGGAGCAGCACAACGCGGTGGATGGCGTGGTCAGCGAGGTCGTCTACCTCGGCTCCGGCCTGCGCGTCGAGGTCACCCTCCCGGACGGCCGCACCCTGATCACCCGCACGGAGGCCCGCGGGGACCTGGCGCCGACTCCCGGCCTCGCCGTGACCGCTCACTGGCACCCCGAGCACACGCTCGTCGTCGAGGACGACGTCACCGACTGAGGCACCGCCGGCGCGATGCCGACCCCCAGCCGGCGCCGCAGG
The DNA here is from genome assembly GCF_013410655.1 of Nocardioides thalensis. Classification (NCBI taxonomy): domain Bacteria; kingdom Bacillati; phylum Actinomycetota; class Actinomycetes; order Propionibacteriales; family Nocardioidaceae; genus Nocardioides; species Nocardioides thalensis. Next base: position 2,990,038 of record NZ_JACCFP010000001.1, read on the forward strand.
GCGGACCGGCCCGACCAGCTTGCCCACTGACTCGAATCGAACGGAAGCAGAAGACATGACTCACCACGTGCGCGACGGGATCGACCTGACCGAGGAGCAGCGCGAGTTCGTCGCGCTGGCCCGCGACTTCGCCCAGCGCGAGATCCGGCCGCGGGCCAGGGCCGTCGACGAGGCCGACACCGAGTCGCCGCTCGACCTCTGGGCCAAGGCCGCCGAGATCGGCCTCGCGTCCTACATGCTGCCCGCGGAGTACGGCGGCGGCGGGATCACCGATCTGGTGACGCAGTGCCTGGTGCAGGAGGAGCTCTGCTACGGCGACATCGGCATCGGCAACTTCCTGACCTCGAGCGCGTTCTTCGCCGGCCCGGTCGAGGCCCTGGGCGACGAGGAGCAGCGCAAGCGGTGGCTCACTCCGCTGACGACCGCAGAGCCGCCGGTGACCGCGGTCGCGGTCACCGAGCCCGGCGTCGGGTCCGACTCCGCCTCCATCCAGACGCGCGCCGTCCGCGACGGCGACGACTACGTGCTCAACGGCCAGAAGACGTGGATCTCCAACGCGCCCTACGCCAAATGGATCGTCGTGTTCGCCACCGTCGACCCCGGCCTGCGGTCCAAGGGCGTGACCGCGTTCGTCGTCGACCGCGAGACGCCGGGCGTGACGATCGGCGGCCCGATGCCCAAGATGGGGCAGCGCGGCATCGTCAACGCCGAGGTGTTCCTCGACAACGTCCGGGTTCCTGTCGGCAACCGCCTCGGCGAGGAGGGACAGGGCTTCTACGGGCTGATGCGCACGTTCGACGCATCCCGGATCCTCATCGGCGCGGGCGCGACGGGCCTGTCGCGGGCCGCGCTCGACGCGACGATCACCTACGCCCGGGAGCGCGAGCAGTTCGGGCGCCCGATCATCGAGCACCAGGCGGTCGCGTTCCGGATCGCCGACATGGCCGCGAAGACCGACGTGTCGCACCTCGTGACCATGCGCGCCGCCCGGCTCTTCGACCAGGGCGAGTTCGTCGCGGCCGAGTCGGCCGTCGCGAAGCTCACCGCGTCGGAGAACACCACCTGGGTGACGAACGCCGCGCTCCAGACCCACGGCGGGTGGGGCTACTCGCGGGAGTTCCTGGTGGAGAAGTGGCTGCGCGACGCCAAGCTCGAGGAGATCGAGGAAGGCACCAGCGACATCCAGCGGCTGATCATCTCGCGCGCGGTCGGCGGGAAGCGATGACCGACCTCTCCGTCTTCACCGACCCCCGGTCGGTCGCTGTGCTCGGCGCGTCCGCCGACCCGGCGAAGTGGGGCTACTGGCTGGCGCGCGGCGCGCTGCGTGGCGCGCACCGCCGGACGGTGCACCTCGTCAACGCTCGGTCGACGGTCATCGAGGGCACGCCGTCCGTGCCGTCGCTGTCCGCCCTCCCGGAGGCGGCCGAGCTGGTGGTCCTGTGCGCCCCGGCGCCCACGATCCCCGACGTTGTCACCACCGCCCTCGAGCAGGGGACGCGCGGGTTCCTCGGCATCACCGCAGGGCTCGACGGCGTGTCCCCCGGCCTCGAGCGGGAGGTCGCTGCGCAGATCCGCGAAGCCGGCGCCCGCCTCGTCGGACCCAACTGCCTCGGCCTCTACGACGCCGCCAACCAGCTCGAGCTGGCGTGGGGGACGTTCGCGCCCGGCAGCCTGGCGATCGTCTCGCAGTCGGGCCAGCTCGGGCTGGAGCTGGCGGGCCTGGCCGCCCACGCGGGTCTCGGGGTCGCACGGTTCGTCTCGGTCGGCAACCAGTCCGACGTGACCGCCCGGGAGCTGCTCGACGACCTGGTCGACCACGCGGAGACGCGGGCGGTCGTGCTCTACCTGGAGAGCTTCGCCGACGGCCGCGAGCTGGTCGCGACGATGGCGCGCCTTCGCGACGCCGGCAAGCCGGTGGTCGTGCTGACGGTCGGCTCGAGCGAGGCGAGCCGCGCGGCGGCCCGCTCCCACACGGGGGCCCTCACCGCGGCGACCGACGTGGTCGCGGCGGCGTGCCGGGCGGCAGGCGCCGTGCTCGTCGAGACGCCGGCGCAGGCGATCGACCTCGCCCACCTGCTGGTCGGCAGCCCGCTTCCGTCAGGGCGCCGCGTCGCCGTCGTGAGCGACAGCGGGGGCCAGGGCGCCGTCGGCGCCGACACGATGGCGCGGCACGGCCTGACCGTGCCGCGGCTGTCCGCTGCCACGAGCGCGTCGCTCGCCAGGCTGCTGCCCGCAACAGCGGCAGTGGCCAACCCCGTGGACCTCGCGGGCGGCGGCGAGCAGGACCTGGCGACGTACGCACGCGTCGTCGACGTGCTCGCCAGCAGCGGCGAGGTCGACGCGGTCGTGCTGTCGGGCTACTTCGGCTGCTACGGCGCCGACACCCCGGCGCTCGAGGAGCGCGAGCTCGAGATCGTCGAGACGCTCGCCGGGACGGCGCGCGCCCACCAGCGGCCCATCCTGGTGCACAGCATGAGCCACGACTCGACCGCGGTGCGATCGATGCGGGCGCAGGCGGTGCCGACGCTCCACACGATCGACGCGGTCGCCCGGTCCCTCGACCTCGCGACCGCCATCGCCGAGACCCGCGACCGGCCGGTTCCGGTCGCGGTCCCGACACCGCCAGCCGGAGTGGGGTCGGCGACCGACTATCTCGCCGCGCGCGAGCTCGTCGGCCGGTACGGCGTCGCCTACCCGCGCGCCGCGGCCGTCAGCACGCGCGAGCAGCTGCGCGCGGCGATCGCGGACCTGCGGGCGCCGTACGTCCTGAAGGCGGGTTGGCTCGAGCACAAGACCGAGGTCGGGGGCGTGGCGGTCGGACTGGACGCCGCTGCCGCGGAGAGCTCATGGGACGACATGCGCGGTCGCCTCGGCGACGGCGCCTATGTCCTGGAGGAGATGGACGACCAGAGCGACGTCGTCGAGCTGATCGTGGGGGCGCGGCACGACCGGTCGTTCGGGCCGGTGGTGCTGGTCGGGATCGGCGGCGTGCACGCCGAGCTCTACCGCGACACCCGCCTCGCCCTCGCGCCGATCGACACCGCCGCGGCCCGGGCGCTGCTCGGCGAGCTGCGCGGGTTCCCGCTGCTGACCGGGTGGCGTGGCCGCCCCGGCGTCGACATCGACGCAGCGGCCGAGGTCGTGGCCGGCATCTCCCGGCTGCTGGTCGACCGGACCGACGTGGTCGAGGCCGAGATCAACCCGCTGCGGGTCGGCCCCGGCGGAGCCGTGGCGGTGGATGCCCTCGTGGTGCTCGCCGACACGGCCGACACCACAACCGACGTGGAGCTGACAGGAGCTGTGAAGTGACCGACACCATCGAGGCGAGCGGGACGCGCTCGTTCGACCGCACCACCGAGTTCGAGGGCAAGGTGGCCCTCGTGACCGGCGGCGGGTCCGGCATCGGCCGCGCGATCGCACTGCGTTACGCCGCGGGCGGCGGCGACGTCGTCGTCCTCGGGCGCCGGGCCGAGCCGCTCGACGAGACGGCCAAGCTCGCGGCTGAATTCGGCGTGCGCACCGGCACCGTGAGCTGCGACGTTCGCGACGCCGACGCACTGACGACCGCTGTCGACGGCGTGGTCGCCGACTTCGGGCGGATCGACGCCCTGGTCAACAACGCCGCCGGCAACTTCGTGTGCCCCGCCGAGGACCTCTCCCCCGGCGGCTGGCGCGCGGTCGTCGACATCGTGCTCAACGGCACCTTCTATGCCACCCGCGCGGCGGCGCAGCACATGCTCCCCGCGGGCGGTGGCGCGATCCTCAACGTCATCGCCAGCTATGCCTGGCACGGCCACCCGGGCACCGTGCACAGCGCAGCGGCGAAGGGCGGCATCCTCGCGATGACGCGGACCCTCGCGTCGGAGTGGGGTCCGCGCGGGGTTCGGGTCAACTGCATCTCCCCTGGCCCGACCGAGACCGAGGGCGCGGGTGCCGCCCTGTGGCCGACCGAGGCCGACCGCACCCGGGTGCTGGGCAGCGTGCCCGCCGGGCGGTTCACGACGCCCGAGGAGGTCGCGGAGTCCGCCGCGTTCCTCCTCGACGACCGTCGTGCCGGCTACGTCACCGGCGACGTCCTGAGCGTCGACGGCGGCCAGTGGCTGGGCAAGGTGGTCTACGCCGACTCGTCTGCGGGAGCCTGAGACATGGCCGAGCAGATGACGGGCGGCGCGGCGCTGGTCGCCGCGCTCGCCGCGCACGGGGTCGACGTCGTGTTCGGGATCCCCGGCACCCACAACCTCGAGATCTACGAGCACCTGCCACGCCACGGCATCCGCCACGTCGGCACCCGGCACGAGCAGGGCGCGGGCTACGCCGCCGACGGCTACGCCCGTACGACGGGACGGGTCGGCGTCGCCGTGGTCACCACCGGCCCGGCGCTCCTCAACGCCGCAGCGGCCGTCGGGCAGGCCTACTCCGACTCGGTACCGCTGCTCGTGGTCTCCCCCGGACTGCCGCTGCGGCACCCCGCCGCCGGCAACGGGCTGCTCCATGAGACACGCGACCAGGGGGCCGCGATGGCCGCGGTCGCGGCCGCGAGCCTGCGTGCGACCAGCGTGGCGGAGATCCCGACCGCGGTGGCGCAGGCGTTCGCCCTGATGACCTCCGGGCGTCCGCGGCCCGTCCACCTCGAGGTGCCGCTCGACGTCCTCGAGGAGTCCGGAGACGTCGAGGTCGTCGCACCGGTCCGGCCCGCGCGCCAGCGTCCCTCCTCGACCGACGTCGCGGCCGCCGCACGACTGCTCGAGGGCGCGGACCGCCCGGTCCTGGTGGTCGGAGGGGGTGCGCGCGGCGCCGCTGAGGCCGTCCGCGTGTTCGCCGAGCGGACCGGCGCGGCGGTCGTCACCACCACCAACGGCAAGGGCGTCCTGCCCGAGGACCATCCCCTCGCCCTGGGCGCCGGCGTCCACCTGCCTGCCGTGCGCGCGCTCGTCGACGAGTCCGACGTCGTCGTCGCCGTGGGCACCGAGTTGGCACCGTCCGACCTCTGGTACGGCCCGCTCCCGCTGGCCGGGAAGCTCGTCCGCATCGACCTCGACCCGGTCGGCGCCGTCACCAACGCGGCCGGCGAGGTCACGGTCCTCGGCGACGCCTCAGCGGTGCTCACCGAGCTGAGGGATCGCCTCGCGCCACGCGAGCCGCGCCCCGACATCGAGGCATGGCGCGACCGCAAGCGCAAGGACGCCGAGACCGAGGGCGCGGAGTGGCTCGCGGTCGTCGAGGCGCTGGGCGCGGCACTGCCACGCGACGCCGTCGTGGCCGCCGACAACGCGATGGTCTGCTACTACGGCGCGCTCGCCAACCTGAGCACGCACACGCCGGGTTCGTTCCTGTTCCCGACGGGGTACGGCACGCTCGGCTACGGCCTGCCCGCCGGCATCGGCGCGAAGATCGGTGATCCCCAGCGCCCCGTCGTCGCATTGCTCGGCGACGGCGGCGTCATGTTCACCGTCGCCGAGCTGGCGACCGCGGCCGAGCAGCGGATCGCGCTGCCCGTGGTCGTCGTCGACAACGAGGGCTACGGCGAGATCCGCAACGAGATGGCGGAGCGGTCGGATCCCGTGCACGCCGTCACGTTCACCGCGCCCGACTTCGCGGCACTCGGTCGTGCCGTCGGTTGCGCAGGCGTCACGGTCGACCTCGCCGCCGGCGCCGAGCCGGCGTCCCTCACCACCGCGGTCCGCGACGCCCTCGTCGCCGACCGCCCCACCGTCATCCACGTCCGCGTCCCGCGAGGAGGCACCGCATGAGCTCACTGCTCGAGATCACCTGGACCGACCCGGTCACCGGCCGCCACGGCTACGTCGTCATCGACACCCTCGTCCGTGGCCTCGCGAGCGGCGGCCTGCGCCTCCGCGAGGGCTGCACCCTCGCCGAGGTCCGCGGCCTCGCACAGGGGATGACGCGCAAGGAGGCACTCGTCTACGACCCGGCCGACCGTTACCTCCCGCTCGGTGGCGGCAAGGGCGGGATCGACATCGACCCGGCCGACCCGCAGGCCGTCGACGTCCTGCGCCGGTTCCTCACCGCCGTGCTGCCGGTGGTCCGCGAGCAGTGGAACACCGGCGAGGACTTCGGTCTGCGGCAGGAGACGATCGACAAGGTGGCGGCCGACCTCGGCCTCGCCTCCACGGTCGAGGCGGTGTTCGCGACCCTCGACGACGCCCCCGCCGCGCGGCAACGGCTCGCTTCCGCCTTCGCGTGCCTGGTGGACGGCATCTCTCTCGGTGACCTCGTCGGCGGCTACGGCGTGGCGCAGGCAGGGCTCGTCGCGGCGGAGCGTCACGCCCTCGAACCGTCCGCGACGACGGCCGTGGTCCAGGGCTTCGGCTCCATCGGAGGCGCAGCAGCGCGCTACCTCGCTCGCGCCGGCGTCCGCGTCGTCGCTGTCGCCGACCGTGCCGGTCTGGTCCGTGACGACGCCGGGCTCGACGTCGAGGCGCTCCTCGCGGCGCGCGACGACCTCGGCGTGATCGACCGGGCGGCGCTGCCGGCCGGCGCCCGGGTCGACGACGCCGAATGGCTCGACGTGCCTTGCGACCTCCTCGTCCCCGCCGCGATGTCCTACGTGATCGCCGAGTCCGACGCTGCTCGCGTACGGGCACGGATCGTGGTCGAGGGCGCCAACATGCCGACACTGCCGGAGGCCGAGGCTGCGCTGGCGGCCCGCGGCATCCCGGTCGTGCCGGACTTCCTCGCCAACGTGATGACCAACGCCTGGTGGTGGTGGATCGTCTTCGGCGACATCGAGCCGACCGCCGGGTCGTCGTTCGCGAAGATCGACGTGGTCATGAGGAGGCTGGTCACGACGGTCGCGGACGACGCCGACGCCACCGGCCGCACCCTGCGCGCCAGCGCGCTCGAGCTGGCCGACAGCAACGCACAGGCGGTGCTGGCGCGGGCCGGCGTCCGGTGAGCGCGCACGACATCTGGTCACGGGCGGAGGTCTTCATCGACGGTGAGTGGCGGTCGCCGTACGACGGCGGCAGGGCCGAGGTCGAGAACCCCGCGACCGAGTCCATCGTCGGGACCGCCGCGGAGGCCGGCGCGCGTGATGTCGACGACGCCGTGGCGGCCGCACGCCGTGCCCACCCGGCGTGGTCGGCGCAGGCGCACGAGGATCGGGTTGCGCTCCTGGGCGACTGGCTGGCACTGCTCGAGAAGAGCTACGACACGCTCGTCGACACCACGGTCGCCGAGCTCGGCGCGCCGGTGGCCATCGCCCGCGAGGCCCACGTCGACACCGCCCTGGCGGTCCTGCGCGCCTATCTCGACGCCGCCGCCGAGGTGCGGTGGGAGGAGCGGATCGGTCACTCGACCGTGCTGCGGTCAGCGATCGGCGTCGCCGCGTGCATCACGCCGTGGAACTACCCGCTGTACCAGGTGCTGGCCAAGGTCGGCGGCGCTCTCGTCGCGGGCAGCACGGTGGTCCTCAAGCCGGCCGAGCTGACGCCGCTCTCGGCGTACCTCCTCCTCGATGCGGCCACCGAGGCGGGCCTGCCGCCCGGGGTGCTCAACCTGGTGCCGGGGCGCGGCCAGGTCGTCGGCGAGGCCATGGTCAGCCACCCCGACGTCGACGTGGTGTCGTTCACCGGCTCGACCGCCGTCGGCGTGCGGATCTCCGAGCTCGCGGCGCGCGACGTCAAGCGGGTATGCCTCGAGCTCGGCGGCAAGTCCGCCAGCATCGTCCTCGACGACGCGGATCTCGCGACAGCCGTCACGGCGAGCGTTCAAGGCGGGATGCTCAACTCCGGCCAGACCTGCAGCGCCTGGTCGCGGCTGCTCGTGCCCGAGCGCCTCCTGCCCGACGCCCTCGCCGCGGCCGGGTCGGCCGCGGCCGATCTCGTCGTCGGAGACCCCCGGTCCGAGTCGACCTGGATCGGGCCGGTCGTGTCCGCGGGCCAGCGCCGCACCGTCTCGGGGTACGTCGACCGCGCGGTCGCCGCGGGCGCGCGGGTTGTCACCGGCGGCACCGGCGCACCGTTCGAGCGCGGCCACTTCCACGCGCCGACGATCCTGACGGGCGTCGCCGCGGACGCCGAGGTGGTCCGCGACGAAGTCTTCGGGCCGGTCGTCACAGTTCAGGGCTACGCCGACGTCGACGAGGCGATCGACCTGGCCAACGACAGTCCCTACGGCCTGCACGGAGCCGTGTGGTCCGGCGACGGCGGCCGGGCCTACGCCGTGGCCCGCCGCCTGCGCACGGGGCAGGTAGACATCAACGGGGCGGAGTTCAACCCAGCGGCGCCGTTCGGCGGGTTCCGTCGATCCGGCAACGGACGCGAGCTCGGCCGCTTCGGGATCGAGGAGTTCCTCGAGACCACCTCGATCCAGCGACCGGCGCACCGGTGACCGCGACGGCGGTCGCCGCGGACCGTCGTACCGCGCGCCTGGCGGCCCTCGCCCTGATCGCGGTGACGGCGATCTGGGGCTCGACGTTCGCGATCTCCAAGGACCTGATCGAGCGGCTTCCGGTCGCGGACTACCTCGGACTCCGGTTCCTCGTCGCTGCCGCCGTCGTCGCCGCGGTCCGGCCGCGGCTGCTCCGTCAGCTCGACAGGGCCACGGTGCGGACGGGCATCGGGCTGGGTCTGCTCTACGCCGTCGCGCAGCTGCTCCAGTTCGTCGGGCTCCAGCACACGGCACCGACCATCTCGGCCTTCGTGGTCTCCCTCTACGTGGTCTTCACGCCCTTGATGGCGGCGGTCCTGCTGCGCACTCCCCCGGACCGAACGGCGCTGCTGGGCACGGTGCTGGCGACCGTCGGCGTCGCCGTGATGTCGCTGCGCGGCGGCGCGATCGGCAACGGCGAGCTGCTCACTGCGGCGTCGGCGGCGATCTACGCCGCCCACATCCTGGCGATGGCCCGTTGGTCCCGGCCCGGCGCTGCCTTCGCGCTCACGTTCGTGCAGCTGCTGACGATGGGCGCCGTGCTCTCCCTCGTGGCCGTCGACGACGGGCTCCAGGTGCCGCGCGCGGCCGACCTGCCTGCCTTCCTCTACCTCACCGTGATCGCGGCCGGGGTCGCCCTGCTGGTGCAGACCTGGGCCCAGGGCCACCTTCCTGCCACCCAGGCGTCCGTGCTGATGGTGCTCGAGCCGGTGTGGGCCGCTGTGTTCGCTCTGCTGCTGTGGTCCGAGCAGCTCGGGCCGCGCACCGTCCTTGGCGGCCTGCTCATCCTGTCGGCCATGCTGCTCGTGGTCGCGCGACCGAGCGCTCCGGCCGTCCCGGAGCCACCACCGCCCGTCCATCCGTGACGGCGAGACCCGTCCGAGCCACGCGGGACCGCCACTAGAGTCGCGGCCGTGAACGGTGAGCTCCCCCACGAGCAGCGGCAGCGCGAGCTGCTCGACGACGCCCGGCCGGACCAGGTGGCGAAGCAGCACGCACGCGGCAAGCTCACCGCCCGCGAGCGGATCGCCCTGCTCACCGACGAGGGGACCTTCGTGGAGATCGGGGCGCTCGCTCGTCCCGAGGTCGGTCCCGAGGGGAAGGACATCCCGGCGGACGGGATCATCACGGGGACCGCGCTGATCGACGGGCGGCCCTCGGTCATCGTCGCGAGCGACTACACCGCCGCCGGCGGCAGCAACGGCATGCTCGGCAACGAGAAGGCGCGCCGCTGCATCGAGATCGCCGCCACCCGGGGCATCCCGATGGTGAGCCTCTTCGACGGCGGCGGCCACCGGATCACCGAGGGCCTCGACGCGCGCGACTTCGCCGGCGGCATCGACATCCAGGAGCTCGCGACCCGGCTGTCGGGCTGGGTGCCGCTCGTGTGCGCGTTCCTCGGCCCGGGCTACGGCCAGCCGGCGCTCTCCGGCGCGATCGCCGACTACGCGGTCGCCGTACGCGGCATCGCGACGATCGGGATGGCGCCGCCCGCCCTGGTGAAGGCGGCGACCGGGGAGGACGTCGACGAGCAGGCGATGTTCGGCGCCGACGCGCAGGCCGAGTTCGGGACGGTCGACCTCGTCGTCGACGACGAGGAGGACGCGATGCTCGCGCTGCGCGTCTTCCTGGCGACGCTGCCTCCCAACGCCGAGGCGCCGCTGCCGGTCGAGCGCGGGCTGAAGCCCCAGCTCGAGGCGGCACGCAGGCTCGACGGCGTCGTACCTGCCGACCCGCGTGCGGGCTACGACATGAACGACGTCCTCGCCGGCCTCGTCGACGAGGACAGCGAGATCGAGCTCAAGTCGGGCTTCGCCCGCAACATGATCACTTCGCTCGCCACGATCGACGGCCACCCGATCGGCATCGTGGCGAGCCAGCCGACCGTGCTCGCCGGCGCGCTCGACACCGACGCCGCCGACAAGGCCGCTCATCTGGTCTCCCTGTGCGACGCGTTCGGGATCCCCGTGCTGCTCCTCATCGACCAGCCCGGGCTCGCCGTCGGCGCCGCCGCCGAGCGCAGCGGGCTGACCCGCAGCACCGGCCGCCTCTCGATAGCGCTCGGCAGCGCCACCGTGCCGGTCTTCAGCGTCCTGGTGCGGAAGGGGTACGGCGGCGGCTACGTCATCCTCGGGGGCGGGCGCTCGTACCGCCCGGAGCTGGTGCTTGCGTGGCCGCACGCCGAGACCGGCGTGATGAGCCCGGACTCGGCGATCGACCTGGTGTTCCGCAAGGACCTGGAGTCCGCCGCCGACCCCGCTGCGCGCCGGCAGGAGCTGATCTCGCTGTTCGGCGACCGGCTCGGTGCGGTCCGTGGTGCCGAGGGCTTCGGCTTCGACGCCGTGATCCGGCCGAGCGAGACGCGCGACCTGCTCGCGGCGACCCTCGCCACGCTTCCCCGGCGCAAGCTGATGCAGGGGGTCACCCCGCGACACCACCCGGTGCAGCCCCTCTGAAGGTGGCAGGGTGGTCGCGTGACCGACGTGACCGTCTTCGAGAAGCCGACCTGCACCACCTGCCGCAACCTCTTCGTCCTGCTGCGCGAGAAGGGCATCGACGCCGAGCGGATCGACTACCACGTGCTCGGCCTGACCGCCGAGCAGCTCGACGAGATCCTCGCCAAGACCGGCCTCACGCCGCGCGAGCTGCTCCGCACCCGCGAGCCCGCCTACAAGGAGCTCGGGCTCGACGACCCGTCCGTGACCGACGAGGCGATCGTCGAGGCGATGCTCGCCCACCCGGAGCTGCTCCAGCGGCCGGTCGTGATCAAGGGCGACCGCGCTGTCCTCGCCCGCCCCGTCGAGAAGGTGCTCGACCTCTTCGAGTGATGAGTCGTCGCGCCCTGCGCCGTCATACCCCCGACAGGACATCGACAGGCGGAAGGACGAGGCGATGAGTGTGGACACGCGACCGGAGGGGCTGGGCGTGAGCGACCTGGGCGAGCTCGACGAGGCGGCCTTCACGGGGCTGGCCGAGAAGCACCGGCGGGAGCTGCACGTGCACTGCTACCGGATGCTCGGGTCGTTCGAGGACGCCGAGGACACCGTCCAGGAGACGTTCCTCCGCGCGTGGCGGCGGCGCGAGACGTTCGCTGGACGGTCGACGTTCCGGGCGTGGCTCTACAAGATCGCGACCAACGCCTGCCTCGACCTGATCGCCAAGCGACGGCCCGCGCCTGCCTCCGGCGGCGAGGTGCTCTGGCTGCAGCCCTACCCGGACCGCCTGCTCGACGAGCTGCGCGCGGACGACGCCGATGAGCCGGAGGCGGTCGCCGTCGCGCGGGAGACGATCGAGCTGGCCTACGTCGCCGCGGTGCAGCACCTCGCGCCGCGGCCGCGCGCCGTGCTGATCCTGAGGGACGTGGTCGGCTGGCCGGCCAAGGAGGTCGCGGAGGCGCTCGGCGACTCCGTGAACTCGGTCAACAGCGCGCTCCAGCGGGCCCGCGCCGGACTGCGGGAGCACCTCCCCGCGGAGCGACAGGAGTGGACCGGCGGCGACGAGGACGCCGAGACCCGCGAGCTGGTGCGCCGGTACGCCGCGGCCAGCGTGGAGGCGGACATCGACCGGCTGGCGACGATGCTGCGCGACGACGTACGGACCGCGATGCCGCCCACGCCGGGGGTGTACGCCGGCCGCGACGCCGTCGTGCACTACTGGGTGGAGAGTGGCTACGCGGACATGTCGGGGCTGCGCGCCGTACTGACGTCGGCGAACCGGCAGCCCGCCCTCGGCTACTACGAGTGGCGGGAGCACGAGGGCGCCTACCTGCCGCTGACGGTGGACGTCCTCCGGGTCGTCGACGGGCGGATCGCCGAGATCCTCACGTTCCACGATGACCAGTTCCCTCGGCTCGGCCTGCCTGGCAGCCTTCCTCGGGAACGGGACGATCAGCCGTCGTAGGCGACGTGCGGCGTCCACTCCTCGGCGCTACGGGTGACCGCGGCCCACATCGCGTCGGCGATCAGCGGCGGAGCGAACGGGCCGTCCTTGGCGAGGGATCCGTTGATCTGCACGGCCACGGCGCGGATTCCGTCGGGCTTGAGCGCCGCGTCGACGCTGGTGACGAGGTTGCGCACGGCCGCCTTCTGCACGCCCAGGGACGCCGCGCGGTGCCACGGCTTGTCGGCGGCGACGCTGCCGGTCACGAGGATCCGCCCGCCGTCCGCGAAGTAGGGGCGCGCCGCTTGGAGCGCGGGCAGGAGCGCGCCGGCGCCGAGCGTGAGGTCCTCGAGCAGCTCGGGGACCGTGAGCTCCAGCGGGTTCTTCTCGCGCCACGCGCTGGGGTTGAAGTGGAGCACGTCGATGCGGCCGTGCCTCTCGCCCACGGCCTTCACGACCCGCGTGACGTCGTCGGGATCGGTGAGATCGATGCCGGAGCCCTCAGCGGCGAAGCCCTCGCCACGGAGCGTCTCCGCGAGGTCGTCCGCGCCCTCGTCGGAATCGGTCGTGAGCACGGCGAGGTAGCCCTCCCGCGCGAACCGACGGGCGACGCTGAGGCCCAGGCCGGGGCCACCGCCGAGCACGACAAGGACTGGCTGGTCTGACTGGGTCACGTGCCGAGCCTATGCCGGACCACGGTCGCGTCCTTCGGGGCATGCCGGCCGTCTCCGACTACGCCCGTCGACGTAGGACGACGCGCTTCTCACCCGATCCCCGTAGCCCCGGACCGGCGCACGATCGTCGTCATGGACACCACACACCTCGTGACCGCGGCGGCGTACGACCTGACGACCGGCCGCGCGCTCACCCTCGTCGCCATCCCGTTCGGAGTGCTGGGGGTCGTCCTCGGCGCGCGAGCGCTCCGCGCTGCCCGGCTCTCCCCGGCCACGGGCGTCGCCAGCATCGTCAGCCTGGGCCTCGGCACCTTGATCCTCGTCACCGCGGACGGTGGACCGGGGAGCGGCAGCGGAGTCGTGGGAGCCGTCCTGGCGATGGTGCTCGGCGCCGCGGGCATGGTGCTCGGCGGGCTCGGTCACCTCGCGTCGATCAGGAACGAGAGGAGGACGAGGGCGCCCGCGTGACTCGGCGAACCTAGGATCGCCCCATGTTCGCGCGAGGCGCAGGAGCGGTGCGCACGGACGTCCTGCTCGCGCTGGTCGTCACGGCGGTCCAGGTGCTGGGCGTGCACGTCCGCGGTCCGGAGGTCAACGAGCGCCCGATCACCGACCTGGCCGGTCTCGGCATCGCCCTGCTCGTCCTCCCCGGGCTCGCGTTGGCCGTACGGCGCCGCTGGCCGGGCATCGTCCTCGCGCTCGCGGCGCTCACCAGCGGCGCTTACTACCTCCTCGACTTCTCCGACGGCCCCGGCTGGCTCGCGCTCTTCATCGCCCTCTACACGGTGACCGCGTACGGCGACGGTCGCCGCTCGGTGCGGATCGCGGCGATCACCATCGCCGCGCTCGCTGCCGTCTGGCTGGTCGCGGCCACCGACATCGAGCCTGCGCAGGCGATCGGATGGGTGTGGTTCCGGATCGGCGCCGCCGTCATGTCCGCCGCGCTGGGCGAGTCGAGCCGGGCGCGGCAGGTCATCCTCGACGAGGCGGTGGCGCGGGCCGAGCTCGCGGAGCGCAGACGCGAGGAGGAGACCCGGGCGAGGGTCGCCGACGAGCGGGTGCGGATCGCCCGCGAGGTCCACGACACCGTCGCCCACGCGATCGCGATCGTCAACGTGCAGGCCGGCGTCACGGCTCACGTCCTCGACAAGCGGCCCGATCTCGCCCGGGAGAACCTCGTCGCCATCGAGCAGACCAGCTCGCGGGCCCTGGAGGAGATGCGCTCCATCCTCGGGATGCTGCGCAGCGGCGACGACCCGCGGGCGCCGACGCCGGGACTGGCGGAGGTCGACGAGCTCGTCGAGCGCGCCCGCGAGGCGGGGCTGACGGTCGACCGGCAGGACACCGGCCCGGCGTCCGTCACGGTGCCGAGCGCGGTGGGTGCGGCGGCGTACCGGATCGTCCAGGAGGGCCTGACCAACGTGATCCGTCACGTCGGTCCGACCCGGGTGAGCGTCGGCGTGACGACCGAGGCCGGCGAGCTGTGCGTGTCGGTGGTCGACGAAGGCCCGAGTGGCGACGCGCCGGCACCCGGCGCCCCGGACCCCGGTCCCCCGGCACCGGGCCACGGGATCCGCGGCATGCGCGAGCGCTGCGAGCTGCTCGGCGGCCGGCTCGAAGCGGGGCCCAGGGCGGGTCGCGGCTTCGAGGTGCGCGCCCGCATCCCCCTGGCGCTACGCGCAGAGGCGACGGCATGACGACGAGCCACCGCGACGGGCCCATCAAGGTGCTGCTGGTCGACGACGAGGAGCTGGTCCGCTCGGGGTTCCGGCTGCTGCTCGAGCTCGAGGACGGCATCGAGGTGGTCGCCGAGGCGAGCAACGGCACGGAGGCGGTCGACCGCGCCCGCGCGACGCGGCCGGACGTGGTCGTCATGGACATCCGGATGCCGGGAGGCGACGGGATCCGCGCGACGGCCGAGATCGCGGGGACGCGCGGGCTCGAGGGCACCCGGATCCTGATCCTCACGACCTACGAGACCGACGACTACGTCTACGATGCGCTCGAGGCCGGCGCGAGCGGGTTCCTGCTCAAGGACGCCGGCCCCGCCGAGCTGCTCCACGCGATCCGGGTGATCGCCGCCGGCGAGGCACTGCTGGCGCCCCGGATCACCCGACGCCTGATCAGCCAGGTGACCGCGGCGCGGAAAGCGACCGCCGCGGCCGAGGAGCGGCTCGCCGTGCTCACCCAGCGCGAGCGGGAGGTCCTCGCCCTCGTCGGCCGCGGTCTGAGCAACGACGAGATCGGGGCTGACCTCTACCTCAGCCCCGCCACGGCCCGGACCCACGTCAGCAACGCCATGGGCAAGCTGGGGGCCCGGGACCGGGCCCAGCTGGTGGTGATCGCCTACGAGACCGGCCTCGTCACGACCGGCGACGACTGACGGTTGTGTCGGCAGGTTCGCCACGGCAGGGTGGCTGCTATGCGAAGAGCGTCCGGTCGACGTACCGCACAGGTGGCAGGCGTCCTCGTCCTCGCCCTCGTCGGCGTGAGCTGCGGGTCCGACGACGGCGGCGAGGCGGCGGACTCCCCGGCGGACTCCCCAGCCTCACCGACGGCGACCAAGGACGGGTCGGGGACGGCTCCCACCAGCGAGGCCACCACGTCCGAGGCCTCCGAGCCGGACGGCACCGCGATCACCACGGCAGCGAGCGACTACGGCGAGGTCCTGTGGGGACCGGGCCGGCAGGTCGTCTACATCTGGGAACAGGAGCCCTCGTCCACCCCCGAGTGCTACGGCGACTGCGCAGTGGCGTGGCCTCCTGTCCTGACGGAGGGCGAGCCGGTCGCCGAGGGTCAGGTGGACGCCGGCCTGCTCGGCACCACCGAGCGACGCGACGGCTCGACGCAGGTCACCTACAACGGGCACCCGCTGTACTACTACGCCCACGAGGGCCCGGGCGAGGTCGAGTGCCACAACGTCGCGACCCACGGCGGGTTGTGGTGGGTCATCACCCCGGACGGAGAGCGCGCGGCCTGAAGATCCGCGTTCGGCGCCTGTTCCTGCGGGCAGCGCGAGTGGCGCTGCGTCTTCCCGACTGAGCGCTCGGGGCGATCCACCGTACGGTACGGTACGGAACGCTTTCCCCTGCTCAGCCGTCCCGACGAAAGGATCCAACCGGTGCCCGATCTGTTCGACCCCACGACGATCGGTCTGCCAGAGGCACAGGGGGTGCTGGCGGCACAGCCCTTCAGCCGGCTCCTCGGTGCCAGGCTGACCAGCTTCGGCGAGGGCGAGGCGGTGCTCGAGATCGACATCACCGACCATCACCGCCAGCAGTTCGGCTTGGTGCACGGCGGCGTGCTCGCCTACTGCGCCGACAACGTGCTGACCTTCGCCGCGGGCACAGTGCTCGGCCCCAGCATCGTCACCAGCGGCCTCAGCGTCACCTATCTCGCAGCGGCCCGCGAGGGAACCCTGCGCGCCACCGCCAAGGTGATCGCACACGATCGGCGTCGCGCGGTGGCCTCGGTGGTCATCGACGAGATCGGAGCCGACGGCAGCGTGCGCACCTGCGCCACGGCCCAGGGCTCCGCGGTCGCCTCCGCACCGCGGTCCGGGGCGCTCGCGGACACGTGAGCGGCCGATCAGGAAGCCTCGCTGCGTCGTGCGGCGACCAGTCGTTCGTCGTTGAAGGCGACGATCCGCGTGATGCGGCCGTCGCGCACGTCGAGGACGTGTACGGCGTGCGGCCGATAGCTGCCGTCGGACGTGCGGACGTAGCAGAGGGCCGCCGGCTGGCCGTTGGCGACGGCAGGCTCGAGGTGCCAGCGGTTCGCTGAGGTGAGGATCCGCCGGTCGAGGAACGCCAGGACCGCGTCGCGGCCCGAGAACCACTCGAGCCGCGGCGGCATCTCGAGCCGGACGTCCTGTCGCAGCAGCTCCGCGAGGCGATGCAGGTCGGCGTCGGCGAAGGCCGCCACGTACTCGTCGACGACCGCGCGGATCCGTGGCTCGTCGGCGTACGTCGGGTGCTCCTCCCGATCGCGGACCCCTGCGCCGTCGAGGGTGCGCCGGGCTCGGGCGAGAGCGCTGTAGACCGCTGCGGTGGACATGTCGAGGACCTGACCGACCTCGGCGGGCTTGAGGCCCAGGACGTCGCAGAGCAGCAGCGCGGCGCGCTGTCGTGGCGCGAGATGCTGCAACGCGACGACGAAGGCAAGCCTGATGTCGGCGTTCTGGTCGGCGATCGCCTCCGGCTCGGACGCCGCGGTCGACGTGACGAAGGGGGTGAGCCAGGGCAGGTCCTCTCCCGGTTCGAGCTCCGCTTCCGGAGTGGTCGACGGTGGGTTCAGGCCGGAGGGAAGAGGGCGCCGGGCACGCTTCTCCAGTGCGGTGAGGCACACGCGAGTGGCGATCCGGTACAGCCACGTCTTGATCGACGACCTCCCCTCGAAGGAGTCCAGGGCCCGCCACGCACGGAGCAACGTCTCCTGCGTCAGGTCCTCGGCGTCGTGGATCGAGCCGGACATCCGGTAGCAGTGGGCGAGGATCTCTCCCCGGTACCGGGTCAGGTCGTCGAGCTCGACGGCGGGCATCTGCATCAGCCCTCGACGGAGCTCGTGGGCCGCATCGCAGCGGTGTCGAACAGCAGGTCGTTCCTGACGATCAACCCGTCCTGCACGACGTAGAGGTCGGCCGCGCGGATCACGCCGAACGGTGCGGTGTGCATGTCGTAGAGCAGCATCGCGCGCGACTCGTCGCCGAAGGTCTCGAGCAGGTCCAGCCCGGTGACGACCCCGGAGAACTCGCCGACCGCTGCGAGGTAGGCATCGCGGCCACGGATCTGCACCCTGGGGCTGGTGAAGGCCACCTCGTCGGCCACCCACTCCGCGGCATCCTCCATCTGGCGCGATGCGAACGCCTTCACGAAGGCGGTGGCGACCTCACGGGGCGTCGTGGACAAGGACATGGTCACTCCTCGGGGTGTTGTGCAGCGGGTGGACACGTGCGCAGGGCTTCTGAGGGATAGACCTCGGTGGCGGGCGCTTTTCGTCGCGCTGGCTCAGGCGCAGGACCCGGCGACGGGTCCGCTCGTCCCAGCCACGCGAGCAGTCGCTGGACCGGCGGCGCTCCCTCGGGTGCCCGCGAGGGCGGTCCGAACTGGCCGCCACGGTCGTCGGCGGGGACGGTCGTGAGCGCGACCTGGAGCAGCCCTGAGGCGAGGCTGGCGGGCATCGCGCGGGCGATCCCTCGCGCCGAGACGATGTCCCAGCCGTGGATGCCCATCTCGAGCGCCGTGACTGCCTGCAGGAGCTCCTCGGGCAGCTGCCGGTCTCCGATGTCGACGGTGGTGCGGGGACTCGCGGCGTACGCCGCCTGCACAGTCGCGGTGACACGGACCCGGATGCCGTGCTCCAGCGACGTCGCGTCCGTCCCTAGCGGTGGCACCTCCGCGCGGGAGGTGTCGTGGGTGGCCCGCAGGACGTCGAGCGAATCCCCTACGTGGACGAGGAGGTCGGCTACCGTCCAGCGCGCGCACGGCGTCGGCCGGGCGAGCTCGTCGTCGCGGAGCTCGTCGACCGCCCGCTCGAGGTAGGCGCCCGCGCCGGCCACCAGCAGCAGCGGTCGCGTGGTCTGCTGGGCGCGGGTCACCGGTCCGACTCACCCGATCCGGGTGTCGTGAGCGCGGACCGAGACGATCTCGGCTTCATGACGAGGACGGAGACCCCTCGCCCGCCCGCCCAAAAGCAGAAAGCCACCGAACATCAGCAGGGAGATGCGGAGCGTTCCTGTCGGTGTGCTGTCCTCGGCCATCGGGTCTCCTCCGCAAGCGGCAGTGCTGTCACGGATGTAGACCCGCTGCGGCGGAGGATTTTCGTCGCGTGCCCGCCGCCTAGGCGACTGCGCGCTCGTCCCGCGGTCGTCGCCTGCGTCCGGGCTCCAGAGCGGGAGGCGGTGTCGTCGCCAGCGGGTCGTAGAGATCGACCCCGGGCGGCACGATCTCGTCGATCCTGTCGAGGGTCTCGTCGTCGAGGACGAGCGTCGCGCCTGCCAGTGCGTCCGCCAGCTGCGCGGGTGTCCGCGGGCCGAGGATCGCCGACGTGACTCCGGGGTGAGCGACCGTGAACGCCAACGCGAGCTGCGGCAGGGTGCAACCCAGACCGTCGGCGACCTCGACGAGCCGCTCGACCACCTCGAGCCTCCGGCGTACTGCCGGATCGGTGGTGTCGAAGTGCGTGGGCTTCAGCGCCGGTCGCCCCGCGCTCATGTCGACCGGCCGGTCGAGGCGGTGCTTCCCGCTCAGGAACCCGAACGCCAGCGGGCTCCACACGAGCACGCCCATGCCGTACCTCTGCGTGACGGGCAGCAGGTGCCGCTCGATGCCTCGGGCGAGGATCGAGTACGGCGGCTGCTCGGTGCGGAATCGGCCGAGGGCCCGCCGCTCGGACACCCACTGGGCTTCCACCACCTGGTCGGGGCTGAACGTGGAGGTGCCGAAGGCGCGGATCTTGCCGGCCCGGACGAGGTCGGTCAGCACCGACAGGGTCTCCTCGATGTCCGTCGACTCGTCGGGCCGGTGGATCTGGTAGAGGTCGATCCAGTCCGTGTCGAGCCGCCGCAGGCTGTCCTCGACCGCACGCGTGATCCATCGTCGCGAGTTGCCGCTGCGATTCGGGCCCTCTTCGAGGGGGAAGTGGCCCTTGGTCGCGAGGACGACCTCGTCCCGACGGCCGCGGAGCGCCTTGCCCACGATCTCCTCGGACTCACCCGTGCTGTACATGTCCGCTGTGTCGACGAAGTTGATCCCGCTGTCGAGGGCGGTGTGGATCATCCGGACGCACTCGTCGTGGTCGGGATTGCCCGCCTGCCCGAACATCATCGCGCCCAGGCAGTAGGCACTGACGTCCATCCCGGTGCGCCCGAGCTTCCGGTACCTCATCGCGGGAGCCCCTCGAGCATCTCGGTGGTCATCGGCAGCGGCTTCACACGTCGGTTCATTTGTTCTCCCTGAGGGCGGCAGAAGTGAGCGAGGTGCGATCACCCGTCGCCCTCGCCGATCGGCTGTGTGATCGAGGCAACAGGCGAGTCGGCCTCGGTCTTCCCGCGGACCGACGCAAGTACGCCGATCCGCCGTCCTTCGTCAGATCGCCGGTTCGGCCAAGGTGCTGGCCGCCTGCCGGAGCGCCGCCGTGACGGCGGCGACGGCGGGCGGGTCGGGCGGCTCACCGTAGGTGGCGGCGTAGATCCGGCGATGGTGGTCGACGAGCTCGGTGGTGTGGACGTCGGCCCGACGATGCGCCCGGAGCGCCAGCCCGGGCAGAGTCGTGACGCCGAGACCGGCCGCCACCATCGATTGCACCACCACCATGTCGTCGCTGAGGGAGGCGATCTGCGGGATGAAGCCCTGTCGTCGGCACACGGCGAACAGCTCCTCCTGGCACCGGTCGCATCCACCGATCCAGTCGGAGTGCCGGTGGTTGTCGAGGTCGTCGTCGGGCTGCTGGCTGACGAGGTAGGTGGGGTCGTCGCAGAGATGGAGGAGGCGGACCGCTTGGTCCTCCTCGGGAGAGTCGGTGTGGCGGAACACGACCGCGACATCGACCTCCCCGTGTCGCAGCATCTCGAGGGACTCGACCGGGTGCCTGTCCACCAGGCTCACCTGGATGCCGGGATGCGCCAGCGACAGCGCGCCCAGCGCCTGCGGCACGAGGGTGCTCAGGACCGACGCATTGGCGGCCAGCCGGACCTGCCCGGCTTGGAGGCCCACCTGGGCCGCGAGCTCGTTGGTCGCCGCGTCGACGCGTCCCAGGATCTCGGCCGCCCGGTCGGCCAGCAACCGCCCCTCCGGGGTCAGGCGGATCCCTCGGCCGACCCGCTGGACGAGATTGACCCCGAGGTCCGCCTCGAGCCGGGACAGGTGGTGGCTCGCCGACGGCTGGGAGTAGTGCAGCTCCCGCGCGGCCGCGGTCACCGACCCGTGTCGGGCGACGGCCACCAGCACCTTGAGGTGGACGAGGTTCACATTCATCAACAATACCTATCGAAGGTCAGTGATTTTGGCATTGGACGTCATACCAAATCGGTCGCAGTCTGGATGCAGGACGTTCAACCGGAGCGTCGACCCGACCCAAGGAGCTGAAGACGGTGCCTTCATCCAGTCAGTGGGCGGCATTCCTCGTCGCCTCCTTCCTCTTCATCCAGGTCCCAGGGCCGAGCCTGTTGTTCATGCTCGGTCGGGCCCTGACGGTGCCGCTGCGCGAGGCCCTTCTCTCGGTGGTCGGCAACGCCTCCGGGCTGTTGGCGCAGGCGGTCCTGGTGGCGGTCGGCCTCGGCGCGCTGGTGACGACGAGCGCCACGGCGTACTCGATCGTCAAGATCGCCGGCGCGGCGTACGTCGTGTGGCTCGGTGTCCAGGCGATCCGTCACCGGGGCGACGCCCGGGTCGCGCTGGAGTCCGGCCAGCGGCCGCCGGAGCGCGCTCGCACGGCGTTGATGACCGGCTTCGTCGTGGGCGTCACCAACCCCAAGACCGTGCTCTTCTTCGTGGCCTTCCTGCCGCAGTTCACCTCGAGCTCAGCCCCGACCGCGCCCCAGATCGCCCTCCTGGGTCTGGTGTTCGCCCTGATGGAGCTCGTGTCGGACAGCGCGTGGGCGACGCTCGCCGGCAAGGCTCGCGCGTGGCTGGCACGGAGGCCTCGCCGTCTCGACGCCGCGGGTGCCGCCGGCGGGATCATGATGATCGGTCTCGGGGCGACCCTGGTCACGACGTCGTAGCACGGCGGGCCGGCTCGACCGACGCTGCGGTCCGTGCCCGGAGCGGCACCTCAACCGCGAGCCCAGACCTCGAGCTTCTGGGGGTTTCGGATGGCCCAGACCTGATCGACCTTGCCGGCAGCGGTGGTGGAGAGGGCGAGGACTGCGAGAGTGCGGTCCTGGGTGTCCGTCGCAACGAGCCCGAGCTCGCCGTTGACGAGCTCTTCGCGGATGGTCAGGTCGGGTTGCCGCTCGTAGACGCCCATGAGGAAGTGCGCGATGGCCACGGGTCCGCGAAGGGGTTCGAGCGCCGCCGACACGATGCCGCCGCCGTCGGTGATGGCGGTGGAGTCCGGGTCGAGGACCTCGATCAGGCCGGCGAGGTCGCCGTTCTGCCATGCCGCCTTGAACGACTGGACTGCTGCAGCGTGCTCGGACGGCGGTACGGGACGGCGCTGTTGCTCGCGCACGCGGCGTCGTGCGGAGGACGCGAGCTGGCGGGCTGCTCCCGGGGTGCGCCCGACGATCGTGGCGATCTCGGAAAACGAGTAGTGGAACACGTCGTGGAGGATGAACGCGACGCGCTCGGCCGGGGTCATCGCTTCGAGGACCACGAGGACGGCCATCGACACGGAGTCGTCCAGGGTCACCCGGTCGGCGGGGTCGGCCACTGACTCCGTCTGCTGACTGCTCCATCTGCCCGCCGCGGGGACGGGCTCGGGCAGCCACTCACCGACGTACTGCTCCCTGCGAGCGCGCGCCGACTTCAGCATGTCGAGACCGATCCTGCTGGCGGTCTTGATCAACCACGCCCGAGGGTGGGCCACCTCTCGCCGCTCCTGCTCCGTGAGGCGATACCAGCGGATGTAGGTCTCCTGCACGGCGTCCTCGGCGTCGGCGATGGAGCCGAGGAGACGGTAGGCGAGGCCCAGCAGCACGCTCCGCTCCCTGATCGCGTCGACGAACTCGGGAGGCTCGGACTGTCGAGGCATCGATGGGTCCGACATCAGTCCTTCCCTCCTGTCGTCACGCTGTCTTGCCGCTTCGTTCGTCATCTGCATGATCTCTCGCTGGGTGAGCGAGGGATCCCTGTCTTCGTTGGTGAACCTCCGTGAACCTGCCGTCCGGGGAGCGGACGATCCTGCCGGTCTCGTAGCCGTGCAGGGCGATCTCACGATCCTGGTGCTGAAGACCGAGACAGATGCGCCGGGTCACCATGAAGCCGAGGATCGGCCCCAGGATCAGGCCGAGCTGCAAGGTCAGGATCAGCTTCTCGTTGCTCAGCGAGAAGCGCATCGCGATCACGTCGCTACCGGCCGCGATCCACGGCACCGCGTAGAACACGATGCCAGCCACGCCGATCCCGGTACGAGTGGGCCTGGTGCGGGGCCGCGCGAGCAGACGATGCTCTGCGTCGCCGACGATCCGCCGCTCGACGAACGGGTAGAGCATGGCGGTCAGGAAGAACAGGCCTCCCACCGCCAGCGGCACGAAGATCGCCGGCGTCCAGGTGCGGCCGAACAGGACGAGCTCCCAGCCGGGCGGCACCAGGCGTTGTGCGCCGTCGAGGAACGCCAGGTACCAGAGCGCCCCGCCCCCGCCGGAGGCGACCGCCGGGTTGGCCGGCCCGTACGTCCAGATCGGGTTCACCTGGATGGTGGCCGCCATCAAGGTCAGCACTCCGAGGACGACGCAGAACAGGCCGCCACTCTCGAGCAGCGCGAGGCCGGTCCGCCGTCGGGCGACGACGCGTCCGGCTCGGCCTCTGCCTCGGAGCCGCGCTGGGTAGTGACGGAGGTTCAACCGCCCGATCACGAGCAGGAACAAGAGAATGGTCGCGGGCAGGATCGCTACGTGCAGCGGATAGAACGAGTCGATGGCGCCGGTCGGGAAGCGTCCCTGGAACACCAGCCAGGAGAGGCGTGTGCCGACGACCGGAACGCCCTTGAGCAGGCCATCCATCACCATCAGGCTCGCTCCTGAGCGTGCGTCGTCGGTGAGGACGTGACCGCTCAGGCCGGCGCCCATCCCGGTCAGGAGGACGCCGAACCACAGCAGCCAGGTGAGCCCGCGCGGTCCGCGGAACGCGCCGGTGAAGAAGATCCGCAGCAGGTTCAGCATGACCGCCGCGATCATGACGGACGCGCTCCAGTGATGCAGCTGGCGCATCAGGAGCCCGCCGCGAACCTCGAACGAGAGATTCATCGTCGATTCCATCGCGCGCGACATCTCGACGCCCCGGAGCCCGGCGTACGACCCCTCGTAGATCACCGGTGCCGTCGAGGGCTCGTAGAAGAACAGCAGGAAGATGCCGGAGAGCGAGCATGCCGTGAAGCTCGCGACCGCGATCTGCCCGAACAGCGACGACCAGTGATCGGGCTTCACGCGCCGCCGCGCCGGCTCCGTCGCTCGCGCGATGCTCGTTCGCTCGTCCATCCGCCGCGTCACCCGACCAGTTGCCCGCTTGCTCGTCTCCTTCGCCTGGCTCACGGCACACTCCTCGCTCCCTCACTCGCGCTGAGCCGCTGTCTGCGCTCGAGGTGTTGACGAGACAGCACGTCAAAGCGTCAGGTCGCTCGGCGAGCCAGAAGGCCGTCTGACACTTCCCGGTGCTACGTCGTCCCTCTCGCAGAGCGAGCACCCAGCCCGCTCGCACCCGACGGCCGTCACTCCGTCAGGTGCCGCCTGCCGTGGCCGCCCGCCTCGAGTGGTCGGTCATCACACAAGGAGGAACGGAAGTGTCCGAACCCGTCACGTTCGTGAACGTCGTCGATGTCGATCCGGCCAAGCAGCAAGAGGTGATCGACCTGCTGGTCGAGGGCACGGAGCAGGTGATGTCGAAGCGGCCTGGCTTCATCTCGGTCACTCTGCTGGCGAGCCTCGACAAGAGCCGGGTCATCAACGTCGCCCGCTGGGAGAGTGCCGCCGACGTCAAGGCCACCCAGTCCGACCCCGCGGCGGCCGAGTACGCGAAGCGCGCCGCCGCGCTCGCCCAGGCCACACCGGGGCTCTACACGGTCGTCGGCGAGTTCACCGGCTGACCCCGGCCGCGCTCGCGGCACGCCTCGCAACGCAACAAGGCCTGACCTGCGTTTCCGCAGGTCAGGCCTTGTTCACTTTGTAGCGGGGGCAGGATTTGAACCTGCGACCTCTGGGCCTCCGCCGTGTGGCCCTGCCATTTTCGCGATTCTCGGATGGTTCTTGACGACGTGTGCTCTGACCTGCGCGAACACGGACGGCTAGACTCCGCTGCGCGAAGGTTGTTGACGCCTTCTGCTCTATTCGGGCCGCTTGCGCTGGGGATTTCGGGACATAAACGCGGCTAGACTCAAGTCCGGGCGCTGTCGTCTCGAGCGGCCTTGCGGCGCTTGGCGATGGACGCCGGATCACCGTCACCGCCCGCGTCCGCAGGGCCGCTGCCTCCCCCGCATCGCCGACGAATCGATGATCCATTCGCCCGGATCTGCCGACGACAGTGCGGTTGATCGAGGGCATGGGGTGACACGATCAACCGAGGAAGGCAGCCAGACCGCGGATCCGTGCAGCTGAGTGTCCGCCCGCGACTGCCGCAGTGAGGGCGGGAGCGCGAGAGTACGGATCAGGCGGACTTGGCGGGGTGAGCCGGGATCGGCTCGTGCTCAGCGATCCTCTTGATCTGGGCGGGAGTCTCTCGGTTCAGGCGCTTATCGGCCTTCACTCGGACGCGTGCGGCCGCCACCTGAACAGAGGTCGGTGTCTGTTCTTTCGTGGCCATAAAGCCCATGTTGCCACGCGTCCGTCCCTAATGGGGAGTGTTGCTCCGCTGGGACGGCGCAAATCGCCCCGGAACGGGCCGATTTGGAGGAAGCATGCGGGGGGAGCGAACACCGAGCGCCTGAAAATCCGCCCCGGTAATCCGAGGATCTGCGAGAGGTGATCCGAGGAGATACGAGGTGATCTTGAACCACCCGCTCGCGCGGTAAGTCGCTTCGACACGACGGCGTCACGAGTCCGTCGCTCCGGGCCGACACGGAGCGCTTCTTGTGACACCATCAGGGTATGCCCAGCAACCCTCATCGCGACCGGGACGACGTCGCGGACGCCCTCGTGGCCCGTGCGCGGCGCCGCGGTGGCGGGGTACCGCTGAGGAACGCCTTCGCGCAGCGCGGACGCCAGGCTCGTCCCGTGCCGGGGCCCCTTCACGACTTGGTGCGCAACCATGACGAGCGCGGCCTCGATCTTTACCTCCTGCTTCGCGCGGTCGTGAGCAGCGATGAGGCCACCGACGCGTGGGACGTCGCGCTCGACGCGCGGGTGTGGGCTCGCGGCCTGGGCCTGCCCACTGCCAACGACCCCGGGACCGCCGCGGTCTCGAAGACCTGGCGCCGGCTCGACGACCACGGCCTGATCACACGCGAGCGACGGGGCCGGAGCGCGAACATCACCCTCCTCGACGAGGCCGGCACCGGACGCGAGTACACCTACCCGTCCGGAAAGGGCCGTGGGCGCTACTTCAAGCTCTCGGAGCAGTTCTGGACCGCCGAAGAGCGCTGGTACCGCACCCTCAGCCTGGCGGCCAAGGCGATGCTGCTGGTCGGCAGCTCCCTGAAGCCGGGCTTCGTTCTTCCGCTGGAGCAGATGCCGGCGTGGTACGGCATCTCCGGGGACACCGCGGCCCGGGGCCTCGGAGAGCTGGAGTCGGTGGGCTTGCTCGAGGTGACGAAGCGGAGGCGGCCGGAGCCGCTGTCTCCCACGAAGTACGTCATCGAGAACGTCTACGAGCTGAAGGCGCCGTTCGCGCAGGACTGGCGGAGCCGGCCGCTCGCGAGCGTCACGACTATCCACGGCGACGAGGACGCGGAGGGCGCTGGATGAAGACGCTGACGATCATCGTGCTGATCGCCACCCCTCTGCTCGCGTTCGCTGGTGGGCTTGTCGGTCACCTTCTTCTGCGCCGGGGCGCCAAGGAGCTCGACCGGTGGCGCAAGCGGGAGGAGACCATGCGTCTCTTGAGGTGGGCGGTGGAGCTCGCGACTGACCCTGAGCCTGCGCGCGCCCAGGCCGGCATCACCGTCCTTGGTGCACTGCTGGACTCCGAGTTGCTTGACGCGGTCGACGTGGAACTCGTAGCGACGGTCGCGGGCGCGATTGCCCTGGGCGTGACGGGACCGCCGCCCCTGGGGCCGCCGCCCTCGGGGCCCCCGCCCTCGGGGCCCTAGCGTTAGCACTCAGCGCCGCTCGGGCGCGGCCTGGCCGAGGTCAGTGGGGCGACGTGGGTTCACGGCTCGGCCTTGGGTGCCCGGACCCCACCCCTTCGCTTACCAGGCCCCCGGCCGCACCGCCGAGCCGGCAAATGACCTAGGGAGCCTGAGTAACTCAAATGCGGAATGAGCGGGCGGCGGACGGCCTACTCCCAGCCGTGCTCGGCGTAGGTCCGGCGGTCCCAGTCCTGGTCGCTCCGGTACTCGCCCCAGCCCATGTGCTCGTAGTAAAGCGTCATTGCCTCGAAGTGGCTGGCGGCTTCGACGGTCCACGTCAGACGAGCGGACGTCGAAAGAGTCGCTCTTGCCTGGGCACCGTGCGGACCCGCGAGACAGAAGGTAAAGCGGCCGTCGCTCTCCGGGTCATCCCACAACTCATGAAGCACCAGAGCACCCTAGATGGCGTCGCCCTGCGGCATTGTCGGGCTCCGCCCGCAACGCGGCAGAGTCGGGCAGATCAGCCTGCGCCCTCACTCGCACGCCAGGCGATCGGTGAGATCTCGCTGCCAGTCAATGGGCTCCCCACGCTCTTCCGCCGCTTCGACGTACTCGGCCATTCGCTCGAAGAGCACCTCGGCGGTGACTCCTCGCCATCGGACCGGATTGTCATAGGCGTCGTCGCGGAGGTCCCAGAAGTTGTCCGCCAGCCTGCGCTCGACGTTGGTCATTGGAGGACTCTGAGTCCACGGCTTCCTCGCCCATCGGCACGACTGCACCGAACGCGGCAGGATCAGGTCGCCGCGGCGGCAGTGATTGAACTGAAGACCAGCGCTAGGTACCCGGCCACGCCGACGAAGCACAGGAATGCGCCCGCCAATAGACCCACCGCGAACAGACGCAGACTGGGGTATGCCAGAAGGATGACTCCGGCGAAGCAGCCGGCACCGACCGCCGTCAGAAGGAATCCGATGCCCGTGTCGATGTTCGCCAGCAACATCACGTCGACCACGAACCCCGCCAGCGCAGGGACGATGCCGGCGAGGAGGCCCATCCAGAACCCCGGGCGCCAACTGCTCGAGGTTGGACGCGCGGCCAGCGCAGAGGTCGCCATGCGCACGATTGTGTCCGATCTAAGGGGACCTCCGTGTGGCCTCAGCGAAACTCGACGACTTGGCTGGTTGCCGCAGCCTGCACCCGAGTTGGTAGCGCGCTCCGGTCGCGGCAGAGTCGGGCGAGCGTAGCCGCCCTGGTGGCGGCATGAGCGGACGGCAGTACAAGGTCAGTCGCGGCGGGTGAGCGCCTGCGTTCCGAGGGCGACACCGCCAGCGATGATCCCCACAAGACCCGCGCCGAGTGACGTGACGCCGAAGAATGTCAACCAGTCGCTGCCCATGGCGTCTTCTAGCATCGCGCCGCCGATCCCGAGCAGGATCGCCCCAAGCAGGCCGTAGGCGACCCCGGGAGTGCCGCCGGAGGTAGGTGTTCGAGTCACGCTGAACGATCCCACGAGGCTGGCCGATGTGCCCGCTCATCGGCATGAGCGGGCGCTGCTCTTCCCCCACGCCCGGTCTGTTTCTGTCGGCAACTGAGGTTGGTGCTAGCGAACTTTGGCCGCCGCAACTGCGGTTTACAACCGAGCCGCGGGGCAGGGTTCTGGGGTCACGAAAGCGCGGCTCAGGAGCGCTGGGGCTGTGGTTTACGGTCGCTGACGTAGCTGGCTAGCGACCACCGTGGCTGCGGCGTCAGGTCACAGGAACGTGCCGTGCACGTCCCAGCCCTCGGTCTGCATCCGGCGCAGGGTGGTCATCCGGCGGAAGCCGACGGGGTGATCGGCACGGAAGTTGGCGACCTTGAGCCAGAAGCCGTCCTTGTGGTCGGCGACGGAGGCGAAGTAAGCATCGAGGTCGACCTCCTTCTGCATGTGCTTCCCGGCGTACAGACCGACCATCTTCGGAGCACCCTCGAGCGCGAGGAAGGCGCCGACCCGATCGGCGGTGTACTCCTGGGCCCGCTGGAACGACGGCCACAGCTGGAGCGGGCGAAGCACGGGCGACAGCATGAGCCGGCGGAACTGGGTGTGGCCGCAGTGGTGGTGGCCGAGCTCGTGACTGAGCACGAAGCGCATCAGGTCGAAGTGACCGTGCTCGTAGGCGAGGTCGAGGAGGTCGCTGTAGATCATGACGTAGCCGCGGCGGATCCGGCACTTGGTGGCGTAGGCGTTCATCACGCCATTGCCGTTGACCAGGTAGAGCCGCGGTGTCTTGTGCATGCCCGACCCGTCGGGCGTCATCCCCAGCTTGGCGGCCTGCTCCACGAACAGCGCGTGCAGCTGCGGCAGCTGTTGCGAGGTGACCTCAACGGCGTTGGAGATCGTCGACCAGTACAGGTACCGCGAGAACACCAGGCTCGCGAAGATCGGACCCACGACAGCAACCACGACCGCGCTGCGCAGCCACCCGGGCGCACCGAGGCCGTCGATCACCATGACGACCATGACCACTAGCGCCACGGCGAGAAGGATGATCCCGGTCACCAGCATCGGCACCTCGGCCCGGTGCCGGAGGTCCTTCACCGGCGGCAAGGGCGGCGCGACTGTGTCGTTGGATGCCTCGAGTGTCGTCATCTACCTCTCCCGAATTCGCTTTCGCCGCTTCTGCGCGCCCGGCCCTATCGCGGGCCGTGGAGTCTTTCAGATCCGCGCGGCTTCATGGGTATGAACATCGACGTGCGGGCCGCGTAGACGCGGTAGGCCGGACGCTGCATCATCCTCTCCTCAAGCAACCGCGCGCCCGTGACGTGGACGAGGAACCACGTCATCGTGACCGGCGCGATCACAGTTGCGAGTCCGGCCAGCCAGCCGCTGGCCGCCGCCGAGGCGAGCCAGATACCCCACCACACGCAGGCGTCGCCGAAGTAGTTGGGGTGTCGGGTGTAGCGCCACAACCCGGAGTCGAGGACGGGCGGCCGGGCGTCACGGGGCTTGCTCCGGTAGGCGGCGAGCTGCGCGTCGCCGACAGCCTCGAAGATCATGCCGACCGTCCAGACCAGGCAACCGACGACCAGGACCGGCCAGTACTCGATCTGCAGGACCGCGCCGACGGCGACGGGGAGGGCGACCAGGCAGACGGCCGCGCCCTGGACGAGGAACACCTTGCGAACCGCCACCGCCATCCCGACCTCGGCCAGCGGCCCGCCGAGAAGCTGCTCGTAGCGCGGGTCCTCCCCCACGCCGCTGCGACGGTGGATGTGCCAGGAGAGCCGGAGCCCCCACACCGCGACGAGCGCCGCGACGGCGATCGCGCGGAGAAGGTCGCCGCGCGCGGCCGCCGCTCCCACCACGGCGGCCGCGGCGGCCGAGAGCGCCAACGCGACCCCCCAGGCCACGTCGACGACGACGACCCGCCGTTGGCGGCGGGCGATCAGGGCGGTCACCGTCATGGTGACCGCGGCGGCGACCGCGACCGCCGCCACCGCGGCGGCGAGCGCGCTCACCACGCGCGTGCCGCGGGCAGCGTGTGCGCCGCGCCGGGGCGCGCCAGCAGGATCTGGTCGACGCCCATGCGGCCGTCGCGGAACGCCATCGACCCGCCGACGAGGTAGAGCCGCCACACGCGCACCATCTCCTCCCCCACTAGCGCCTCGATCTCCGCGCGGTTGCTCTCGAACCGCTCGAGCCACCCTGCGACCGTCTGCACGTAATGCTCGCGCAGCGCGTGCACGTCGCGGAGCTCGAGGCCGCTGCCCTCGAGCAGCGCGACGGTCTCACCGACGGGCCGCATGTGCATGTCGGGGGCGATGAAGGACTCGATGAACGGCCCGCCCCCGGGCCACGGACCGGTCCGGGACATCTGCTGCACCAGCACCCGACCGCCCGGTCGTACGGCGTCGTGGAGCACCCGCGCATAGGTGCGGTAGTTGTGCTCCCCCACGTGCTCACCCATCTCGAGGGAGGCGACGGCGTCGTACTCCTCGCCGCGCAGGGGTACGGCGTCGCGGTAGTCGCGGAGCCGGATCTCGACGAGGTGGTCGACGCCGCGCCGCCTCGCCGCCCGCTCGGCGAACCTCTGCTGCTCGGTGGAGATGGTCACCCCGGTCACGCGCGCACCGAAGTGCTCGGCGGCGTGCAGCGCGAGCGCGCCCCAGCCGCTGCCGACGTCGAGCAGCCGCATTCCCGGTTCGAGGCCGAGCTTGCGGCAGACGAGCGAGAGCTTCGCGTGCTGCGCCTCCTCGAGGGACATGCCGGGATCGGTGTGGTAGCCGCAGGAGTAGGCCATCGACGGGTCGAGGACCAGCGCGTAGAAGTCGGTGGACAAGTCGTAGTGGTGACTGATGGCGCGACGGTCCCGCTCGCGGCTGTGCAGCCGCCCGCGCACGCGGGCCTGGGTGGCTGGCGGGGCGGGCGGTCGGCCGAGAGCACCGAGCCCGGCGGCCGTGCGCAGCGCCGCTGCCATTGCCCGCAGCGGGGGGCGCCCGCCGCCGAGCCCGCGGTCGCGTGCGACGGCGAAGGCGTGGGTGAGTGCCTCGTCGAGGTCGCCGGGCACGTCCAGGTCGCCGGTCACGTAGGCCTGCGCCGCACCGAGCTCACCGGGATGGCGCAGCAGGCGGCGCAGGGCGCTCGGCGAGCGGAGGACCACCAGCGGGGCGTCCGGCGGCCCGGCCTCCGACCCGTCCCACGCCTGCAGCCGCACGGGCAGCTCGCCGCCGACGAACGGCTCGACCGTGCGGGCGAGCCGCGCCGCCACCGGGGTGACGTCCGACGTCGGGCGGGACTCGGTCGCGGTGCTCATCGTGCCTCGTTCCGCGCCAGGGTGACCTGGTGGTCGTCGATGTAGCCCGACGCGAACCCGGCCCGGCTGTACTCGAGGTAGAAGTGCCAGAGCCGGAGGAACGTCTCGTCGAAGCCGAGCGCACGCGCGCCGTCCGCCGCCGCTCGGAACGCCTCGTCCCATAGCCGTAGCGTGGTGGCGTAGTGCGGACCCATCGCGAAGCGGTCGGTGACCCGGAGTGCCGTGTGGCGGGCGGCGATTTCCTCGATCGCCTGCAGCGAGGGCAGGGCGCCGCCGGGGAAGACGTGCTTGGTGATGAACGTGTGCGTGTTCCGGGTCGCGAGCATCCGGTGGTGGGGCATCGTGATCGCCTGCAGGGCGACCTTGCCGCCCGGGGCGAGCACGTGGTCGAGGGTGCGGAAGTACGTCGCCCAGTAGAGCTGGCCCACCGCCTCGAGCATCTCGACGGACACGACTGCGTCGTAGGCCTGCGCGCGGCGCGGGTCGTCGAGGAGCGCTCGGTAGTCGCAGAGCTCGACCTCGACCCGGTCGGCCTGGCCGGTGGCGGCGATCCGCTCCTGGGCGAGCGCCTGCTGCTCCACCGACAGGGTGATGGTGTGCACGCGCGCTCCGCGCGCCGCCGCCCGGACGGCCAGCTCGCCCCATCCGGTGCCGATTTCGAGCAGCCGGGTGCCGGGGCCGACGTCGGCCTGGTCGAGCAGCCGGTCGATCTTGCGGTGCTGGGCGGCCACCAGGTCCTCGGCGTCGGCCCGGGCGGGGTCGTGGAACAGCGCGGAGCTGTAGGTCATGGTCGGGTCGAGGAACAGCGCGAAGAGGTCGTTGGACAGGTCGTAGTGGTGCGACACGTTGGCCTGTGTGGTCGAGCGGTCACCACGGTGGGTCGCCGGCATCCGCCGTACGACGACCGAGCGCAGCCACTGCAGCGGGCGCGGCACCAGCCGCTCCAGGTCCGCCGCTAGGACCGTCAGGAAGTCGCCCAGCGCCGCGGGGTCCTCTCCCTCGTCCCAGGCGCCGGTGAGGTAGGCCTCGCCGAACCCGATCAGCTGGGCCTGCGCGAGCCGCGCGAACAGCTCGTCGGGGCGGTGCACGTGCACCGTGGGCCCGCCGCGGCCGAGGGTGCGGGCCGGGGCGTCGGCGGTGGCCGCGAGGTGCACGGTGACGTCCAGCCGGTCGATCGCCGAGCAGAACAGGCGTCGGGCGATCCGCGCCCCTGTCCCGACCCTCGGGGTGGTATCGAGGTCCGACCAGGTCTCGTTGCGGACGGGCTGTTCTACGGCGGTCATCGGGCACCTTCCTGGTGGTGGACGGGGCGAGGTCGGACCTGCAGGCCGCGCAGCCACAGCGCCACGCCGTGCCGACGAATCAGCAGAGCCCCGCGCAGACCCGCTAGCGGGAGAAGGGGGATCCGGGAGGGCGCACCGACGAGGGAGGCGTCGAACACGCTCCCGTCCTCGTTGTGCAGGCGTACGGCGACCGCGAGCCGCCCGGACGGTCCGGTGGGGGGTGGTGCGACCACGCGGTAGCTGCCGTCGGTGCCGTGGAACGGCGAGACGTACATGGCCTTGTCCACCGTGCCCGTCCCTCGCTCATCGGCCGGCACCAGGTAGGCGTGGCGGTCGCCGTAGGTGTTGTGCACCTCGACCACGGTGGCGGCGGGCGGTCCCGAGGTGTCCCTGCCCGCCCAGCACCAGAACACGGAGATCGGGTTGAAGCAGTGGCCCAGGGCGCGAGCGTGCGCGGCCATCAGCACCCGGCCGCCGCGCAGGTCGATGTCGTGGCGGGCGAGGAAGGCGTCGAGGTCGGCGCGCACGGTTGGCGCTCGCCCGGTGAAGTGGTCGATCGCGGCGATCTGGCCGCGCAGCCTGCCGATCCGGCCGTCGGCGGGGAGGCCGTCGAGGTCGACCACCCAGAGGTGGGAGCGGTGCCGGAAGGCGTGGCCGATCGGCTGCCGGCGGCGGTGGGTGATCGTGGTCGCGTAGGCCACCGGGGCGGCTGTCCGGGCCGCGCGCGGGGGTGCGAGGTCGACGGGCGCCCGGTCCGGCACTGGCGCGGGCGGCCAGCGGAGTCCCAGTCGCTCGGCCGCCTCGAGCCCGGACCGGGCGCCGTCCTCGTGGAAGCCCCAGCCGTGGTAGGCGCCCGCGAGCACCACGCGGGCCGTGTCCGCCTCGCGCAGCCGGGCGCGGGCCGCGACCGAGGTCGGCGTGTAGAGGGGATGCTCGTAGTCGCGCCGCGCGATCACCTTCGCGGGGTCGACGAAGTGCTCCCCGCCGAGGGTCACCAGGTAGCGGATGTCGGTCGGCAGTCGCTGGAGCCGGGTCAGGTCGTAGGTCACCTGCACCGATCCGCTGCCGACGTGAGGACGCCGGAAGTTCCAGGACGCTCGAGCGTTGGCGGCCGACGGGAGCAGGCGGGCGTCGGTGTGCAGCAGGGCGGTGTTGGCCACGTACGGCAGCTCGCCCAGGATCTCGCTCTGCGCCGGAGTCGGATGGGTGAGCAGGGCCAGGGCCTGGTGCGGGTGGGTCGCGACGACGACGGCGTCGAAGGTCTCCTCCCCGGATGCCGTTCGCACCAGGACGCCCGTCGGCGTCTCGGTGACCCCCAGCACGGGTGTCGAGGTGCGCACCTCTCCGCCGGCCGTCCGGACCGCGGCAGCCACGCGGTCGACGTAGGAGCGTGAGCCTCCCGAGACCGTTCGCCAGGTCGGGGACCCGAACACCCGAAGCATCCCGTGGTGGTGGAGGAACGTGAACAGGTAGGCAGCCGGGTAGTGGGCAGCGCGGTCGGGGTCGCATGACCACACGGCCGCGACGAGGGGTTCGGCGAAGTGACGGCGGAAGTACGGCGAGAAGCCACCCGCGTCGAGGAACTCGGCCAGGGTCATGCCCGCCGATGCATCCGCGCTCTGGCGCAGAAGGCGGCGTGCACGCCGGTGGAAACGCGGGATCTCGACGAGCATCGTGAGGAAGTCGCGGTCGCGGAGGTTGGCGGCGGTCGGGAACAGCCCGCGCACGCCGAGCGCACCGGCCCACTCCAGCCCGCTCGCCTCGTCGGCGATCGACATCGACATCTCCGACCCCTGCGTGCGGACGCCGAGCTCGTCGAAGAGCCGCAGCAGCACCGGGTAGGTGCGTCGGTTGTGGACGATGAATCCGGTGTCGATCGCCAGCCGGCGACCGGTGGCACCGTCGGTCACGAAGTGGGTGTCGGCGTGACCGCCGAGCCGCTCGTCCGTCTCCAGCAAGGTGACGTGCGCGCTGCGGGAGGCGACGTAGGCGGCGGTCAGGCCGGCGATGCCCGACCCGACGACGCCGATCCGCCGTGGAGTCGCAGGAGCCGTCATCACGCCTCCAGGTCGAACATGACGATCGGTGTCGTCGTCGGTTGTGGCGACCCGCCGTCGGGCTCGACGGTCACCCCGATCCCCGTCGCCTGGCTGGCGTCGCCGTGGAGGAGCATCGTCGCGTCCGGGTCGTCGGGCATCAGTCCTGCCGGCTCCATGCGGTCATCGGCATCGACCAGCCACAGCTGGTAGTCGCTCCCGGCGGGCGCCAGCTGCATGTCCTCGGTCAGGATGACCGCACGACCCTCGGACCGGGAGACCACGACGGTGGCCCGGGAGCCGTCCTCGAACCGCTGGGTGACACGCGTGGCGTCTTCGGCCGCCAGGACCCGCTCCGTGGTCGTCGCCGTCAGTGGGGCGGGCCGCTCGTCGCTCGGTCGCAGCCACAGCACTCCGCCGACGGCCACCAGCAGCGCGACCGCGGCGGCGAGCACCAGGGTCGACCACGGCACGCGGCGGTGACGACGTGGGGCCAACAGGGTGACCTCGGCACCTTCGGTGTCGGTCAGGGGCGGCAGGGGACGAATCGACGCGATGCCGGAGAGGACGCGGTCGCGCACGTGGGGAGCGGGCATGGCGGACTGGACTGCGAGCGCTGCTGCCGCTTCCCGGAGGCTGCTGACCTCGTCGCGGCAGTCCGGGCAGCGCAGCAGGTGCTCCGCGAACCGGGTCCGCTCGTCGTCGTCGAGCGCGTCGATCGCGTAGGCGCCCGACAGGGCATGCACGTCGTTCCACCCATAGGCGTCGTCGTGATCGGTCATCGTCCTGCTCCGATCGTGTCGCGGAGGCGGATGAGGCCGTCGCGGATCCTGGTCTTGGCTGTCCCGACCGGTAGGTCGAGGAATGCGGCCACCTCGGTGTGGGTGTAGCCGCCGAAGTAGGCGAGCTCGATGGCCTCGCGCTGGACGTCGGTGAGCTGAGTCAGCGCCGCGCGGACGCGACGGGCCTCGAAGGTTGCCTGCACGGCCTCGGCCGTCGTGTCGTGCTCGACCGAGTGGTTGCGGTGGTGGAACGTGGCCTCCCGGCGCCGGGACGCCTCGGCGCTCCGCACCCGGTCCACCGCCTTGCGGTGGGTGATGGTCAGTAGCCAGGTGGTCACCGTGCCCCGCTCGGCGTCGTACCGGCTGGCGGTCCGCCAGGCTTCGAGATAGACCTCCTGGGTCACCTCCTCCGCCTGCGCCGGGTCGCGCACCACCCGCACCGCGACCCCGTGCACGCGGCCCGCGGTCAGGTCGTAGAGCGCGGCGTACGCGTCGCGATCGCCGCGCGCCGAGCGGTGCAGCAGCTCGACCAGCGCGGCGCCGCCGGCCGGCGCTCCCTCGGGGGAAGCGCCGGCCGTCGTCTCAGGGCCTGGGTTCATGGTGTGCGTCCCGGCTCGCAGGTGCTGGGGTCACTTGACCCCGGTCAGGACCTTGTCGATGACGTAGACGGTCGCGTTGGCGGTCGGGATGTTGCCGCACAGCACCGACGCGGTGACGGTGCCGTCGGAGACGGTCATCCCGGACTCGGCGTCGCCCTCGACGGTCAGCGTGTCCCCGGCGAGTGTGTCCTGGTCGCCGCCGACGGCGGCCGGGTCGGCATTGGTCGGGAGCACGTGGTGGGCCAGGATCTTGTAGAGCGTGCTGTCCTGGCCGTCCTTCATGCCGCCCTCGACGAGCGCGTTGAGGTCCTTCTCCGGGATCTCCGCGAAGGCCGGGTCGTACGGCGCGAACACGGTCAGCGCCTCCTGGCCGTTGAGCGTGTCGGCGAGACCGTCGATCGAGGTGACCGCGGCGACCAGCGTCTTGAGCAGCGGGTTGTTGCTCGCGGCGGTGGCGACCGGGTCGTTCACCATGCCGTCGAAGGACCCGGCGCCCGACGTCGGGACCTCGGCGCAGCCGTCGCCAAAGGTCTGCGCGCCGGCCCCGGTCGTCTCCTCGCCGGAGTCCGACTCCTTCATCGGGCTGTCGGACGAGCTTGTGTTGTCGTTGGCGTTGCCGCCGTCGCTGCCTTCGTCGTCACTGCCGCATGCCGCGAGCGAGACGGAGAGGGCCAGAGTGGCGACCGCGATCGTGGCGCCGCGGCGGATCGAGTGGAGCTTCATGGTGGTGCCTTCCGGTTGGGGGAGGTTACGTGGGGTGTTCGGCGCCGTTCGCCAGGCGGATTGGCCCGGATCGCCCGAATTCATGGAGAAATCAGCCGACGTTGACGATGAGCTCGTGAAGGCCGCTCGCGCCGTCGGGGAACGGCTCGGCGCGGTCGGTGGTCTGCACCTCGCCGTCGCCGGTGGTGGCGCGGGCAGAGAGGCGGTGTGAGCCGGAGGTGGCCCGCCACCGGTAGAACCACTGGCGCCAGTAGTCGTCGCCGCCATCGGGGCCGAGCTGAGCGTCCTGCCAGTCGCCGTCGTCGATGCGCACCTGCACCGATGCGACGCCGCCGCGCTCCTGCGCCCATGCGACACCGCCCACGACCACGTCGCCCGCGTCCAGCTCCTCGAGACCCCGCGGGGTGTCAATGCGTGCCGACGGTTTGATCGGTGCGTCAGTCGCCCAGTCACGCTTGGTCCAGTACGCCTCCCGATCGGCGTACGTCGTCAGGGTCAGCCGGGTCAGCCACTTGGTCGCGCTGATGAACCCGTAGAGGCCGGGGATGACCATTCGCACAGGAAACCCGTGCTCGCGGGGAAGGGCCTCGCCGTTCATGCCGACGCACACCATCGCGTCGCGGCCGTCGGTGGCCAGGTCGAGCGGGGTGCTGATGGTCATGCCGTCGAAGTCGGTCGACAGGATCTGATCGGCGCGATCACCGACACCCGCTCTGGCGAGAAGATCGGCCAGTGGTACGCCGAGCCAGCGGGCGCCGCCCACGTAGGGTCCGCCGACGCTGTTGGAGACGCAGGTCAGGGTGATGTCGCGTTC
Source organism: Nocardioides thalensis (assembly GCF_013410655.1). Lineage (NCBI taxonomy): Bacteria > Bacillati > Actinomycetota > Actinomycetes > Propionibacteriales > Nocardioidaceae > Nocardioides > Nocardioides thalensis. The sequence goes on from NZ_JACCFP010000001.1 coordinate 3,027,884, forward strand.
GATCATCGGCATCGCAAGCAGGTCGTCGAAGGTGAGCACGACCTCGCGTTGGACGTCGCCGTCGATGATGAGCGTCCAGTCCTCGGCGCTCACGATGGGCGTGTCCAGCCGGGTGTCGACGCGGTAGAAGTCGCCGTTGGGTGTCCGGAAGGGCGTGATGCCCGGGACCTGACGGTCCAAGCCGCGCGGCAGCGGCGGGGCGGGATCGGCGGGCGTCGGCAGGGTGACGTCCTCGGGTCGGAGACGCAGCCGGGACACGACCTCGCCCGCGACGCCGCCCACCGCTGCCAGAACGGTGGTGACCCCGATGGCCACCAGGACCCCGCGACGGCCGTTGTCGGTTGTCGTGACGGATGACTGCTCCCTCGCCAGCCACGCCAAGGCGAGAGCGGCGACGAGTGCGGCGACGACGGACGGCACCAGGTCGATGACAGAGGACTCGGGCCGGGTGATGACGGCGACGCCGGCGATCGCGACGAGCGCGAGGAGCATGGCCACGCCGTGCCGCGTGCGCCGGCGGGCCAGCAGTCCGGCGATCCCTGCGAGCACGAGGACGCCCGCCATCACCGAGCCGACCAGGATCGCCTTGTCGGCCGACCCGAAGGTACGGATGGCCCACTCCTTGGCCGGTGTCGGTGTCAGGTCGATGACTGCTGAGCCCACCGCGAGCACCGGTGAGTTCGCGCGATCGGTCACCGCGGCCACCAGGTGGGCGAGCCCGATGCCGGTCAGGGTGGCGAGCACGCCGTACGCGATCCAGGTCAGCCGGGTCCTCATGTCTAGTGTTCGGAGACACCGCGGCGACGGATGGGTGCAGCAGGAGTGGGCGGTGTCCGGCCCGCTAGGCGACTAGGAATCTCAGGCGTGCTCGATCGCGAACCCCGGCGCCGGTCGTGCTGCTTCGACGCCGTTGTCTTCTTCGGCGCCTGTTCCGGCCGGGGCCGGTCCGAGCAACGCGCCTGTGACGAAATCGATGGTGAGTCGTTCGAAGCTGCGGCTGCTGCGGATCATGGCGTGCTTGCCGCCATTGACGACCGTGAACGTGACGCGTGCCGACCGGCCCAGCGAACTGGCGACCTTCAGAGCACGCTCGAGTGGGGCGATCCGGTCCTCGTCGCCGTGGGCGAACAGCACCCGTCGGCCCGGGAGCCGCACGTGCTCGTTGCCGTAGGTCCATGCGTTGAGTGCCACGACTCCGCTCACCTGCGGGTGGGTGCCGGCGAGCACCGCTGCCCGGCCGCCGAGGGAGTGCCCGACCAGGCATACCGGGAGCGGACCGAGCTCGCCCTCCAGCTGGCCCAGCGCCCATAGGGCGTCGTCGACCGGGGTATGCGCGGTGTCCCACCCACGGTAGGTGTTCAGCAGGCGGTAGACCGCGAGCTCGCCGCGCCCGGCACGGGCGATCCGGCGCGCCAGGGGAATCATCCGGAGCACGGACAGCTGGGTCGGGCTCACACCCATCCGGCCGCGACGCGCGCCTCCTCCGTGAAGAAGCAGGACCGCCCCCTTCGGATCGCTCGGGACCTCGATCGCGAGCAGTCGCGGTTGCAGTTCCATGTCACCTCGTTTCCCGGCCCGCGTCCCTCATGGGCCGTCGACGGTACCCACCGCCGCAGGACCCGCGGCGATGACAGGAGAGTCCGGGCCCGGCCGCGCGCCTTCGACCGGGCCCGGACTCCTCAGCCGCCCGTGACGAAGATGTAGAACCGTTTCCGGTTCGTGTCATCGGTCGGGCCTCCATCACTCAACCGCGGGCTGACGACGAGGTGGTTGGTGTTGCCGGTACCCGGAGGCGCGCACGCCGTCCCGGGCAGCCCGCATTGGCTGACAGCGATCTCACCGGAGAACTCCGGGTTGCTGTCCGAGCCCGGGGCCCGACCGTTCATGATCGCGTCCCCGTTCTGATCGACGGTGTTCTGCAGCGCGACCACGGCGAGGACGCCGTTTTCGGTCAGGTCCTCCCCCGCATCGATGTAGACGTTGCCGTTGGCGCGCAGCGGATTCGGCTCGGCGAGCGTGGGATAGGCAGCAGTGACACTGAAACCGCCGGACTGCTGCTCGATCGTGCCGTCGGCCGCGACGAGCGCCCAGCGGACCTCGCCTGGAAGCACGCTGGCACCCAGGTCGGCTGCCCGCAGCGACCCGTCCTTCACGTCCACCGACCTCAGCGTGCCGTCCTTGACCTTGACCGAGGTGACGGCCTCGTTCTCGATGTCGCGGGTGCCGATCGTCGCGGCGGCGTAGGAGGTGCCGCCGGTGGCGACGACGAGCGCCAGGATCGACAGAGCCGTCGCCGGCGTCGGTCGGAGGCGGTTGGGAACTCGCATGATGGATCCTTTCCGAAGGGAGAAGCCGGGGATGCGGCTCCCTCCTTGTTCGGAGCCGGACGCGGATCGGATGGAGTCTCCGTGGCCGGGGTCAATGACCTGCCGGACCAATCCCTATCTCCCTCCGCTCCGAATCACCTGTGATGCCGGTCACACAGACCGGTGCGAGGCGAAGGGGAACGAACATGAAGGTACGCCGCACTGCCGGCCGGTCACGGACCGCGCTGGCACTGACCGCCGCTGGGGGCCTGATGCTCATCACGGGCGTCGCGAGCATCGGGCCAACACCAGCCAGCAGCTCCAGCCACCGCGAGGCGCCGCTGATCGCAGGGCTTCCGCAGTACGACACCACCGACCTCTACGCGTTCCGAAGCCCGGACCGACAGAACTCGGTCACCCTCATCGCGAACTGGATCCCGTTCGAGGAGCCGGCCGGAGGCCCGAACTTCTACTCCTTCGCAACCGACGCCCGCTACAACATCAACGTCGACAACGACGGTGACGCGAAGCCTGACGTCACCTTCCGCTGGACCTTCAAGGACCACTACGTCAGCGACGACACCTTCCTGTACGCCACCGGCCCGGTGACGGCACTCTCGGACGAGAACCTGAACTACTACCAGACCTACCGCCTCGAGCGGATCACGAACGGACGCACCACGGTGCTGGTCAAGAGCCGGCGCGTCGTCCCCTCCGACGTCGGATCGGCCTCGATGCCCGACTACGCAGACCTGCGCGCGGCCGGCGTCAAGAACGTCGGCCCCGAGGGCCGGTACCGCTCGTTCGCCGGCCAGGCCGAGGACCCGTTCTTCCTCGACCTCCGTGTCTTCGACCTGCTCTACGGCGGCGACTTCTCCGAGACCGGAGACGACACGCTCGCGGGTTTCAACGTGAACTCGGTCGCCCTGCAGGTGCCCCGACCGGCGCTCGCAGCGAAGGGTGACGTCAAGAGCAACCCCATCGTCGGCGTCTGGTCAACCACCGACCGACGGGGTGTCGATGGCAAGTACCGTCAGGTGTCCCGCTTGGGCATGCCGCTGGTCAACGAGGTGGTCGTCCCGCTCAAGGACAAGAACCGCTTCAACGCCTCGCAGCCTGCAGACGATGGCCAGTTCCTCGACTACGTCACGGAGCCGGAGCTGCCGAAGCTGATCGAGGCCGTCTACGGCCTCGACGCACCCGCCAAACCGCGCAACGACCTGGTCTCGGTCTTCCTCACCGGGGTGGAGGGCCTCAACCAGCCCGACGGCGTCACTCCGAGCGAGCAGCTCAGGCTCAACATGACGACGCCCGTGACAGAGGACCCGAGTTCGCTCGGCGTCATCGGCGGCGACAACCAGGGCTTCCCCAACGGGCGACGCCTCGCCGACGACGTCATCGACATCGCGCTCCAGGTGGTCGAGGGCGAGCTTGTCGGCCAGCCGAACGACCTCGGCGACGGGGTAGGCGCCAACGACGTCGAGTTCGACTCCACCTTCCCCTACCTCGCGCTGCCGGCACGAGGCAGCGACGCGACACCGCACCCGGCCACCGCGCCCGGAGCGCAGGAGGAGCAGGGAGCCTCCGAGGAGTTCATGGGCGGTCTGACGAGCAACGGCGTGGTCCCGCCGCTCCTCACCGCCGTCGGAGGCGCGGGCCTGCTCGCAGGCGCCGTCCTCATGGTCCGCACCCAGCGCCGGACCCGGCTCCTGCCGGCCCGCTGAACCCATCGGGGTCCGGCCGCCGAGCGCGGCCGGACCCCTCCAACGACAGGATCACCTATGCTCAAGTACCTGCTGGTCCTCGGCATCTCGCTCATCCTCGCGGCCACGGGAGGGATCGGGATCGCGTCCCGTTCCACGCCCGAGCCGGCCGCCGCCGGCCCGGATGTCCGCATCAACCCCGGTGACGGGCGCGACCTCAAGGCAGTCATCGCCCAGCTCGAGAACGGAGTAGAGAGGGTTCCTGACGACCACGTCGCCTGGGCAACCCTCGCCCTCGCCTATGTCGAGCAGGTTCGTGTGGCCGGCGACACCAGCCTGTACGACCGCGCCCAGGCGGCCGTCGAACGGTCCTTCGAGATCAAGCCCGACGACAACGTCACCGCACTGACCGCCCGCAGCGCCCTGCTCGCCGTGGCCCACGACTTCACCGACGCGCTGGCCGCTGCTGAGGAGGCGCTGGCGATCGACCCCTACCATCCTGCGGCGCTCGTCCTGAGAATCGACGCGATCGGGGAGCTCGGCCGGTACGGCGCCCAGCTCGCCGCACTCCGCGATGCTGACCGTCGCCAACCCGGCGTACCCGTGGTGGCTCGCTACGCCTACGCCTTCGAACTCAGGGGTGATCTCGACCGAGCAGCGCGGCTCCTGCGGCAAGGAGCCCGGACGGCGATCAGTGGTGATCGTGCCCACCTGCTGACCCTTCTTGCCGACGTCGAGCGTCGCAGGGGGAACCTCGACCGGACGGCCTCACTGCTCGCCGACGTCCGTCGTCTCGACCCCGCATACCTCCCCGCCCTGATCTCCCGGGCCCGGCTGGCGATGGCACAACAGCGATTCGCTGCGGCGGCCAGGCTGTGGGAGAAGGTCGTCGACCGCGCCGCACACCCGGAGCACCGCGTCGAGCTGCTGGAGATCTACACGGTGCTCGGTCGCGAGGATCTCGTCGAGGAACAGGAGGCTTTCCTGGTCGACTACGCCTCGGAGATGACCAGCGAGGAACTGGGCCGCGAGCTCGACGTAGCTCTCTTCATGGCCGATCACGCCGACCCCGCCGTCGGCCTCGCCGCCGCGCGATCCGAGTGGCGCGCTCGCCAGGGCGTCCCCGCCGCCGACGCGCTCGGATGGGCGCTGCACCGCACCGGCCGCTCAGCCACAGCCCTGCGATACGCCCGCCTGGCGACCCGGCTGGGCACACCGGACGCCCTGTTCTGGATCCACCGCGGACTGATCGAGGCCCACTTGAACAAGACGACCGCTGCCCGGCGCCACCTCCGCTACGCCCTGCAACTGGACGCCGGCATCTCTCCACTGCAACGGCGCGCCGCCCGACACGCGATCCGGCGGATGCGTTGACTCCGCCATGAGCACCCTTGATGGTCCACCCTCAAAGCCAGGTCGCGGAGTCGACCAGAACCCATACCACGGTTCGACCGTCTGGCAGATCAATGTCGTCGAACCTCACCTCGAACCCGCCAGCCGCCGCCGCGGTCTCCGCCAGTTGATGGAGCAGGACCACACGATCCGCAGCACCGGCCGGGACCCACTCCACGTAGTTGTGCTCCCGATCGAGTGCCGTGCCGATCGCCGCAAGTGTCGCGTCGATCCCGGCGTCGTCGTCTCCCACGGCCAGAAGCCTCGCACGAGCACACCTGACCCCGTCACCGATGGTCCCACCGTCGCTGACGCCGCCTACATGGATTCGTGGACCAAATCGCCGAAGCCGATGGAAGCTCGCGCAGGGCGCGTTGATCGACAGCCAGTCGGCCGATTGCGCGAGTCTCTCGACGAATGGTCAGAAACCTCAACCCGCTGACATGCCTGCGGGGAATGTCGCGCAAGCCCGAGAACTCCTTGGGAGGTCGAAGTGCCCACGGACGGGAGACGCCCGGCGCCGCCGCGGATTCAGGTCTCATGCCTCGACGGCGAGGAGTGCAAGCTCTTCATCGAGCCCTGGGGCGCTGAGTTCACAGTGAGGCGCGGCGCTGCGGTCTCGGTCGAATCCCACGCGTTCGCCATCGGTGCTGTGGACGTCTGCTGCGTCGCTGACGGGATCTCGATCGCCTTCACTACCGATGTTCCGATCGCAATCGTCGACGGCAATGGCCGCCGGCACCGCATTGGCTGATCCCCGACGCCCAACCACACGAGATCCGGCAACGATCAGTCGGCGGGGGGCCAGAGCAGGGACCCATCCGAATGATCGCCATGAAGAGGTAACGGCCACGACTCCGTCCGGCGACGCAAGATCCGTGGTTGGGAGAAGGTTCTCCACGCCGCCTCTAGACAGGCGCTCGGCAGGTACGCACAAGGCGCGAGGTCGACTGGTCGCCACCGGCCACGGAGGTCGATACGCACCGCCTGGTCGATACGCCACCCGGCCAGCGAGGTGGCACCCGGCTCACATCGTGGAGCTCGCAATTGCGATCGCGACGCCCATGAGGACCAAGGCAACCAGAGAGATGGCGGCGATGTACGTCTGATGCACGCGGACCCCGTTCCCCTGTCCGTGCATCTGGACCAGGTGGGTGCCAGTCGCAGGTCGGTGCGACGCCAGCTGCGCAGCGGTGAGCAGGTGATTGCGTCTCGTGGTGGCGCGTTCGCTGTTCGGTTCCATGATGACTCCTGAGCTCCTGATCAGTGGCTGACGCCCCGGACCCGCGACGAGCGGGTCGTACAAGTGATTCGTTGCCACGTGAGGAACAGATGGGTGGCGTGTGCCGTTCGCGGGAGCGTTCACAGCCCGGCCAGTAGCGTCCTCGTGTGGACGTGGCAGAGCAGGTCAGGACTGGCAGCTCTCGCGACGGCTGTCGTGCGTCGACAAGCGCGGCACGGAGGGTGGCTCGCCGACGTCAGTCACCGTGAGGCAAGCAACTGGGCGACCTGCTGCGCACTGCCGAGGACTTGGGAGTGCTGGCCGTGTACGCCGGCGGCCTGGTTTACCGCGAATCGCTGCCGCGCATTCGTGGCCGCCAGGCCGGATCGGGTTCTTCGCCCGTCGACGACGCCCGTCCCGAGGAAGAGTGCCCGTTCTGCCGGAAGGTGGCCATCTCCATGGTGACCGTTCACCCGCTGAGCACGGGTGATACGACCCGGAGATGACAGCAGACCGCCGCCTGTGACGCAGGTCCGTCACTCGCGAGAGGGCCGGTGACCGGACGGCTTCGGGGCAGAACGAGGTCGGTCCCGAGGAGGCCGTGGCGTGTGTCTGACCAGACGTCCGCGAGGGGTTTCTGGGTCACAAAGCGCGACACAAGCCGGAATGGCTCAAATGACAAAGTGGCCCGTGATCTGCGTTTCCGCAGGTCACGGGCCACTTCCTTTGTAGCGGGGGCAGGATTTGAACCTGCGACCTCTGGGTTATGAGCCCAGCGAGCTACCGAGCTGCTCCACCCCGCGTCGGTGAACCCAACGTTACCGAACGGCCCCACGTCGGGCCAAATCGGGGTCGGACCCGGCACCGCGCGCAGCGCAGTCGCCGGGATCGAGTAGAGCTCGCCGAGCTCGTCATCGACCCACCAAGGGCTCCCGTCGGCCCGTGGCGAAGATCGCCGACCTGTCCCGATCTGCCGTGACGTCCGATTCCCGCCAGCCTTCCACCCTGCTGTCTGTCGACCATGGGCATGTGGAGATCAACTTCGAGGGCAAGGTGGCAGTGGTCACCGGCGGAAGCAAGGGTGTCGGGCTCGAGGCTGCGAGGCAGCTGGCCTCGAGCGGTGCACAGGTCGTCATCGGCTCGCGCACCGTCACCGAGGAACTGGCACAACTGCGTGACGAGATGGGAGTGCTCGCGGTTCGCGTCGACCTGTCGAAGGCGGAGGGGCCGGCACGGCTGATCGCGACCGCCGAGACCGAGCGGGGAGGCGTGGACGTGCTACTCAACAACGTCGGCGCGAGCGAGCCCGGACCGACGTTGGCCGACATCGACGACGCGGCATGGCAACGAGTCTTCGACACCACGTTCTTCAGCGCGGTGCGAGCGTCACGGGCCGTAATTCCCTCCATGGTCGCGCGCGGCGGAGGGTCCATCGTGAACGTGAGCTCCATCAATGCGAAGCTCCCCGATCCGGCGATCGCCCACTACAGCGCCGCCAAGGCGGCTCTGTCGAACCTGACCAAGTCGACGGCGATCGAGCTGGCTCCTCATCGGGTGCGTGTCAACGCGATCTCCCCCGGGCCGATCCGCACACCGTTCTGGACTTCCGCCAACGGATTCGCCGCGATCGTCGCCGACGCTGCCGGCACGACACCCCAGGAGGTGATCGACGAGGTCGTGCCGCAGCGCATGGGCATTCTCACTGGCCGGTTCAGCCTTCCCCAGGAGGTCGCAGCACTTGCGGTCTTCCTCGCCTCAGAGGTCGCAGCCAACGTCACCGGCGCCGACTACGTGATCGACGGCGGCGCGCTCAAGACCGTCTGAGCCGATCCGAGCGTCATCTCCGGTCTGCCGCGATCACTGACATGACGTGAGAGTCGATCCACTCGTCGTCCATGAGCAGTACCTGCCGGCGGGTTCCCTCGTGCCGAAATCCAACCTTCTCGTAAACATGCCGCGCGCGAGGGTTGAGATCGAACACCTCGAGCTCGACCCGATTCAGGCCCACCTGGTCGAACGCGTAGTCCAGCGCCAACCTCGTGGCTTCGCTGCCGTAGCCCCTCCCCCGCACGGCGAGCCAGATGCGGTAGTTGCACCACCGGTTCGTCGGGTCGAGGTCGTTGAGAACAGCCTCACCGACGATGTCGCCCGTGGCGCGGTCGACGACGGCCCACACCATCCGGTCAGTCGCCTCCGCCCACGCCTGATAGATCCTCGTCAGCTCGGCCGCTTCCAAGGGGACGAGCTCAGCGGAGCGACTGTTGACGCTCCCGGTGAGCACAGCCACCTCAGCATCGGCGAGGCTGTGATTGAGAACGACTCCCTCCGATCCCCGGATCGGCCGAAGCGTCACAAGGTCCCCGTCGAGCACCGGCTTGTTCGCGAAATCCATCGGTTTCATCTGTTGACCTCCCACTCCACTGGACTTCCTGCCACACCCAGCATCGTCCCCCGATGCGCTCGCGCCGGCATCAGACCAGAGGCCGATCTGGCACCGTCCAATCTCCGACTTCCGAGGTAGACGAGTCACGACCGTAGACAGATCCGCCACGCTCGCGAGTTTCCTAGCGTTCCAGGCATGACTTCAGGATGGCGCTCCTCGCATCATGGCGGCCCTCCCTCGAGCGCCGAACGGCCAGTCGACCAGCCCGCTGGCTCTGGCGCCATGTGGGGGATCGCTGGTCTCCTCGTGGCGCTGTCTGCCGCCACGTTCCTGGCGCGCGATGACCTGTATCGATTGATGGTCGCGACCGCATCGGGAACGGTGTCGGAGGCAGTCGTCCGCACGGTCGCCGAGGTCGGCGTGCTCGCACTGGTCGGTGGCACTGCCCTGCTGGCCGCTGGGACTTGGCTGTGCGACCGACGCGCATTCCTGACACTCACGAGCGCGGGTCTGGGCGTCGTCGGGGCCTACGCCACCAGCGAGCTCACCAAGCTCCTGGTCGAGGAGCAGCGGCCCTGTCGAGCGATGGTCGCGCAAGCCGTGTTGGCCTGTCCCGCGCCAGGCGACTGGTCGTGGCCGTCCAATCACGCAACGGTCGCCGCCGCGTTCGCCTCCGCCTGCTTCTTCACCTTCCCGCGCAGCGCCTGGTTCGCCGGGCCCGTCGCCGTGCTCGTCGCCGGCTCTCGTGTCGCGGCCGGAGTCCACTATGTCCACGACGTGCTTGCCGGTCTGGCGCTCGGCCTGGTGGGCGTCACGATCGCGGTCGTCCTCATGCGTCCGATCTGCGATCGCCTCATTCATCACGGTCCGTTTCGGCAACGCCCGGTCCGCCGTTCCGGTGCGACCAAAGGTCAGGAACGATCGCCGAGCCGTCCGAAATCCGTCGTGAGCCAGGTGGACAGGTCGGCGAACGGTGTCTGCCGGCGGGCGACGATCGGGCCCAGGTGTACGTCGGTGGCGCCGTCCAGGAGGAAGACGCGCCAGGCCTCGCGGTCGAGGTCGTAGGCGACGGCGTACCAGCGTCCGTTCGACTGCACACACTGCACCGAGTCCACCCGGCGAGGGAGCGTGCGACCTCGCTGATCACGGTAGGTGAACTCCACCGACCGCGACGCGGCGCCCGCCCGGGCGAACTTGTCCAGAGCTCGGCCGTCCACCACTGTCCTGGGTCGTCGGACGGTCTGGGTGTTCTCGGCGAGATCGTGCGCCAGCTCAGAGAGTCGCCGCGGAAGCACCTGGAGCAGCTTCGCCAAGGCTCTGGGCGCAGCGTCCTCGGCGACGCGGCCCTCAGCCATGCGGAGGCCGACGATCAGAGCGAGCACCTCGTCATCGTCGAAGACCAACGGCGGCAACCGACTGCCCGCAGCCAGCGCGTAGTAGCCCCCCGGGCCGGGCTTCCGCTCCACGCGGAAGTCCAGGTCCTCGAGACGGGAGATGTCCCGCCGCAGGGTGCGGGTGCTGACGCCCAGCCTGTCGGCGAGCTCGGCCGGGAGCCATGTCCGCCTCGCTTGCAGCAGGGCCAGGAGTCGTAGCGTCCGCTTCGTCGGGTCGTCGTCACCCATGTCACAAGCCTGCCAGCAAAGGTGGACATGATCTGTCCACATCTTCTCCTAGCGTGGACGGCATGAAGATCGCTGTCACCACTCCCTCGGGCCACGTCGGTCAGGTCGTCGCGCGCCACCTGGTGAGGGCTGGCGTGAGACCGGTGCTCCTGACCCCGCATCCCAAGCGCATCCCCGCCGACATCCGCGATCGCGCCGAGGCGATCGCGACTGACCTCACCGAACCGGAGGCAGTCTTGCGAGCCACCCGGGGGCTCGACGCCCTGTACGCCGTCGTACCTCCCACGGGAGCAGAGGACCCGCTGACGGCCTACGAAACTATCGGGTCCAACTTGGCGAGCGCCGTGATCGAGAACCACATCCCGCGGACCGTGTTCCAGAGCAGCGTGGGCGCCGAGCTGCGCCACGGGGCCGGCGAGATCGACGGCCTCGCGACCGTCGAGCAGATGCTCGACTCTGCGCTCGGTGACCGGCAAGGCGTGGTGCACCTGCGCTGCGGCTTCTTCTACACCAACTTGCTCTACCAGCTCGACGCGATCCGCGCCGGGACCGTCCCGACCTTGTGGCCAGTCGATCGCCCGATGCCGTGGGTGGCGCCGCGCGACATCGCGGACGTCGCGACCGCCTACCTGCTCCGACCGGACTGGCGGGGTCGACACGTGCAGGCCGTCCACGGGCCCCAGGACCTCTCCTGGGCGGAGGCGATGGGGGTCGTCAGCGACGTGACCGGCCGTCGCGTCGAGGCAGTCCGCATCGAGGACGGGGAGATGCGAGCCGCGCTCCTCGGGGCTGGGATGTCTCCAGCGGCGGTCGAGGCGATGGTCGGCATGTCGATCGGGCTGCGCGAGGGCTTCGAGCCCGAGCAGGAACGAGATGTGACCACGACGACCGAGACCAGCCTGTCTGCCTGGGCGCACGAGGTTCTGGCGCCGCTCCTTGCACCTGCGTAGCCGACGCATCCCCACGACCGGCCACGCGGGCCCGGTCGGTGACCGCTCAGTCCTGCGACACCACGCGGGGCGCGGGCGCCCGCCAGCCGCGCCGGATCGCCATCAGCCGCCACCCGGTGGTCAGCACGACGGCAGGGCCCACGATGACCTCAGGGCTCAGGCCCAGCTCGACGCCCGTCGCGGCGACGGCAGCACCTGCGAGCGCCGGGATCGCGTAGAGCTCGCCTGAGCGGAGCACCACGGGCACCCGGCCGGCCAGCAGGTCGCGGATGACGCCGCCCCCGACACCGGTGAGCATGCCGAGCGCCGCCGACGGCACGGGGCCGAGCCCGAACTCGTGGGCCTTGAGCGCGCCGGCCACGCAGAACATGCCGAGACCGGCGGCGTCGAAGACGTTCACGACCCGCTCCAGGCGGCCGAGGGCGGGGTGCCAGGCGAAGGTCGCGAGGCCCGCGAGAGCGGGGACGGCGAGGTAGCGCCAGTCCTCGACCCCCGGCGGTGGCACCGCCCCGATCAGGACGTCACGGATGACACCGCCGCCGAGGCCGGTCGCCATGGCGAGCACCACCACACCGAGGATGTCGAGCTGGTTGCGCACGGCGACCAGACCGCCGGAGATCGCGAAGACGCAGATCCCCAGCAGGTCGAGGGTGAGGAGCAATGCCTACTCCTCGGTCGCCCCGTCGGTCGGCTCGGTCGACTCCTCCGTCGACTCCGACTGGTCCGCGGGCTCGTCGTCCCCAGCCGCCTCGTCGCGTTCGTCGGCCAGCGCGACCGCCTCGGCGATCAACCGCTCGGCCTCTTCGATGTGCCGGGCCCACGCCTCGAGGTCGGTGCCCTGAACCTCCTCGGCGGCGTCGAACTCCTGCTGGGCGCGCCGCAGCAGGTCGGCGATCTGCTGGTCGATCGACAGTTCCGGACCGCCCTGGCCGTTGTTGTCGGGCCCTCCCTGGCCGGTGTTGCCCTGGCCGGTGTTGCCGTCGGGCACCGACTCGTTGAGCGCCGAGGCCAGCGCCTCCGTCAAGTTCTCGCCGATGCCCACCTGGCCGTCGTAGTAGACGATCACGTACTGCAGGATCGGGTATCCCGAGCCGCCGGTCTTCACGACGTAGACGGGCTCGACGTAGATCAGGCCGTCGTTGACCGGCAGCGTGAGCAGGTTGCCGTAGATCGGCGGCGTGGCGTCGGAGACCAGGTACTGCTGGAGCTCCTCGCGGACCGCGTCGTCCTGGCTCATCTCGTTGAAAACCTGGCCGGGCGCGAGCACGTTGGCCTCGGTCTCGCGCAGCGAGATCTGCCCGAAGCTCTGGGACGTCGCGTCGGAGTTGACCTCCGCGAACGCCGCCACCGTGTCCTTGCCACGCGGGGTGAAGACCGACGTCATCGACCACTGACCGTCACCGGTGAACACCCGGTAGGGCGGCTGGAACGTGTTGTCCACGTTGGGATCGGTCGCGACGTCCCAGCGGTCATTGCCCTGGTAGAACTCCCCAGCGTTGGTGACGTGGTACTTCTGCAGCTGGAAACGCTGCACCTTGAACATGTCCTCGGGGTAACGCAGGTGGTCCATCAGCGATTGCGGGATCGCCGACCTCGGCTGCACCGTGTCGGGGAACGCGCTCATCCAGGTGTTGAGCATCGGGTCGGTCTCGTCCCAGGCGTACAAGGTGACCGTGCCGTCGTAGGCGTCCACCGTCGCCTTCACCGCCGAGCGCATGTAGCTGATCTCGTCGGTGGGGATGGTCTGGAAACCGGTCTCCTCCGCGAGCGAGTCGTCGGTCATCTCCTCGAAGGACTCGCGCTGCGCGTTGGGATAGCGGTCGGTCGTCGTGTAACCGTCGAGGATCCACTGGACGCGCCCGTCGATCACCGCCGGGTAGGGGTCGTTGTCGATCGTCAACCAGGGCGCCACCGCCTCGACCCGCTCGACGGGCTGGCGGTTGTAGAGGACCTTCGAGTTCTCGTTGACGCGTCCGGACAGGAGGAAGTTCGGCTCGCCGAACTTGAGGGCGTACATGAACTGGTTGAAGGCCCCGCCGACGTCGACGCCGCCCTCGCCGTCATAAGTGGTCGTCGTCTCCTGGCGCGAGTCAGGGTCGAGGTTGAGACCCAGCCCGAGCTCGACGTCATTGCTGTCCTCGCTCGCCTTGCCGACGATGGAGTACGACGGGCTGTCCTCGCCGTAGTAGATGCGGTTCTCGATGTCGGCGGCTTCGGAGAACACGTTGTCGGAGGCAGTAATGCCCTCCGCCCAGACCATACGGCCGTTGGCATCGCCGGCCTGGCTGTCGTCGATCCGGTTGCCGTAGGCCGCGATGAGTCCCTCACCGTGGGTGTAGACCGTGTGGAGGTTGGACCAGTTGCGGTCGGCGGGGTTGATGCCGTCCTGGTCGAGCTCGCGCACGCCGAGCACGAGCGGCTGCTGCCGTCCGTCGATCTCGTAGCGGTCGACGTCGAGTACCGGCGGCACCGAGTAGTAGACGAAGGGCTGCTGCCGCTCCTCGAACGTCTGGCGCACCCGCTGCGGGTCGACGACGGGCACCTGGTCGAGCTGTCCCATCAGCTCGCGCAGGTTGGCGGTCTCCGCCGATCCAGAGGCGTCGAAGGGTTCTGGCTCGACGTTCTCCAGCCCGAACGCCTTGCGGGTGGCCTCGATGTTGGCCTCGATGTACTCCGCTTCCTTGTCGGCCTCGGTCGGCTTGACCTGGAAGTTCTGCACGATCGCCGGCCAGATCATCCCGAGGAGGATGGCCGAGAGCGCGAGGAGGGCGAGGCCCACCGACGGCAGCTGCCAGGTGCGGCGCCAGATGTTGAGGAAGAAGAGGATCGCGCAGATGACGGCGACCCCCATCAGGATGTTGCGCGCGGGCAGCAGCGCGTTCTCGCCGGTGAAGTTCATCCCGGTGAAGCGCTCGTGGTCGTCGGTGACCAGGTCGAACCGGTCGAGGTAGTAGTCGACGGCCTTGGCGAGCACGAAGATGCCGAGCAGGACCGAGAACTGCACCTGCGCCGCGCCCGACAGGCGGTCGTGCTGCACCTGGAGTCGGATCCCGCCGTACAGGTAGTGCACGACCGCGGTCGCGATCACCGCGACGACCGCGGCGGCCATCACGAAGTCGACGACGTAGTGCCACCACGGCAGGTCGAAGACGTAGAAGCCGATGTCGCGGCCGAAGTGCGCGTCCTCCTCGCCCCACTCCTGGCCGTTGCGCCAGAGCAGGTAGGTGCGCCACTGCCCGACGGCCGAGGTGCCGGCGAACCCGCCGACCACGATCGCGACACCGATCAGCAGCCAGGTGCGAATCGGGGTGACGGCATCGCGGTAGCGGTCGACGCTGCTGTCGGCGCCGGGCATCCGGAACAGCGGCCGGAAGCGGTAGGCGAGGTGCATGTTGACGGCGACCGCGGCCCCCATGAACACGCCGAAGACGAGGAATAGCCCCACCCGGGTCCACAGCATCGTGGAGAAGACCTGGCTGTAGCCGACCTCGCGGTACCAGAGCCGGTCGGTGTAGATCGCGGCGAACGCCGTCAGCGCGAAGAACCCGACCAGCAGGATTCCGCCGGTGATCACCAGTGCCCGGGCGCGTCGCCCGGGTCGCCGGGTCGTGGGCTCGTCCGGCTCCTCGTCGAACAGGTCGCTCACGTGTCGGTCCTCTCCTCGTCAGTGCCCGCATCCGGGCCCCTCTCAGGCCCAACGTCCGGGTCGTCCTCGAGGGTTCCGCGCAGCAGCGCGATCAGGTTGGGCACCAGGTCGGGCCCGCCCATCACCGCGGCGTCCTCGTCGTGGGCGCGCAGGCGCAGGGCGCAGTACGACGCACCGTGGCGGGTGACGCCGGCGACGATCCTGACCTCCTGCTTGTCGGGGTGCTCGCGGGCGAACTCGACCGCGGCGTCCCGCTCCTCCGGCACCTGGCCGTCGGCGGCGGGCGGCAGCACCAGCCGCTCCACGACCGCGGCGCACCCGAGCACGCCGGCGGGCCAGACGATCGTCTGCAGCAGCTCCTCGAGCGGCTGGTCGGCGCCGACCTCCTCCTGCTGGATCGGGGTCAGCGAGCCGCGCTCGCGGGTGTCGTCGAGGCCGAGGGCCGCGGCCAGCGCGGGCTCCGCGGCGACCAGCTCGGCGGTGTCGACCAGGGCGTAGAGCCCGGCCGGCTGGTCCCATCCCGCCGCGGCGTGATGGGTCTCGATCTCGAGCACGGCGCGCGCGAGCGCCGGGTCGACGTCCAGGTCCAGGTCCACGCTCAGGTCCTCAGCATCGGGGCAGCTCGGCATCGGGGTCGGCGACCCAGGCCTCGAGGGCGAGTCGCGCCTCGTGCATCGTCGTCGCCTTCACCAGCTCGAGGTCCGGGTCGAGGTCGCTGACGTCGGCGCAGTTGTCGGCCGGCACGAAGAACAGGTCGGTGCCGACGGCCTCGGCGCCCGCGATCTTCTGCTCGATGCCGCCGATCGGGCCGACCGTCCCGTCGGGCATCAGCTCGCCGGTGCCGGCGACGACCTCGCCCCCGGTCAGGGAGCCGGGGGTCAGCGTGTCGTAGACGGCCAGCGAGAACATCAGACCGGCGCTCGGCCCGCCGATGTCGGGGTTGACCTGGATCTTGACGTCGAAGGGGAACTTGTAGCCGATCCCGGGGTAGATCCCGATCTTCGGCGAGCCCTCGTCCATCTCGGGCGCGACCTTGACGGTCACCCGGCGGTGGTTGCGCAGCACCACGATCTCGGCGGGCTCTCCCGGCTCGTGGGCCTGGATCAGCCGGACGACGTCGTCGGCGGTCTTGACCTTCTCGCCGTCGATCGAGACGAAGATGTCGCGGACCCTGAGCTTGCCGTCGGCCGGGGTGCCGGCGTTGACGCGGGCGACCTGGACGGCGGACGTCACCTTCTCGCCGATCTCCTCGAGCGCGACGGCGACGGCGTTGTCCTGCGAGCTGACCATCGACAGCTGACCCTGGATCTCCTCGTCCTCCTCGGTCGTGTCGTCCGGGTGCGCGACGTCGTAGGGGATCACGGCCTCGTCGGGGTCGAGCCAGCGCTGGAGCGCCTCCCCCAGGCTGAGGCGGTCGTCGAACGGCGTGGACTGGACGGTGGTGAAGCGGATCTCGCCGTCGTCGTGGTAGGTCGGGTGGCCGTCGACCTGGATGAGCTCGGACTCGTTCTCGTCCTTCGCGAGGATGTCGAACGTCGGGCCCGGGCTGTAGGCGGCGTAGGGCAGCGGCACGGCCAGCGCGAGCACCGCGAGCACGAGGAGCAGCGGCCCCGCGATGCAGACGGCGATCATGCGCTGACTCATGGCGCCTACCTTCTCACCTGCGACAAAGCAGCCGACGGGTGGTCCGGTCGCCGGTGGTCAGGAGGCGCGGCGGTCGGAGCCGCGCTCGTCGGCGGCCGTCTCGGCAGCCGTCTCGTCCGGCTTGACCACGACGGGACGGGTACGGCGCACCGCCACCCCTGTCGACTGCTCCGGCGCGCGGCGCGGCGCGGCGTACCCGGGCCGGCGTCCCTCCCTGCCGAGGGCCTCGCCGATGCGGCGCGCGGCCTCGTCGCGGTCGATCGTCCCGCGGCCCGCGCGACGCGCGGAGCCCGACCAGGCGACCCACAGCATCGCCACGACCGTGACGACGGCCGCGGGCACGAGCCAGAGCAGGATCTCCACCCGTCGAGGGTAGGTCGGCTGACGGCCGAGATCCCTACGGCGCGCCGACCCACTCCTCGGTGCCGTCGGCGAACAGCTGGTGCTTCCAGATCGGCACCTCGGCCTTGAGGGTGTCGATGAGGGCGCGGCTCGCGTCGAACGCGGAGCCGCGGTGGCCCGCAGTCGTCGCGACGACGACGGCCAGGTCGCCGATCGCGAGGTCGCCCACGCGGTGCACCGCCGCGACGCCGCGCACGTCGTAGTCCCCCGCCACCTTGACGCAGACCTCCTCCAGCCGCGCCAGCGCGGTGGGGTGCGCGGAGTAGCTCAGCCCGGTGACGGACTTGCCGCCGTCGTGGTCGCGGACCCGGCCGACGAAGACGACCAGGCCGCCGGCGCCGTCGTCGTCGAGGCTGCCGACGACCTCGTCGACCGACAGCGGGGTGTCGTGGATCGCGGCGAGGCGGACGGCGGGGTGGCTCACGCATCTCACCTTAGGCGAGTAAGCGAGCGACAGCACCGGGCGAGGGACGAGCTGGGGTGCTGGCCGCGAGCGCGCGAGCCAGCCGCGAAGCGGCTAGGGCGGACGGCGTACTTTTGAGCCATGAGTGACCAGCCCGGAAACCCTGGCGACCCCGAGGAGCCCAACCCGTTCAAGGGCACGCCGTTCGAGCAGCTGTTCGGGCCCGGCGGGTTCGGCGGCATCGGCGGCCTCGGCAACCTCGGCCAGGGCGGCGCCGGCGGGGCCGGCGGCTTCGACCTGTCCCAGCTGTTCGGGCAGCTCCAGGCGATGATGCAGCCCTACGACGGCCCGCTGAACTGGAACGCCGCCGACGACCTGGCGCGCAAGACGATCGCGCAGGAGTCGGACCCGAGCCCGACCGACCGCGACGCGTCGCGGGTGGCCGACGCCGTCCAGCTCGCCGACCACTGGCTCGACGCCGCGACGGAGTTCTCGTCCGGCGTCAGCACGACCGCGGCCTGGAGCCGCGCCGAGTGGCTAGTCGAGACCCGCCCGGTGTGGAAGGTGCTCGTCGAGCCGGTCGCGGCGACCTCGGTCGCGGGGCTGTCCGGCGCGCTGCCCGAGGAGGTGCGGGCCCAGGCCGGCCCCTTCATCGGCATCATCGGCCAGGCGGTCGGCGGCATGCTCGCCCACCAGGTCGGCCAGGGGCTCGGCGCGCTGGCCGGCGAGGTGCTCACCGCCTCCGACATCGGCCTCCCCCTCGGGGCGCCCGGCAAGGCGGCGCTGGTGATGAGCAACGTCCGCGCGTTCGCCTACGGCCTCAACGTGAGCGAGGACGACGTGATCCTCTACCTCGCGCTGCGCGAGGCCGCCCACCAGCGGCTCTTCGCCCACGTGCCGTGGTTGCGCGAGCACCTGATCGGCGCGGTCACCGACTACGCCCAGGGCCTGGAGATCAACGCCCAGCAGATCCAGGAGCGCGTGCAGGAGCAGCTGCGCAACATCGACCCGACCAACCCGGCGGCGATGCAGGGACTGCTCGAGGGCGGCCTGTTCGACCCGCCCAACTCCCCCGCCCAGGCCGCCGCGCTCTCCCGCCTCGAGATCGCGCTCGCGCTCGTCGAGGGCTGGGTCGACGAGGTCGTCAGCCAGGCCACCGAGGGCCGGATGCCGGCCGCGACCCCGCTGCGGGAGGCCGTACGGCGCCGCCGCGCCGCCGGCGGTCCGGCGGAGCAGACGTTCGCCGCCCTCGTCGGGCTCGAGCTGCGGCCGCGCCGGCTGCGCGACGCCTCGACCCTCTGGGGCGGCTTGCGCGCCCGCGCCGGTTCGGAGGCGCGCGACGGGGTGTGGATGCACCCCGACCTGCTGCCGACGGCGGCCGACCTCGACGACCCGCTGTCGTTCCGGGCCGACGCCACCGCGGTGGAGCTCTCGGAGGACGAGTTCGACGAGGAGCTGCGCAAGCTGCTCGACGGTGGCGGCTCCGACGAGTCCGGCGGCGCCGCGGACAAGCCGACCGAGGAGTGAGCCTCCACGAGGACGCGCTCGCGACGCTCGCGAGCTGGACGGCGCCCGACCCCGAGCAGGAGCGGCTGCGCACACGGTTCGTGCGCCACCTGCACACCACGCCCGACGGCATGTGGCGGTCGTCGTACCCGCGCCACATCACGGCGGGCGCGCTGGTCATCGACCGCGACGGCTCCCGCGTCTTGCTCAACCTGCACGGCAAGGCCCAGCGGTGGTTCGCCTTCGGCGGCCACGCAGAGCGCGGCGACGTCTCCCTGTCCAACGTCGCGCGCCGCGAGGCGCGCGAGGAGTCCGGGATCATCGGCCTCGAGCTCGACCCGGTGCCGGCCCAGCTCGACGTGCACCCGGTGCCGTTCTGCGACCCGCGGGGCGAGGTGTCCCACCTCGACGTCCGGTACGTCGCCGTCGCGCCGCCGTCGGCCGAGCAGGTCGTCAGCGACGAGTCGCTCGACGTGCGGTGGTGGCCGGTGGACGGCCTCCCCGAGCTCGAGCCGAGCATGCACGACCTGATCGCGATCGCCCGCGGGCGGCTGGGCGTCCGCTAGGCCGGGCCGGCAGCTCAGTCGGCCACCGGCGGTCTAGTCGGCGTCGTCGGGCAGGTCCTCGACCTCTTCCGTGGGCGGCGACGGCAACCGCGCGGCGTGCGACCAGCCCTCGAGGTAGCCCTTCGCCTTCTCGGTGTGCGGGTAGTGCGCCACCCAGCCCCAGAACGCCTTGTTGTGACTCGGCTCGAGCAGGTGCGCCAGCTCGTGCACGATCACGTAGTCGACGACCCAGCCCGGCATCTTCTGCAGCCGCTCGGAGAGCCGGATCGTGCGGTCGCCGGGCGTGCACGAGCCCCAGCGGGTGCGCTGGTTGGCCACCCAGCTCACCGACACCGGTGCGGCGAGGCCGCCGAGGTAGGCGTCGCTGAGCTCGCGCGCCCGCTTGAGCAGCTGGGCGTCGGTGAGCCGCTTCGGCCGCTCGCGGCGCTCGATGCGCTCCACCATCTTGCGCACCCACTCGCGCTCCTCGGCGCGGCTCAGCGTCTCCGGCATCAGCACGATGATCTTGTCGCCCTCGCGGTAGGCGGAGACCGTACGCCGCCGTCGGCGCGAGCGCCGGATCTCGACCCGGGGCTGCGACGACTTGGCTGGCATGTCCCGACCTTAGGGCGTCGAGGGCCGCGATAGGCGCTACCGCGCGTTGGCCCACTCCAGCAGCCGCTCCACCGGCCAGGTGTTGACGATCCGGTCGGCGTCGATGCCGGCCTCCTCGGCCCGCTCGCAGCCGAGCACGAGGAAGTCCAGCTGTCCCGGGGCGTGCGCGTCGCTGTCGATCGAGAACAGGCAGCCGGCGTCGCGCGCGAGCGCGAGCAGGTCCGACGGCGGGTCGCGCCGCTCGGGGCGGGAGTTGATCTCGACCGCGACCCCCTCCTCCGCGCACGCCTCGAACACCGCGCGGGCGTCGAACCTCGACTGCGGCCGGGTGCCGCGGTTGCCGGTCACGAGCCGCCCGGTGCAGTGCCCGAGCACGTTGGACCAGGGGTTGCGGATGGCGGCGATCATCCGGCGCGTCATCGCGTCGGGCTCCATCTTCAGCTTCGAGTGGACGCTGGCGACCCGCACCTCGAGCCGCTCGAACATCTCGGGCGTCTGGTCGAGGGAGCCGTCCTCGTTGATGTCGACCTCGATCCCCTTCAGCAGCCGGAAGCCGGAGCCGCCCAGGTGCGCGTTGACCGCGTCGACGACGTCGAGCTGGCGGGCGAGGCGCTCCGCGCTGAGCCCCCGGGCCACCTTGAGCCGCGGCGAGTGGTCGGTCAGGACCAGGTAGTCGTGGCCGCACTCGATGGCGCTCATGGCCATCTCCTCGATCGGCGAGCCGCCATCGGACCAGTCGGAGTGGGAGTGCAGGTCGCCGCGCAGGGCGGCCCGGAGACCGTCGCCGGCGCCGTCGCGGGTCAGGGCGGCGCCGTACTCCTCCTCGGCCTCGGCGAGCCGGTCCGGCACTCTCCCGGCGAGCGCCTGGGCGATGACCTTGGCGGTGCTGGCGCCGACGCCCTGGATGTCGGTGAGTGTGCCGGCCGCCGCGGCGGCGGCCACCTCCTCGGCCGGCAGCGGCAGGATCGCCGCGGCCGCGTTGCGGTAGGCCTTCACGCGGTAGGTGTCGGCCCGCCCGCGCTCGAGCAGGAACGCGATCCGGCGCAGCGCCGCCACCGGGCTGATGCCTTGGTCGGCCACGTCGGCCACGCGGCCCCCTTTCTTCGTCTGACGTCTCAGGAATTTCTTGTCCACAGGCGGTGGACGAGCCTGTGCACACGGTCCGGGCTGGTCAGGACACCGTACGGCGCCGCGCGGCACCGTGGCGCCGACCCCCTCGTCCACAGCTCATCCCGCGTTCCTCAGCGCTCCTCCACCGGTCATCGCCCTGCTCCACAGCGTCTTCCACAGGACTGTCCACAGGGCGCCCCGCCGCCGGATTGACCCCGTCGCCCGCGACTGCCTAGCGTCTACCTCAGACGAGGCCCTCGGGCCGCGGCGGCCGTTCGCAAGGGGAAGGCAAACGGCCAAGGCGGACCGGGGGCCTCTTCCTGTGTCAGCGTCCGGTGAACCGCGGTGGGCGCTTCTCCTGCGCCGCCCGGATGCCCTCCTGGAGATCCTCGGTCGCGAGCGTCACGGGCTGGGCGAGCGCCTCCCAGTCCAGGCACGCCTCGACGCTGGCGTGGCCGCGGGCGAGGGCCGTCTTGGTCAGGCGGCTGGCGATCGGCGCGGTGGCGGCGACCTCCGCCGCGGTCGCGAGCACGTCGGCACGGAACGTGTCGGGGTCGAGCACCCGCGAGACCATCCCGAGCGCGAGGGCCTCGTCGGCGTCGACGAGTCGTCCGGTCAGCAGCAGGTCGCGTGCCGCGGCCGGGCCCACCACGTCAGGCAGCAGGTAGGTGGTCGCCATGCCCGGGTGCATCCCCAGCTTGAGGAACGGCACGCCCAGGCGGGCGCCGCGGGCGGCGTACCGGATGTCGCACGCCAGGGCCATCGCGAGCCCCGCGCCGATGGCGTGCCCGTTGATGGCGGCGATCGTCGGGACCTCGAGCTTCCGGATCGAGAGCCACGCGCGGTAGAACGGCAGCATCCGCTCCCGCAGCTCGGCGGGCGTCGCGCCCGGCTCGGAGGCGATCCAGGACGTGTTGCCGCCCGAGCAGAACGCGCTGCCCTCCCCCGTCACGACGACGACCCGGACGGTCGGGTCGGCCGCCAGGAAGTCCACCGCCGCGACCCAGGACGCGGTCATCTCCTCGCTCATCGCGTTGCGCATCGAGGGGTCGTCGAGCACCAGCAGGGCGACCCCCTCGGAGGGCCGTTCGAGCCGCAGGGAGCTGAGCGTGGGCCCCGCAGCGCCCGGCGGGCCCGGAAGAGCGGATTCAGACATGCGGGGCACGCTACTGCGACTCCGACTGAGCGTGCCGTAGGGTCGGTGTGGTTCGGGGTTTCGTACCCGGACCCCGACGGGCTTCCCCTGAACCCCCGTCGCGACGACCGAACGATGAATCGATAGCAAGGAGGCCGTCATGGCGGAGACCTGGAGCGGCGAGTTCTACTGCGTGAAGTGCAAGGCCAAGCGCGAGGCCGAGGGCGAAGTCAAGGTGAACGAGAAGGGCACGCGGATGGCCAAGGCCGTCTGCCCCGAGTGCGGCACCAACCTCAACCGGATCCTCGGCAAGGCCTGAGCCAGCCCTAGGACCTCAGCACGCGGGCGGGACCACCACGGTGGTCCCGCCCGCGGCTCATTTCGGGCCCGCTGCGGGGCCTGTGGACAACGGCGACGCCGTACGGCGCCCGCGTGCCACCGTGGGGGCATGGGCAGCGTGGAGGCATCCCCCGACCTCGGGACGCTGCGCCTGCGTCCCGGCGTGCCGGTCCTCCGCCGGGACCCGCTGACCCTCCAGGTCGGCCTCCGGCTCCCGCTGGCGGTCCAGCTGCCCGACCGCGCGTCGGTCCGCGCCCTGCTCGACGCGCTCGCCGCCCGCCACGACCCCGGTCCGCTCGACGACGACGCCCGCCACGCGCTCGCCCGGCTCGCCGCGGCCGACCTGCTGGTCGACGACGCGGCCGGTGCGGCGGCGGACTCCGACCTGATGCTCTTCGGGTCCGACGCCCCGCGGCGCCGTACCGCCCGCGCGGCCGGCACCGTCGGCCTCACCGCCGAGCCGACCGCCGCCGACGGCCTCGGCGACCTGCTCGCCGAGGCGGGTCTGCGCCTCGACGACCGCGACCCGGCCGTCCACCTCGTCGTCACGGCGGGCCCGGCCCGTCGCGGCCTGGTCGACCCGCTGCTGCGCGCCGGCCTCCCCCACCTCCTGGTGTCCGGCACCGGCGCCACCCGCCGGGTCGGCCCCTTCGTCGACCCCGGCCGCACCGCGTGCGTCCGCTGCGTCGACGCCCACGAGTCCGAGACCGACCCGCGGCTCCCGCTCCTCATTGAGCAGGCCGCGCACCCCCACTCCCCGATCGCCCCCGTCGACCCCCTCACCAGCCGCCTCGCCCTCACCTGGGCGGTCCGCGACCTGACCCGCTACCTCGAGGGCGACGAGCCCAGCACCTGGTCGACCACCGTCGACATCGCCCCCACCGCGGCCCCGACCGTCACCCGCTGGCTCCGCCACCCCGACTGCGGCTGCGCCTGGGACCTCCTCATGCACCTCCCCTGACGCCCACCCCCACCGCTCCGCAACCACGGCGGCGGCGCGGGGGCCGACCGGGACGGGCCTGCCTCCCGGCGATTCGTCGACGACGCGCCGGCGCCCCGACCCCAGCGGCGCCCAACCCCAGGGCGCCGCAGCGCGGCGGAGACGCCAAGCCGGGAGGGAGGTCCGTCCGTCCCGGTCGGCCACCGACCCACCGACCCCGCCGACCCCCACCCATCAACCAGCTACCACCACTCCGAGTCCAATTTCCCCTCCATCGCCCGCAGGTGCTCCCGCGAGCACACGTCGCAGAACCTGCGCAGCACGCCCCGCTCCACGGCGGTGGTCCAGGTCAGCGGCACGTCGTCCCCGTCCGGCGACGGGCGGCCGCAGTAGTCACAGGTGACCGGCACCCTCCCACTCTAGGAAAATGCACCAGCGGCCGGCCCCGACATACGGTCAGGGCCGGCCGCTGGATTCCGATGTTCACCCGCGATCAGGGTGCGTGACCTCCGGGACTCTTCGTCCCCGAGGAGGATTCACAGCTGCTGCTGATGTCTCTGTCGTGTCAGAGCGCGCGGGCGAGAGCGAGACGAGCCTGCTGCGCAGCACGCTCAGCCTGACGGCTGATGCGGCGGGCGCGGGCCAGTGCCTTGGCCTCGCGCAGCTGACGCGCCTCTCCCAGGCGCGCGGACATCTGCGCGCGGGCCAGGTCTTCGTTCATGAGGTGCATGGTGATTTCCGTTCTTGAAAGTGGTGAAAGTTGTTGTGCTGGAGGGAGGGGGTGGTGCGGAGGATCAGGCGGCGTCCTTGCGGGGCCGGCCCCGGGGCCGCTTGCGGGGGATCACTACTCCGGAGAGGAACAGCTCACCGCCCCAGACACCCCACGGCTCGCGCCGCTCGAGGGCGCCCGCCAAGCAGAGCTGCTGGACCGGGCAGTCCGTGCACAGCGCCTTGGCGAACTCCACGTCGCTGGGCGATTCCGCGAACCACAGCTCCGGGTCGTTCACACGGCACGGCAGCCTGTCGGCGTCCGGACCGTCGTACGCGAACACCTCGTCGTGCAAGGTGCTCAAGCTGGGCTCGAGAACACTGGTCGTCATCTCTTTCACCTCCTCGTCTCTGACCTGATCGCGATTGGTTCTTCATCGGTTGGCTTGCGGACCGGTTCGCGGCGATCGATTTCTCGTCTGAGAAACACGAAGGCCGCGGATCCCGGTGTCGGGTTCCGCGGCCTGGAGGCTGCTGAGTCTGAGTGTCCTCAGATCGGCGGACTCCAGGTGAGAGAACCCGGGGTGGTGACGGCGGCAAAGCCGAGACCCATGTCGGCTGCGGTCCGACGCTTGCCGGCCGTCACGTCGACGCCATCCCACGCACGCGCGGAAATGCCCTGCACGTCCACGCGGAGCGTGGCGGCGTGGGCGGAGGTGGCGCACGGGTAGGCGACGAGCGCAGCGGTGGACGCAGCGGCGAACGCGAGCGGGGTGCTCGGCGTCATCGTCGTGAACTTCTCCATGGGTGCCACCTCCTTCAGCAGCTCGGGCGCCGGCCTTGTCAGGGCCGTGGTGCGCGGGGTTTTCCTTGTGCACGGCACGCTATCGGTAGCCGCATGTAAGGAGCAAACGATTTTATGACTTTTTTCGATTTTCCTTCTTGCGGACTAGTCCAGTCGGCTCAGCGACCGCTTTCCCGCACCTTCACGAGGCCTCTCCGACCACATGGAGCACCGCGTCGCCGTACTTCTCGAGCTTGCTCGGGCCCACGCCGCTGATGCGGCCGAGCGCTCCGAGGTCGCCCGGCTTGTGCTCGGCGATCAGCTCCAGGGTGGCGTCGGTGAAGACGACGTACGCCGGCAGCGGCTTGCCCTCGTCGCCCGCCTCGCGGGCGGTCTCGAGGCGCCACGCCTTGAGCCGCTCGAACAGTGCCTCGTCGTAGCGGATCGGGTGCGTCGAGCACCGGCCCCGCTTGCGCTCGGCCGGTGTGCCGAGCGGCTGGTGGCACTCCCGGCAGCGGGCGACCTTGCTGCCGCGGGTGCGGGCGGGCTCGGGTCGCTGGCCCTCCGGGAGCAGGGAGCGCAGGAACGGCGACGGCTGCCGGCGCGGCGCCTGCCCGGGGTTGCGGGCGGCCGCCCACGAGACCGAGAGGTCCTTGCGGGCGCGGGTGATGCCGACGTAGAGCAGCCGCCGCTCCTCCTCGACCGCGACCGGGTCGCCCTGGGCGTGGGTGAACGGGAGGGTGCCGTCCTGGACGCCGCAGCAGAACACGGCGTCCCACTCGAGTCCCTTCGCCGCGTGGAACGTCGCCAGCGTGACACCGTCGGCGGCCGGCGCGTGCTGCTCGGTCGCGCGCCGGTCGAGGTCGTCGACGAACGACGCGAGCGTGGCCTCCTGACCGTGCTCGACCGCGAACTCCTCGGCCTGCGTGGCCAGCGCCTGCCACGACTCCCAGCGGTCGCGCACCTGTCCGCGGGCCGTGGGCGGCTCGGCGGTCCAGCCCATCGCGGCGAGCACGTCGTGCACGACCTGCACCCAGGGAGTGCCGTCGGCCTCCCCGGAGCGGGCGGCGCCCCGCAGCCGGGTCACGGCCTCGCGCACCTCGGGCCGGTCGAAGAACCGCTTGGCGCCGCGGACGACGTAGGGGATGCCGCGGTCGGACAGCGCGTCCTCGAAGGTCTCGGACTGGGCGTTGATGCGGAACAGGACCGCCATCTCGCCGTACGGCGTGCCGCCGCGGTGCAGCCGCGCCACCTGGTCGGCCACCGCCGCGGCCTCGGCGACCCCGTCGGGGTGGCCGTTGAAGCGGACGGCGGGCCCGGCGGCCTGCTGGGAGCGCAGCTCCACACCGGCGCTCCTCGTGCCCGACAGCAGCGTGTTGGCGGCGGTGACGACCTGCGGCGTCGACCGGTAGTTGCGGACCAGCTCGATCGAGGTGGCGCCGGGGAACCGCTTCGCGAAGTCGAGAAGGTACGACGACTGGGCGCCAGCGAAGGAGTAGATCGTCTGCGCGGGGTCGCCCACGACGCACAGCTCGTCGCGGCCGCCCAGCCACAGGTCGAGGAGCGCGGACTGCAGCGGCGAGACGTCCTGGAACTCGTCGACGACGAACCACTTGTACTGCCGGCGCACCTGGGCCGCGACCCGCTCGTCGGAGGCGAGGACGCCCGCGGTGAGGAGCAGGACGTCCTCCATGTCCATGCGGCCCTGCTCGCGCTTGACCTCCTCGTAGGCCGCGAACACCTTGCCGACGGTCTCGTGCGGCTGGTCGGCGACCGCGCGGCCGCGGCGAGGGGCCACGCGCGCGTAGTCATCAGGGCCGACGTTGCTGACCTTGGACCACTCGATCTCGGAGGCGAGGTCGCGCAGCAGCGCCTGGTCGGCCTGGACCCCGACCCGGCGGCACGCGCCCGCGACCATCCCGAGCTTGGACTCGGTCAGCTCGGGCAGCTCAGTGCCGTGGACGTGGGGCCAGAAGTAGCGCAGCTGGCGCAGCGCGGCGCTGTGGAACGTGCGCGCCTGGACCCCCGGCGCGCCGAGCTGGCGCAGCCGCTGGCGGAGCTCGCCCGCCGCCCGCGTGGTGAACGTCACGGCCAGGACCTCAGTCGGGGCGTAGACCCCGGTCAGCACCCCGTGCGCGATGCGGTGGGTGATCGCCCGCGTCTTGCCCGTGCCCGCTCCCGCGAGCACGCGCACCGGCCCGCGGAGCGCCTCCGCGACCTGACGCTGCTCGGGGTCGAGGGCGCTCAGCAGCGCCTCCGCGGGGGCGTCGGTGCGGGACGCGCCAGTCATCGGGCGGAACATCTCCTTGGTGGACTGCGTTGGATGGACGTCGAAGACCCTAGACGCCGGAGGCGACACTTCCCGATGAGCTCGTTCACGATGTACACCACCCCCTGGTGCGGCTACTGCCACCGGCTGAAGAGCCAGCTCGACCGGGAGGGCATCGCCTACGACATCGTCGACATCGAGCAGCACCCCGACGCCGCCGCGATCGTGGAGTCCGCCAACGACGGCAACCAGACCGTGCCCACCCTCGTCTACGCCGACGGCACCGCCCAGACGAACCCCAGCGTCGCCCAGGTCAAGCAGAAGCTCGCCTCCCTCGCCGTCTGATTTCCGCCGAGTCGGCTCGTCTTCACGCTCTGGGAGTGGTGAGCCGGCGCGTGATCACCGGCCGACTCGGCGCCCCTCAGGCGTGAGGATGAGCCGAGTCGGCACTCACCAGGTGCCGGGGAGCGGGCCGCCGTACCAGCTCTCGACGAGCGACCGGCTGATCGAGACGCCGCTGGGCAGCAGCAGCGTGCCCGCCTCCGCCTCCTCGCGCATCTGCGCGCGGGTGAACCAGCGGGCGTCCTCGACGTCGTCGTCGTCGAGGCGAATCTCGTCGCTGACGGCGCGGCCGTGGAAGCCCAGCATCAGGCTGCTCGGGAGCGGCCACGGCTGGTTGCCGAAGTAGGTCACCTCGCCGACGACGACGCCGGTCTCCTCGAGCACCTCGCGGCGGACGGCGTCCTCGAGGGTCTCCCCCGGCTCGCAGAAGCCGGCGAGCGTCGAGAACCGCCCCTCCGGCCACCCGGGGCCACGGCCGAGCAGGCACCGCTCGTCGTCGGATCCCGGCTCGCCCTGGGTGATGAGCATGATCACAGCCGGGTCGGACCGGGGGAACTGCGGCTTCCCGCAGTCGACGCACACCAGCTCGTGGCCCGCCGCGCGGGGCTCGAGCTTCCCCCCGCAGCGCGGGCAGAAGCGGGTCACCCAGAGCCACTCCGCCAACCCGAGGGCGTGCATCACCAGCGGCGCGTGCCCGGGCTCCGCCGACAGAGCCGGCAGCAGCCCGCGCAGCGGCAGCCACGCGTCCTTCTCAGCGGCCGCCTGCTCGGGGCCGGTCACGACGGCCCAGTACGTCGTACCGTCGCGCGCCCCCAGCAGCAGCCGTACGCCGTCCGGCGCCTCCGCCGGCGCGACCCACATCAGACGCCCCTCCTCGGGCCGCACCCGGGTGCCGGACACGACGAGCACCCGGCTGCCCTCGTCGGCCCAGCGTTCCGCGAGCCAGGCCTCGTCGGTGCGGTGCAGCCCCAGCCGGTCGTGCGCGTCGCGGGCCAGGTCGAGGTGGGGATAGCTCACGCCGGCGAGCCTACGAGGCAGCGCCGCCCAGCAGCGCCTCGACCTCCGCCCGCCCGGGCAGGTCGTCGTGGACGACCAGCTCGCCGGAGCGCACGTAGAAGAACGCCGCGCGCACCGACTCGGCCGGCACCCCGCGCAGCTCGGCCCAGGCCAGCCGGTAGAGCGCGAGCTGGAGCGGGTCGGCGGTCTGCTTGGCGTTGGTCTTCCAGTCGACGACCAGGTAGGTGCCGGGACCGCCGTCGTCCTCGTAGACCGCGTCGATACGGCCGCGCACGACCTGGCGGCCGCCGTCGGCGGCCGCGAGCACCAACCCGAACGGCGCCTCGACGGCGACCGGCACCCGGGTCCCGAACGGGCCGGCCTCGAACCGCTCGATCAACGCCCGCAGCTCGGTCTCGTCGCCGATCTCGTCGATGTCGGCGTCGCCGCGGCCGGACAGGTCGTCGGGCTCGAACAGGCCCTGCTGGCCGAACCGCGCCTCGACCCATGCGTGGAAACGGGTGCCGAACCGCGCGGCGGGGGCCGGCGGCCGCGGCATCGGGCGGGCCAGGTCGCGCGCGAAGCCGTCGGGGTCGTCGCGCAGGCGCGCGACCGCGGTCGCCGACAGCGTGGTCGGCAGCGGCACCCGCACCTCGGCCGCGCGCTCGGCACGGGCCTCGGCGAGCAGCCGGTCGATCGCGGCGTCCCATTCGGCGACCCGCGCCTCCTGGACGAGGTCGAGGGCGGGGTCGTCGGCCGACGGGTCGGCGGACCGCACCCGGGCGGCTGCGTCCAGCCTGCGTGCGGTCTCGGCGCCCACGCCCTCGACCGGCCACGGTCGGGCGGGGTCGGCGGCGTCGAGCGGGTTGGGCGCGCCCTTCTCGGGCTTCTCCAGCCACTCGACCGGCTCGCCCCACTCCTCGCAGAGCTCGCGGATCTGTTCCTGGAAGGACGACGGTCCGTAGGGGGTCTTGCGGGTCCCCCAGAGGAACGACGTGACCCAGAGGACGTGCTCGGGACGGGTGAACGCAACGTAGCCGAGCCGGAGCTCCTCCTCCGCCTCGTGGGCCCGGGTCGCCGCACGGTAGGCGTCGAGCGCCGACTTGTCGTGGCCCGCCAGCTGCGGCAGGTCGCCCGCGTCGCCGCGCAGCGGCGCCGGGAGCACGGACGGCGAGGTGCACCACAGCGAGCGGCCCTGGGTGCTCGGGAAGCGGCCCTCCCCGACGCCGACGCAGAACACCGTGTGCCACTCGAGGCCCTTGGCTCGGTGCACCGTGAGCAGCTTGACCGAGTCGGCCTCGGACGGGGTGGCGACCTCGAGGCCGTTGCCCGCCTCGTCCTCAGCGGTCAGCCAGGCGATGAGGGCCGGCAGCGTCACGTCACCGTCGACGGCCTGGAAGTCGGCGACGGCCTTGACGAAGAGGTCGAGGTTCTCGCGGCGGGCGGCCGCGGCGTCGCTCACCGACGACGCGAGCTCGACGTCGACACCGGTGACGTCGACGATGCGGCGGACCAGGTCGAGCAGCGGCTCCCCCACCGCCGACCGCAGCTGGCGCAGCTCGTCGCGCAGCAGTCCGAACCGCTCCAGGGCCTCGGCCGAGTAGGGCCCGTCACCGGGATCGGCGAGCGCGTCGTCGAGGCACGGGATCTCGGCCGGGTCGATGCCGTCGGCGACGGCGACCAGCTGCTCGTGGAGCGACGCGGCGTCGACCGGTCGCCCGCTGCGGCCGGCGATCTCGAGCGCACGCTCGGCGAGGAGCCGGAGGTCACGCAGCCCGATCGACCACCGCGGCCCGGCCAGCAGGGTGAGCAGCGACGCGTTGTCGGTGACGTCCTGGACCAGCTTGAGGGTCGCGACGACGGTGGCGACCTCCGGCAACCGCACCAGGCCGGACAGACCCACGATCTCGACCGGGATGCCGGCTCCGGTCAGCGCGTCGAAGACGGCCTCGCCGTGCTGGTTGTCGCGGCTCAGCACCGCGACCCTGCCCCACGGGACACCGGACTCATGGGTCGCCCGCACCTCCGAGGCGAGCCAGGCGAGCTCGTCGAGGTGGGTCTCGAACACCTTGACCCGCACCTGCCCGGGCCGCTCCGTGCCGTGCTGGAGGGTGGCGACCTTGTCGCCGTACTTCTCCATCAGCGGCGCCGCGAGCCGGTTGGCGACGTCGAGGATCCGGGTGTCGGAGCGCCGGTTGATCGTCAGCGGAAGCACCGGCACCGTGCCGCCGCGGGCCGGGAAGATGTCGGGGAAGTTGACGATGTTGGAGACCGAGGCGCCGCGCCAGCCGTAGATCGCCTGGTTGGGGTCGCCGACCGCCATCACCGCGTGGCCGCCGCCGAAGAGCCGCGCCAGCAGGGTCGCCTGAGCGACCGAGGTGTCCTGGTACTCGTCGAGCAGCACCACCTTGAACCGGCCGCGCTCGGTCTCGCCCACGCCCGGCTGCTCCTCGGCCAAGCGCGCGGCCAGCGCGATCTGGTCGCTGAAGTCCATCAGCCCGAGGTCGCGCTTGAGGCGACGGTAGGACCCCACCAGCCCGAGCAGCTCGCCGCGCTTGTCGATGACGTCGATCGCGCCCTGGCAGGCCGAGCAGTAGGTCTTCCGGTTCTTGTCGGCCTGCTCGCGCTCGAGCTCCCGCTGGAACGACGCCCGCTCCTGCGCGTCGAACGCCAGCACGTCGTCGGGGCCGACGAGGTGCTCGCTCATCGCGCCGTCGAGCGCCAGCAGGTTCTGGATGACCGTCGGCGGGTGGTCGGACAGCTTCTCGACCGGTCCGTCGTGGCGGTCGACGGCCCGCGCGCCGAGCTGGTAGCGCGCCGCGTCGGTGATCACCCGGGTGTCGGGCTCGTGGCCGATCCGCAGCCCGTGGTCGGTGAGCAGGTTGGCGGCGTAGGCGTTGTAGGTGGCGACCGTCGGCTCGAGGACCTCCTCGTCGTCGGGCCCCGCCTTCAGGTCCAGTACGCCGGCAGCGGTCAGCGCGGTGCGGATGCGCTGCCGCAGCTCGGCCGCCGCCTTCGTGGTGAACGTCAGGCCGAGCACCTCCTCGGGCCGCACCTGACCGGTCAGCACGAGGTACACGACCCGGGCCGCCATCAGCGTGGTCTTGCCGGACCCGGCGCCGGCGATCACGACCGCCGGCTCGAGCGGCGCGGTGATCGCCGCCCACTGCTCGGTGCTCGGCGGGAAGTCGGCCTTCATCACCCGCCGGAGGTCCTCCGGCGTCCGGATCTCCACGCCCACGGTGGTCGTCATCGCTCCACCACCGACCCCGGGCTCTTGATCGGGCACAGCGGGCTGAAGCCGCAGTCGCGGCAGTGCTCGCCCGCGACCGCCGGGAACCGCTCGTCGCGGAGCAGCCGGGCGGTGTGGGAGATGCGCTCGCGCAGGGCCGTGCGCTCCGGTCCGTCGGGCAGGTGCGGCTCCTGCTTCTGCGTGGTCACGGTGTCGGAGCCGTCCTCGAGGCCGAGCTGGATCAGCTCGGCGCCCCCGGACGTCAGCCCGGTGAGACCCTCTTCGGGCCGGTCGAGCGCGCCCTCGTCGACGGCGTACTGGTAGAGCGCCAGCTGCACGTGCCCCTTCACCTGCGGGCCCGAGGGCTTGTTGCGGCCGGTCTTGAGGTCGACGACGACCACCCTGCCGTCGCCGTCGAGCTCGATCCGGTCGGCGTAGCCGATCAGGCCGACCTCGGTGCCGTCGTCCATCGTGACGACCGTCGAGAACCGCGCCTCGGTGTCGAGCAGCCGCCGCGGGTTGCGCTCGTGCCAGGTCAGGAACCGCTCGAGCGCGGCCCGCACCCGCTTGTGCTCGCGGGCCTTGGACCACGGCGTGCGGAAGTCGAGGCGGTCCCACACCTGGTCGACCTCCGCCATCAGCGCGTCGATCTCGGCGGGCGCGCTGCCGTCGGCGACCCGCTCGGCGAGCGCGTGCACCAGCTGGCCGAGGTTGGCCGACTGATGGGCGCGCACCACGCCCCCCGCCTCGCTCTCGAGGAACCACCGCGCCGGGCAGGCCGCGATCGCGTCGAGCACGCTCGCCGAGATCGGCACCGGCCGGCCCGCTTCGCGGAGCGGGCGCTCGGCCCAGCTCGCGGCGCGGGTGCCCCACCAGGTCGCCGGGTCGGCGGCGGGCACCAGCTGGCGCCGGCCGGTCGTCTCGTCGGCCAGCCGCGCCAGCCGGCGGGCGGCCGCCTCGCGCAGCGCCTCCGGCTGGTCGGGATCGGCGACCGTACGGCGCAGCTCGGCGACCAGCCCGGTCATCGACAGCGGCCGCGGCGGCCGGCCGACCTGGTGCCGGATGTGGTCGCGGTCGGGCACCAGCTCCTCGAGGAACCGCGACGGCTGCTCGCCGTCGTCGTCGGGCGACGCGACCGCGGTGACGACAAGCCGCTCGCGCGCGCGGGTGCACGCGACGTAGAACAGGCGCCGCTCCTCGGCGAGCAGCTCGCGCGGCGTCACGGCGGGCACCACCGTGCCGGGCCCGATGCGGTCGGCCTGCAGCAGCGTCGTCCGGCGCCGCAGGTCGGGCCACCCGCCGTCCTGGACGTGGGCGACCACGACGAGTCGCCACTCCAGGCCCTTGCTGCGGTGGGCGGTGAGCAGCCGCACCGCGGCGCCGCGCACCCCACGGTCGGCGAGGGTGTCGGCGGGGATCTCCTGCTGGACGAGGCTCTCGAGGAACGGCGCGACCGCGAGGTGCTCGCGCCGCTCGCCCGCCCGGGCGGCGACGTCGAACAGCGCGCAGACCGAGTCGAGGTCGCGGTGCGCCCGGCGCGCGGCTCCCCCGCCGGCCTCGACGCCCCGACGCAGCCGCTGCGGCCAGCCGGTGCCGGACCACAGCATCCAGAGCAGCTCCTCGGCGGCGGCGCCGGCGTCGAGCTCGGCGCGGACGCGGGCCAGCAGCCCGGCGACCGCGCGGGCGCGCTCGACCTCCGGGCCGGACAGCCCGTCGAGGTGGGTCGCGTCGACCACCGCCAGCCGCACCAGCTCGCGCGAGGAGCGCGGGGTGCCGTGGGACTCCTGTGCCTCGTCCTTCTCGCGGGCGCGGAGCTGCCGCGCGAGCCGTCGTACGTCGCCCGCGTCCATCCCGCCGAGCGGGCCCGTGAGCAGCGCCTCCGCGCGACCGGCGTCGACGTAGCCGGGATCGGAGTGGTCGTCGGTGTGCAGGTGAACGACCGCCCGCAGCGCGTCGAGGAGCGGCAGCACGGCAGGGTCGCGCACCAGCGGCACCTCGTCGCTGGCGACCTCGACCGGCACGCCGGCGGCGCCGAGCGCGCGGCGCAGCGGCGGGATGCTGCCGCGCCCCGAGCGCACCAGGACCGCCATGTCGTCCCAGCCGATGCCGTCCTCGAGGTGGGCGCGGCGCAGGATGTCGGCGAGGTGGTCGGCCTCGGCCCGCTCGGTGTCGAACGTGATCACCTCTACCCGTCCGTCGCCGTGCGGACCCGGCAGGCTCTCCGGGGACAGGAACGCCTCGCGGGCGCCCTCGTCGATCGTGCCCGGCAGGCCGATCCGGCCCGCGACCCGCTGGGAGGCCAGCAGGATCCGGTTGCCGAACCGGCGCGTGGTGCGCAGGGCGACGACGTCGCCGGGACGCCCGTCGGCCTGCGGGAAGTCGGTCGGGAAGCGGAGGATGCCGCGCACCTCGGCGCCGCGGAACGCGTAGATCGACTGGTGCGGGTCGCCGACGACGACCAGGTTGCGCCCGTCGCCCGCGATCGCGCGCAGCAGCGCGACCTGGCCGGGATTGGTGTCCTGGTACTCGTCCACGAAGACGTGGTCGTACTGCGCCCGCAGCTCGTCGCGGTGCACCTCCGCCTCGATCCGCGCCCGACGGATGAGGTCGGCGTAGTCAGTGGCCCCCTGGCTGTCGAGCGAGTCGAGGTACTGCTCCAGGAAGAGGCCGGCGGCGACGTACTCGTCGGTGCCGGACTCCTCTCCCAGCCGGCGCAGCGCCTCGCCGTCGAGGCCCTTTTCGCGGGCCCGGCCGAGCACGGCGTGCACCTCGCGCGCGAAGCCGCGGGTGCCGAGCGCGTGGCGGAACCGGTCGGGCCAGCGCACCGACTCGGGGTGGTCGGCGAGCAGCTCGCGGAGGACGACGTCCTGCTCGGGCGCGGAGAGCAGCCGCAGCGGCGCCTCGTAGAGCTCGGCGGGCGCATAACGCCGCACCAGCCCGTAGGCGAACGAGTGGAACGTCGAGCTCAGCTGGGTGCCGGTGGTGCGGCCCAGCCGCGCCGTCACCCGGTCGCGGAGCTGGTCGGCGGCCTTGCGGGAGAACGTCAGCGCGAGGACCTGGTCGGGGCTCGCGTCGCGCCGCTCGATGCGGTCGACGATCGCCTCCACGAGCGTGGTGGTCTTGCCGGTGCCGGGGCCGGCCAGCACGAGCAGCGGCCCGCCGGGGTGGTCGACGACCCGCTGCTGGTGCTCGTCGAGCGTCGGCGGCGCGGTGGCCGCAGCGGGCGGGGCCAGGTGGTAGCTGATCTGCTGGGTCGCGGTCATCTCAGCCGCTACTCAACCACCCGGGCACGACACATTCAGGCAGGCACCAGGTCCTCGATCACGGGCAGCCGGAACGGCTCGCGCCGGTAGCGCCCCGGCGGCATGCCGTGAGCGGCGCGGAACGCGCGGTTGAACGCCGCCTCCGACCGGTAGCCGACGCGCTCGGCGACGGCCGCGAGCGTCAGCTCGCCCTCGCGCACCAGTCGGCCCGCGACGTCCATCCGCCACGACGTCACGTAGGCCATCGGCGGCTCGCCCACGAGGTCGGTGAATCGCGCGGCGAAGGCCGATCGCGACATCGCGGCCTCGGCGGCGAGCGCGGGCAGGGTCCAGGGCCGACCGGGTTCGTCGTGGACGGCCGCGAGCGCGCGGCCGACGTACGGGTCGCGCAGCGCGGCGACCCAGCCCCGCGACGGGGTCGTCGACTCCAGCCAGGAGCGGATCGCATAGACGACGAGCACCTCTGCGAGCCGCACGGTCACCACCTCGGCGCCGGGCCGCTCCGCGGCGGACTCCTCGCGCACCACGTCGATGGTCGCGCGGAGCCAGTCGCTCTCGCCGGCCAGGAGGTACGGCGGCAGCGAGCTCATGAGCCGGGCGACGGCCGCGTCGGTGAAGCAGACCGCGCCGCACCCGAGCGAGGCGGGGGCGCCGCCGCCGTGCACGCTCATCCGTTCGTAGCGGTCGGTCAGCTCGATCCGGGGCAGGTCGAAGAGCGGGGCGGTCTCGGCGTCGACGTCGCTCGCGATCGCGTGGCCGGTGCCGTGCGGCACCAGCAGCAGCTGCCCGGCCCGGAGCGCGACGTCCTCGCCCTCCACCCGCACCACGGCCTCCCCCTCGGTCAGCAGGTGGAAGATCACGGTGCCGGGGATCGCCGGGATGTCGACGCCCCACGGCGCGCTCAGGTCGGAGGCGCTGTAGAAGACGCTGCGCAGCTCGAGGTCGCCCAGGGCGCTCGCGATCGGGTCCACGCCGCCATCCTGCTCCACCGTGGACGAATGAGCAAGAGTCACGGTCGATATGGCATGGATCGTCCAGGCAATCGCCGTCACGCTGGTGCCACGGATCAACCAACCGAGAGGAGCAGGTCATGAAGGTGCTGGTGGTAGGAGCGAGCAGGGGCAGCGGCAACCAGGTCGTCCGGGAGCTGGCGGCGGCGGGTCACGACGTCACGGCATTCGCGCGGACGGCGTCCGCGGCCGACTACGGCGACGCGGCCGTCCGCCGGGTCGACGGCGACGTGATGTCGCCGGCCGACGTCGAGAAGGCGGTGATCGGCCAGGACGCCGTGGTGGTCACGCTCGGGATCAGCGACAACCCGCTCAAGGTGCAGTGGCTCCACCGGGCGTCGACGCCTCTGCGGGTGCGCTCGGACGGGACCCGCGAGGTCGTCGGCGCGATGCAGCGCCAGGGCGTCACGCGCCTCGTGGTGGAGTCGATGTACGGCCTGGGCGACACCTATCGCAACCTGCCGATCTCGCTGAAGGTGTTCCTGAGCTTCGTCATCAAGCGGCAGGTCGAGGACAGCGAGCGGCAGGAGGACGTCGTCCGCGGCAGCGGGCTCGACTGGACCCTGATCAGGCCGGTCGTGCTGCACGACGGCGAAGAGAC
This sequence comes from Nocardioides thalensis, assembly GCF_013410655.1. Lineage (NCBI taxonomy): Bacteria > Bacillati > Actinomycetota > Actinomycetes > Propionibacteriales > Nocardioidaceae > Nocardioides > Nocardioides thalensis. The sequence goes on from NZ_JACCFP010000001.1 coordinate 3,064,952, forward strand.
CGAGGCCGCGCGCGTCAGCGCGAACGACGAGTTCGACGGCCTCAAGGTCTCCCGCCGGCAGGTGGCCCGGGCGATCGCCGAGACGCTCGGCCGCTCGGACGCCGCTCACGCGACGCTCACCGTCTCCGGGCGCTGAGCGCAGAGGGCAAAAGGGAGAGAGGCGCTTGTTGGCATGAGCAACAAGCGCCTCTCAGGTGACCGGTACGGTCAGCGGATCCTGACGACCGCCACCTCGGACGTGCTGCCCAGGTACTGGTCGCCAGCGGGCAGCGATGCCTTCAGCCGGTGCGTGCCCCGCGGGAGCTTCACCGTGACCGAGGCGACGCCTGACTCGGGGACCGTGATCCGCCGGAGCACCTCGCCCTTGTCCGTGACGACGACCCGGAAGTCGCCGCTCACCCCCGGCACGGTGACCTTCACGGTCAGCCGCACCTTGCGGGGCGCGACCTTCCTGGCCTTCAGCGTCGTGGTCGACGGGACCTTGACCACGTCGCCCTCGGGGCCGGCCCAGAACAGGGCGCGCGCGGCTTGGCTCAGGCCACCCTTCGGGTGCGTGCGGAAGAAGACCGACGTGCCGAACACGACGGCCTTCGCCCCCGACTCCGCCTCGCCGACGACCACCGACGCCTTTCCTGCGGCGCTGGCGGGACCGTCCGTGCCCGCGTCTCCCGCGCGCCAGTGCCCGGCGAGGAACGGGTCCTCGGCGTCGTAGGTCTGGGCGGCCGTGGTGCTCGCTCCCAGGTCGGTGAACCAGTACGCCGGGTAGATGAAGGAGTGGTCCTGCGCGTAGGGCGCCAGGATCGAGTCCGCCGGCGTGTCGACCGCGACGATGCCGTTGCCGGCGCCGTTGCCGGGCACGACGGTGCCGGAGACCAGGCCGTACGACGCCGCGACCTCGAACGCGCGGTGGGTGCGGCCGACGATCGAGTGCCCTGCGTCGACCCACGCCTGGATCGCGTCCCGTGCGGTTTGGTCGACGCTGAAGGCCCCGCCGATCCAGAGGATGTCGGCGCCGGTCACCAGCGTGGGGTCGGCGTTCACCGACGCCGCGTTGACGGCGACCAGGTCGTCGAACCCGAGCTCGGTGAGCGAGAGCCGGTCGTCCTGGTTGCCGACGTAGGCCACCGTCAGGTCGCTGAGGAACCTCGTTTCCTCGGCCGTCAGCGCCGCGAGGTCAGCGGCCGACGCGGCCTCGACCTCGATGTCGAGCTCGGAGGCCACCGCCGCGAGCTCGCCGCGGTCGTCCGGACCGACGATCGCGCTCCCGTCGGTCGGCATCGCCACCTCGACACCCGCCTCCAGGAGCTGGTTGAGGGCCTGGTAGTCCGCGACGCCGGCGAGGTCGAACGTCAGGTGCTTGCCGTGTGCAGGCACGGGGCCGGCCGGCTTCGGCGCCGTGACCGGGGTGGTCGCCGGCAGCGAACCCTCCTCGGTGAGGCCGGCCTTGTCGACCGTCGCTCCCCACAGGTAGCTGTAGCTCCACGCCGAGATGTCGTACATCGATGGCACCTTGTCGGAGATGTCGGTGCCGAGGTCGAGCAGCGAGTTCGCCAGGCCGCGCAGGGGCTGGTGCATGTCGACGACGTAGGACCCTGCGGGGTAGCTCTTGCCTGCGATGGTCGCCGCCGCGTCGAGGGTCCCGACCTCGATGTCGTGCAGGAGCAGCTGCTCGACCAGGCGTCGCGCGTCGCTCTGGGAGCGCTGGGCGTCGCCGACCGGGATGACGTAGGCGCGCGGGACCACTACGGGGTCCTGGTTGTCCGCGACGTCCCACAGCGGCTTCCACTGGTCCGGGCCGGGCACGGCCTCGATCTCCTCCAGCGTGAGTGAGTCCTTGGCCTCGCCGGCCACGCCGCGTCGGAAGGTCTCGATCTGGTTGCCCAGGAAGTCGTCCGAGGCGCTGTTGAAGTAGTCGATCATGCTCGTCATCGTCTGCTCGGCGACGGCGACGTTGATCGCAGCGTTGGCTGGGGTCTGGCTGTTGCTGTTAGGACGGCTCTTGGGCAGCTCGACCGTGCTCGTCGACGCACCGAAGAACGCGGCGTACTGCGCGGTGAAGATCGGCGGGTAGTCGTCCCAGCCGGACGGGGTGTCGCGGTACGGGATCTTGATGTGGGCGGTCTCGGGCCCGGTGACCTCCGGCACGACCTCGCCGCTCTCGACGTTGAAGTAGGTGTTGCCGGGGATGGCCGCCGCGACGACGTCCTCCTCGACCGCCAGCGCCATCGCGTAGGCCTGGGGCAGGAACAGGTCGTACTCGTAGTTCTCGCCGTGCGGCGGGCCGCCGGGCTCGACCTGGAGCACGCGGGTGTAGCCGTGGAAGTCGGCACTGTAGAGCGGCTGGATCGCGTGAGCCGTACGGATGAACGACAGCGTCTCCGGCGTCGTGTTGGTGATCAGGTCGCGGTTGGCGTCGAGGCCCTGCGCCGTCGCGCGGGTGCCGAGCGTCCGGCCGTCGGGGTTGAGGCTCAGCGAGAAGTAGATCCGGTGCTCGCGCAGCAGGGCGCTCACCTCGTTCCACGGCGCCGTGACGAGGTCCTCGATCGTCGCCATCGCGGCGTCGGTGCCCTCCCACTCGTTGCCGTGGATGTTGGCGCTGATCCAGATCGGCGTCTTGTAGCCGGCCTGCAGCTCCTCGTCAGCAGCGGCCGCCTCGGGGTCCTCCTTGATCAGCTCGCGCCACGCGGTCTGCTGGGCGGTCTGCGCGGCGGTCTCGGGGGCGGTGACCGTCGCGAGGTAGAGGTCCCGGCCGCTGGTGGACTGGCCGACGACCTGGACCGAGAGCCGGTTGCTGGTCTCCATCAGGTCCATCAACATCGGCGCGAGGTCGTCGTGGCCGAGAAGCCCGCCGGTGTCGGAGGCGTCCCCCGGGTTGTCCTGGTAGACGGTGAGCTGCGGCTCGTGCGGATAGGACGCCGGCATCTCCAGCGCGGCGCTGGGCCCGGCGAGCTCCGGCGCGACGCCGCGCTCGTCGATCCGGGCGTCCGGCGGCAGCGGCCGGGTGGCGCTGGTGTCGGCCTCGCGGCCGCGACCGTCGTCCTCGGCTGCGGTGGCTGTCGGCGCGAGGCCGACCATGGTGAGGGTGGCGAGCGCGGCCGAGGCGGCGATCACCGATAGGCGTGGAACCAGGTTCACGGAAGCTCCCGAGTCGTTCGGCATGGGGATGAGCACGTGGCGGCCTCGAGCGCAGATTGTCAGACGAAGGCGCCGCGCGACAGTGAGCTGGCGGAAGAACTCACCGACTGGACCGTTCCGAACGGACGAATGTCCGCAACCGGCCAGTCTGCCGGAAAAAAGGAGAGAGGCGCTTGTTGGTATGAGCAACAAGCGCCTCTCAGGTGATCGGTACTGGTGACGCTCCCGATCGATCCACCGGCTCTCTCGATCCCATGGGCCTCGCCACCCGGCCCACGCGGCGGCACTCCTTGCGGAGCGACCAGCCGTACGGATCTTGCGTCTTCCGGTTGATCCCGCTCTCCCGGAGGAGTGCGTGGGAGTAGTTCTATGCCCGGCCGTCCGGGCCGCGCAAGGGGTTCATCCCAGGTTTTTCCATGGGTTTCGGGTTTCCGGCGTGTCGTCCACAACACTCCGGCGCGCGTCCACAGAAGCGCGTCCCGTCGTCCACAGATCTGTGGGTAGGGCTGTGGACGGGCCGCGCGGTTGAGTACGTCTACTCAGGTCGCCTGAGTCGTCGCGCTGTGTCCGGTCGGCGCTGCGACTGACGGAATGGATGCATGCGCTACGCCGACCCGTCCCTGTGCCCCGACTGCCGCTCGGACCTGCCCCACGCCGTCCCGGCCTGCCCGTCCTGCGGGCTCCAGGTTCGTCATCCGCTCGCGACGGAGCTGTTCTCCACGCTCAGGCGCGCCGACGTGCTGCTCGCGCGACTCCAGCAGGAGAGCCGGGTCCCGGTCGCGGTGGGCGCACCGCCCGCACCGCCCGCGGTCCCGCCGGCACCGGTCCCTCCGCCGCCGCTCCCGCAGTCCGCGCCGGCGCGTCGTACGGGCGTCGCCTGGGCGTCGGTGCCCAAGATCCTGCTCGGGCTCGGCGCGTTCTTCCTCCTGGTCGCCGCGGTCACGTTCCTGGCCGTGTCGTGGTCGCACCTCGGCGTCGGCGGCCGTACGGCGGTGCTGCTCGCGTTCACCGCCCTCTCGGGCGGTGCCGCGCTTCTGCTGCACCGACTCGGCCTGCGGATCGCCGGCGAGTCCCTCGTCGTCGTCGGCCTCGGGATGCTCGCGCTCGACGTGGTCGGTGCGGGCAACGCGGGCTGGTTCGGCGAGCTGTCGGACGGAGCGATCGCCTTGGCGTCGGGTGTCGCTCTCCTCGTCGCCGGCACCGCCGTCGGCGCCCTCCGCCTCGCCGGACGGCCGCGGCTGGTCGCACCCCAGCTGATCGCGGGCCTCGGCCTCCTCGTCGCCTACTGCGGCGCGCTCGAGACGATCGGCCACCCGCTCCTGACCAGCCACCTCGCGGTCGTCCTCGGCGTCGCCGGGACGCTGGCCGCGCGCCGCGCCGGCCTCGGGGTGCTCGCGGGAAGCCTCGCCGCTCCGGCCGGAATCGCCTGGGCGTTCGGCGGGCTGGTCGCCCTCGGCGAGGCGCTCGACACCCCGTCCGTCGAGCAGCTGTGGCTCGACGGCTCCGGCTGGTCGCTGCTCGCGACCGCGGCCGCCGCCGTGGTGCCCGGCGTCGTCCTGCGCCACCGGGCGCTGATCCAGTGGGGCGGCTCGGTCGCCGCCCTGGTCGTGACCGCCGCCCTGGCCGTCCCGTGCATCGACACGCCGGTCGAGACCGTCGGCCTGGTGGCCCTGCTGATCACCCTCGGGTGGACCCTCGCGCTGGCGTTCCTCCCGGCCCTGCTGCGGCCGGTCGCCGTCGCCCCGGCCGTGATCGGCGGCGTGATCCTCGGCGGCCTCGTCCTCGTGACCACGAGCATCGCGCTCGGCCGCTGGATGGAGGTCGTCTCGTCCGACCGCTTGCGGGCCGCCGGCCGCTTCACCGGCACGGAGCCCGCGACCGAGCCGCTGCTGACCGTGCCGTCGGCCCTGGTCGTCGTCGCGATCGCCGCCCTGCTGGTGTCCGGCACCAGGGACCGGGCGCGGTCGACCTGGATCGCCTGGGCCGCGGTCGCGGGCGTCGTCGCCGGGGTGACCGCGGCCGTGACCGTCGCGTCGTACGACGTGCCCGTCGCTGCCGCGATCGCGGTCCTGCTCGTGACGGCGGCGGGCGCCGCCACCGTCGCGCTGGCGCTGGACGACGGCGCCCAGCTCGGCGTCGCCGCCCTCGGCATGGTCGTCGGCGGCACCGCCGTCGTACTGGGTCTCCCGTGGTCGGGCCTGACCGTCGCTGCCTCCGCGGTCGCGTTGGTGGTCGCCGCGGCGCTCCACCTCCGGGCGGGCGTCCCGGCGCTCCGGGCCGTCGGCGGCTCCTGCCTCGGCCCGAGCCTCGCGCTGCTCGTCTGGTCCGCCACCGCCGCCGCGGACCTGGACACCACGTGGCGCGGGGTCCCGCTGCTGCTGGCGCTCGGCGTGCTCGCCATCGCCCGGCCCCGTCACGAGGTCGAGCAGCCCGCACTCCTGGCCGGCCTGCTGGGGGGCCTGCTCGCGATCAACGCGGCTCCCGACACCGCCTCCTCGCTCGCGCTGCACCTGACCGTGCTGGGCTTCCTGGTCTCGGCCACCGCGGTGATCCACGAGTCGCGGCGCCACGCGGCATGGGCCGGCGGCGCGATCCTGCTGCTCGCGACGTGGGTGCGCCTCGGCGATCTCGGCGTCCGCGAGCCCGAGGCCTACACGCTGCCGCTGGCAGCGATCCTGACCGTCATCGGCCTGATCGGGCTCCGCCGCGACCCCGACGCCTCGACCGCGACGATGCTGACGCCCGGCCTGCTGCTGGCCACGCTCCCCTCGCTGCTGTGGGTGCTGGACGACCCGGCCTCGCTGCGCGCGGTGCTGCTCGGCCTCGGCGCCGTCCTGATGACCGTCGCCGGTGCCGCGCTCCGCTGGAGCGCGCCGCTGGTCGTCGGGGCCGCGGTGGGCGCCACCGTGGTGCTCCGCGAGCTCGGGCCGTACGCCGGTGACGCGCCCGCGTGGGTGTGGATCGGTCTGGGCGGCGCGCTGCTCGTGGTCGTCGGCATCACCTGGGAGCGCCGCCTGCTGGAGATCCGGACGGCCGCCGGACTCCTCGGACGGCTTCGCTAGGGCATGGCTCCCAGGTCAGCGCCGTCGCGAGCGACGTTTGCGGCCGAGCTGGCAAGGCGCCGGAGCGCTGGCGTGCTCGATCGCACGTCGAGCGACGGCAACACAGCCAGGTCGAGTCGGAAACGTCGCGCAGCAGGCGGGGACTTGGGAGCCATGCCCTAGCCTCACCGCATGGCTACCACTGCACTCGGCGGCAACGAGGTCCACACCAACGGCGAGCTCCCGGAGGTCGGCGCGGCCGCCCCGGCGTTCGAGCTGGTGGGCAGCGACTTCAGCACCGTCAAGCTTCCCGCGGGCACCCGCACGGTCCTCAACGTCTTCCCGAGCGTCGACACCGGCGTCTGCGCCGCGAGCGTCCGGAAGTTCAACGAGCTCGCGGCCGGCCTGGAGAACACCCAGGTCATCTGCGTCTCCAACGACCTGCCGTTCGCCCAGGCCCGGTTCTGCGGCGCCGAAGGCGTCGAGAACGTCGTCGCGGCCTCCGGCTTCCGGTCGAGCTTCGGCGACGACTACGGCGTGTCCCTGACCGACGGCAAGTTCGAGGGACTGCTGGCCCGCTCGGTCTTCGTGATCGACGCCGACGGCAAGGTCGTCTACACCCAGCTCGTGCCCGAGATCGCCACCGAGCCCGACTACGACGCCGCGGTCGCGGCCCTGGGCTGAGCCACCGCTAGTCGGGATCCGCCGGGTCCCAGAACGCCTCGAGCATGATCAGCCGCCCGTCGGCGCGCTGCGGGGTCCCCTCGGCCTCGTAGTGCGCCTCGGCGCGGCCGTCGTGGCTCGGCGGCAGCGTGCCGTCGGCGCGCACCACGCGCCACCACGGCACCGGCCCGCCGTGGTGGGCCATCACCGTCCCGACCTGCCGTGGGCCGCCCCCGACGACGGCCGCGATCGCGCCGTACGTCGTCACCCGCCCGGGCGGGATCTGCTCCACGGTCTCGAGCACCCGCTCGACGTACGCCTCATCCACGCAGGACATCCTGCCGGAGACGCCGAGGACCCCGTCGCGGCGGCGACGGGGCCCTCAGGTGCTCCCTCGGTGCGAACGAAGACCGAAAGTCTGCTGGTCTGGACAACGACGAACCGCTGTCGCGGTTACGGCGATGCCGTGTCGCAGTTACCGGGGAGGTTCAGTACGACGGCTGCGACGGGTCGATCTGGTTGACCCACGCCACGACGCCGCCACCCACGTGGACCGCGTCGTCGTAGCCCGCACCCTTCACGATCGCGAGCGTCTCGGCGGACCGGACGCCGGACTTGCAGTGCATGATCACCTGCTTGCCCGAGTCGACCGCCGGCAGCTGCGCGAGCGCGTTGCCGTTGAGGAACTCGCCCTTCGGGATCAGCACGGAGCCGGGGATCTTGTTGATCTCGTACTCGTTGGGCTCGCGCACGTCGATGAGCACGAAGTCGCGGGTGCCCTCCTCGCGCTCCTTGAGCAGGTGCTCGAGCTGGACCACGGAGATCGTCGAGTCGGCCGCGGCCTCGGCCGCCTCGTCGGAGACGGCGCCGCAGAAGAACTCGTAGTCGATGAGCGCGTCGACGGTCGGGTTCTCGCCGCACAGCGCGCAGTTGGGGTCCTTGCGGACCTTGAGCTTGCGGTACTCCATCTCGAGGGCGTCGTAGATCATCAGCTTGCCGACGAGCGGCTCGCCGATGCCGGTCAGCAGCTTGATGGCCTCGTTGACCTGGATCGAGCCGATCGAGGCGCACAGGACGCCGAGCACGCCGCCCTCGGCGCAGCTCGGGACCATGCCCGGCGGCGGGGGCTCGGGGTAGAGGCAGCGGTAGCAGGGCGCGCCCTCGACCTGCTTCGGCGCGAACACCGATGCCTGGCCGTCGAAGCGGTAGATCGAGCCCCACACGTAAGGGATCCCGAGCAGGTACGCCGCGTCGTTGACCATGTAGCGCGTCGCGAAGTTGTCGGTGCCGTCGACGATCAGGTCGTAGCCCTCGAAGACCTCGAACACGTTGTCGTTGTCGAGGCGCTCGCCGTGGACGATCACGTTCACGTAGGGGTTGATCTCGGCGACCGACTCCTGGGCCGAGACGGCCTTCGGGCGGCCGATGTCGGACTGGCCGTGGATGATCTGGCGCTGGAGGTTGGACTCGTCGACCTCGTCGAACTCGACGATGCCGATGGTGCCGACGCCCGCCGCCGCGAGGTACATCAGGGCCGGGCTGCCGAGGCCGCCCGCGCCGATGACCAGCACCTTGGCGTTCTTGAGCCGCTTCTGCCCGGTCATGCCCACGTCGGGGATGATCAGGTGGCGGCTGTAGCGACGTACCTCGTCGATGGTCAGCTCGTCGGCCGGCTCGACCAGCGCGGGAAAACTCACGGATAGCTCCTGTTCGGACTCTTGACGCAGACGCACCGCACAACACGCACGCTGCGTCCGGTGTTCCCTCGGGAACATCCATGGTCGCCCGCGGGCCCAAGGCGACCGCGCCACGTCCCGTCATCCGGACCCGAAGTCGCACGGAGTAGGCTCACCGTCGCATTACCCGTGGGTAGCACGCGCTTGATCAGGAGGGTCCAGTGGTGACCGAGTCGTACGACGTGGACGACCGCCCCCGTGGCGTGCGGCTGCCCCGCCGCGAGCGCCGGGCCCAGCTGATGAGCGCCGCGCTCGAGGTGTTCGTCGCGCAGGGCTACCACTCCGCCGCGATGGACGACATCGCCGAGCGCGCCGGCGTGTCCAAGCCCGTGCTCTACCAGCACTTCCCCGGCAAGCTCGAGCTCTACCTCGCGCTCCTCGACGCGTCGTGCGACACGATGATCGCCAACTGTCGTGCGGCGCTGGAGTCGACTCACGACAACAAGCAGCGGGTCGCCGCGGCGATCGACGCGTTCTTCGGGTACGTCGCCCACGACACCGGCGCGTTCCGGCTGGTCTTCGAGTCCGACCTCACCAACGAGCCCGAGGTGCGGGCCCACGTGGAGCGGGTCACCATCGAGTGCGCCGAGATGATCGCGGCCGTGATCGGCGAGGACACCGGCCTCCCCGCCGACGCGTCGAAGCTGCTGGCCGTCTCGCTAGTGGGAATGGCACAGGTCAGCGCCCGGTTCTGGCTCACCGAGGGTGGTGGGCTCGACCGCGAGCAGGCCGTGGCGCTCGTCTCCGGCCTGGCGTGGCGCGGCATCCGGGGTTACCCACTCACCGACTAACGTTCCCACCGTCCCGTCTGTGCAGTGACCAAGGAGAGAACATGACCGTCGAGGTCAAGATCGGCGTGCAGAACGCCTCCCGCGAGCTCGTCGTCGAGAGCAACCAGTCGACCGAGGACATCACCGCGGCACTGCGCGAGGCGCTCGGCGCTGGCGACGACTCCGCCGTCTTCTCCCTGACCGACGCCAAGGGCAAGGTCATCGTCGTCCCGACCGCCAAGCTGGCGTACGTCGAGATCGGCCGCTCGGTCAGCGGCCAGGTCGGCTTCAGGTCCTGAGCTCCTGAGGGAACTCTTCGCCCGCACCTAGCCGTTTCACAGGCACGCGGGGCAGCATGGCCCCGAGAGGGGTGGTTCCCGATGCTGCAGTTCCGCTACGACGCGCTGAGCGACACCGGTCGCGTGCGCGACCACAACGAGGACGCGGGCTTCGCCGGGCCCTACCTGCTCTGCGTCGCTGACGGCGTCGGCGGGGCCGCGGCCGGTGAGGTCGCGGCGGCCACGACGTCGTACGTCGTCAGCGCCCGCGCGCTCGCGCACCCGGGCTACGACCCGCTCCGCGTGCTGCAGCGGGCGGTCGGCGAATCCCATGCGCAGATCGCCGCCGGCGTCGAGGCCGTTCCCGCGCGCACCGGCATGGCGACGACGTTGACCGCCGTCCTCACCGACGGCCTCCGGTTCGGCCTCGCCCATCTCGGCGACTCCCGCGCCTACCTGTTCCGCGACGGCGGGCTGACCCAGCTCAGCCACGACCACACGATGGTGCAGGCGATGGTCGACTCCGGGCGGCTCACCACCGCGGAGGCAGCGGCCTCGCCGTACCGGAACGTCGTCCTCCAGGCGCTCGACGCGCAGACGGAGCCGACGCCCGACCTGCTCTGGCTCGACCTGCGCGCCGGCGACCGGCTGCTCCTGTGCAGCGACGGCCTCACCGACGTGGTGCCCGACCACGACCTGGCCGAGATCCTGCGCGACCCGTCGCGCAGCACGGCCACCGCGCGTCTCGTCGAGGCGGCGCTCGAGGCCGGCAGCCGGGACAACGTCACCTGCATCGTGGCCGACGTCGTGGACGCCCCGCCCATCGTCGGCAACGGCGCGGTGCTCGGCGCCGTACTCGACCTCGCCAACGTGGTCGACCCGGTCGCAGTGAGGCCGCTCCGCTCGGCGTGACCGAAAAGCAACGCAAGTCCGGGCCTGGACCGGCCTAGACTGATGATGTGAGCAAGAACCGGACGTACGAGTACGCGCGCCTGTGGGTGCCGCTGTACGACGACGTCGCGCTCGCGGTCACCCGGCCGGTCTACCTGATCGAGGCCGCCGACGGGTTCGAGGGCTTCGCCGCGGAGAAGAACACCAGCCTGGTCAGGCTGATGAACGACCTCGGCCGCGACGGCTGGAAGGTCGCCCCGACGCCGATGCGCGTCACCAACCCCTCCCCGGAGTTCCAGCTGCTCATCGACGCCACCCTCGACGAGCTCGACGCCGGCACCGGTGACCCGGTCAGCGAGGGCGCCGGCCAGGTCGCGGAGTTCGACGTCTACTCGCTGCGTCGCCGCGGCGCCTGACGTCCCCCGCCTCGTCGGTCAGCCGGGCAGGGCATCGGCGAACAGGTCGCCGTACTCCTCCACGCGCTGGAGCACCTCGGTGAACGAGAACTGGCCGAGCTCCATCTCGTCCTCGGCGCCCGCCTCGACCTCGTCCCAGCCCAGCGGCGTCGCGACTGTCGGCCGCTCCTTGCCGCGCAGGGAGTACGGCGCGACGGTCGTCTTCGACCCCGCGTTCTGCGACCAGTCGAAGAACACCTTCCCCGCCCGACGGGCCTTCGTCATCGTCGCGGTGACGCGGTCGCCGTACGCCTCCTGGAGCTCCTCGGCCACCTCCTTGGCGAGCGCGCTCGTCTCGTCGGGCGGCAGCGGCTCGTCGAGAGGCGCGTAGAGGTGGAGGCCCTTGCTGCCGCTGGTCACGGGGTACGCCGCGAGGCCGCGCTCGTCGAGCGCCTCGCGCGCCAGCAGCGCCACCTGGCAGCACTCGTGGAGACCGGCCGGCTCGCCGGGGTCGAGGTCGATGACGACGCGGTCGGCGCCGACCGGGTCGCCGTCCTCGTCGACGCTCCACTGGTGCACGTGCAGCTCGAGCGCGGCCAGGTTGGCCATCCACATCAGCGTCGCGAGGTCCTCGACGATAGGGAAGACGAGCGTGTCGCCGTACCGGCTCTCGCCGCGCGAGCCAGTCGTCGGCACCTTCGCCGTGCGCACCCACGACGGCGTGCCGGCCGGGGCGTTCTTCTCGAAGAAGCTCATGTCCTGCACCCCGTGCGGCCAGCGGATGCGCGTCACCGGGCGGCCCGCGAGGTGCGGCAGCAGCACCGGCGCGATCCGCGCGTAGTAGTCGAGCACCTCGCCCTTGGTGGTGCCGGTCGCCGGGTAGAGGACCTTGCCGAGGTTGGAGAGCTTGAGCGTGCGGCCCTCGACGTCGACGTGGACCTCCTCGCCCGGAGGCGTCACCTGCCCACCGCGATGACCGGACCCTTGTCCTTGTCGATGTGCTTCATCACGCGCTTGATGAACCACCGCGGCGCGCTCACGCAGCCGGCGGTCGCGCCGGAGCCGTTGACGTGGAGGAAGATGCCGGAGCCGCGATAGCGCACCTGGTTCCAGTTGAAGTCCATGACGATCGCCCACTCGTACTGGTCGCGGTAGTCGAGCAACCGCTCGGAGGAGTTCTCGCCGTCGAGCCACCAGCGGAAGCCGCCCTGGCTCTTGTTGCGGTAGCGGTTGTAGTGGTCGGAGGCGTTGTCCTGCACCCAGTAGTCGCCCTTGCGGACCTTGCGGTAGCGGATGTCCCAGGCGTCGCGCTCGCGGTGCATGCCGAACGCGAACGGCATCCCGAACGTGCCGAGCGGCGTGGTGCCTGTCCCCTGGCGCCGCTCCTTGCGCGGGACGAGCCCGCCGTACCCGATGCGGCCGTCGGTGGCGCTCAGCCGCTCGTGCCAGGTGCCCTTGCGCTTCACCCAGAACGAGATGCGCCCGCTGTGGCCGCTGCGGTGGTTGTAGGTGACCACCTGCCGGGTGCGGGCGCGCAGCTCGACCTTCACGCCACCGAGGCGGACGGTGCCGCCGGACGCCAGGTCTGCGGCGGGCGCGTCCGCCGGCTGGGTCGCGGCCGCGTCGTCGACGTCGGGCCAGGGCAGCGGCCAGGGCCAGTCCTTCGCCGCCGCGGAGGCCGGTGTCGCGGGGAGCAGCGCCCCCAGCAGCAGGCCGGCCAGGGCGAGGAGCAGGAGGCGTCTCACGGGCCCCACCGTAGGTCGTCGGGTGAGAGATCGGAACGCACGCCCTGGAAGGACGGCTGCCTCAGCCGCTCGTAGCCGTGGCCGTGGGTCTCGATGTCGACGACGAGCACGGGATCCAGCCAATGGGTCCCGGCGGCGTCGACCTTCGGCACCTCGTCGGCGAACGGGCTGGTCGCGCGGCCGAGCGAGGCCACCAGCTCGGTGAGCGCCCGCGACTGCTTGGCGCCGATGCCACTGCCGACGCGGCCGCGGTAGAGCAGGCCCTCGGCGGTCGGCTCCCCCACCAGCAGCGCGGCGAGGCGGTCGGACGTGCCGGTCTGCGGGCGCCACCCGCCCACGACGTACGACGCGCGGTGGCGGTGCGCGAACTTGAGCCAGTGTGACGTGCGCTCTCCCGGGCGGTAGAGCGAGTCGCTGCGCTTGCTCACGATCCCCTCGAGTCCCTGCTGCTTCGTGGCGTCGTGCAGCATCGGCCCGTCGTCGTACGTCGCCGGCACCTGCCACCGGCCCAGCTCCAGCCCTTCCAGCACCTCGCGGCGCTCGGTGAGCGGCAGCCGCGTCAGGTCGCGGCCGCCGTACCTCAGGACGTCGAAGACCATGAACGTCGCCGGCACCCGCTCGGCGAGCCGTGCGACCTGCGCGGCCTTGCGCACGTGGATCCGCTCCGCGAGCACCCGGAAGTCGGGCACGCCGCGCTCGTTGAGCGCGATGATCTCGCCGTCGACGACGAGGTCGTCGTGGCCGTCGGGCGGGGTCACGAGCTCGGGCCAGGCACCCGTGATCCGGTTGCCGTTGCGGCTGGTCAGGGTGACGTCGCCGCCGGCGAGCGTGGCCAGCGCGCGGACGCCGTCCCACTTCACCTCGTGCAGCCACCCCTCCCCCGTCGGCACGTGGCTGCCGACGGTCGCGAGCATGGGGAGCAGGGTCACGCGGCCCATCATGTCCCCTCGGCGGCGTACCCTCGTCTCTATGCGTGCGATCTGGAAGGGCGCCGTCTCCTTCGGCCTGGTGAGCGTCCCGGTGAAGCTCTACTCCGCGACGGAGAGCCACGACGTGTCGTTCCGGCAGGTCCACGCCAAGGACGGCGGTCGCATCAAGTACCAGCGGGTCTGCTCGATCGACGGCGAGGAGGTCCCCTACGCCGACATCGCCAAGGGCTTCGAGACCGAGGACGGCGAGATGGTCGTGCTCACCGACGACGACCTCGCCGAGCTGCCGACGTCGTCGTCGCGCGAGATCTCGGTGGAGAAGTTCGTGCCGCGCGAGCAGATCGACCCGCTGCTCTTCGAGAAGAGCTACTACCTCGAGCCGGAGTCGAGCGGCGCCAAGCCCTACGCCCTCCTGCGCCAGGCGCTCGTCGACGCCGACCGGATGGCCGTCGTCACCGTCGCGATCCGCAACCGGACGACGACCGCGGTCCTGCGGGTGCGCGACGACGTGATCGTCATGCAGACGATGATGTGGCCCGACGAGATCCGGAAGCCCGACTTCAACATCGAGACCGGCGAGGTCAAGGACGCCGAGGTCAAGATGGCGCAGATGCTCGTCGAGACCCTGGCCGGCGACTTCGACCCCGACGAGTTCGAGGACGACTACGCCGAGGCCGTGCAGGCCGTGGTGAAGGCCAAGATCGAGGGCGGCGAGATCCAGCGGACGCCCACCTCGACGAAGACCGGCGGCGAGGTCGTCGATCTGCTCGCCGCGCTCCAGCGCTCCGTCGACGCGGCCAAGACCTCGCGCGGCGAGGCGCCGGCCGAGGAGAAGAAGCCCGCCGCGAAGAAGTCGTCCTCGTCGAAGAAGTCCGCTGCCAAGAAGGCGCCGGCCAAGAAGGCGGCCTCGAAGAAGTCCGCTGCTTCGAAGAAGACGGCGAAGAAGTCGACCACCAAGAAGACGGCCGCCCGCAAGGCCAGCTAAGCGGTCACAGCAGCGCCTGGATGTGCCCCCACGCCGCGCGGCCGAGGCGGCGATCGGCCTCCTCCGTCCCGCCGCGCGCCATCCGCGCCCCGGCGGCGACGACCGGCTCGCCCGGCAGCACGGTGCGATGGCCGGCTTCGGGGTCGGTGACCACGATGGTGGCGAGGCCGTGCCGTCGGCGCCGTACCGCGATCGACTCGGCGTGCTCGACCGCCGGCCAGACCTGGTCGTCACCGCCCGCGACGGTCACGACCTCGGGGATCCGCTCGACCGGGATCGCCGCCTCGGCCGCTTTCTCCGGGAACCGCGCCCGGCACGCGCGGTAGAAGTCGACGTACGCCGGCGGGTCGCCGGCCGGCTCCCAGTCGTCGACGAACGGCACGCAGGCGAGGGCCTCATTTCCGAGGGTCCAGTGCGACGTGGCCCGGCCGTCGCCGGTCACCCCGGTCCACACCACGTCGGAGGGCGCGAACGCGACCACCGCCGACACCCGGTCGCTGTGCACTCCGGTCAGCAGGGCCGCCTCCGCGCCGAACGAGGTGCCCAGCACCACGACCCGGTCGCAGTCCTCGGCAAGGTCGTCGACGCGCCCGAGGAACAGCTCCAGCGCGATCTCCCACGGCCCGTCGTGCTGTCCCGGCCCACCGAACCACTGGACCGACTCGGCCAGCGCACCGTGGCGCGCCAGCAGAGCGGCCCGCTCCTCGTCCACCCGGCCGCTGGAGCCGGCGAGGACCAGCGCCCCGACTCCGGTCGCCCGGTCAGGGACCAACCGGACGCCGGGGACGTCCTGGAGCTCGCGGCGCATCATGGGCGTGAGGATGCCATCCGCCTGAAAGTCGTGGTTGGCGCGGCCAGGGCGCGGGTAGATTCACCACTCAAGCCACTGGAGGCACCCATGTTCTTCTGGATCATCGTCGGCGTCATCGTCCTTGGCCTCTTCGCGCTCTGTTTCGCCGGCACGGATCGCTACCGCTTCCACCAGGGTGCCGACGTCGAAGCCGTCCGTCAGCGCACCCAGGGCATCCGCACCGACACCCAGCAACCCGAGTAGGCCTCGGTCGACCAGGGGATCGAGGAGGCCGGCCACGGCCGTCACGAGACCCCTTCCCGGTGGTCGAGGAGGCCGTCCACGGCCGTCACGAGACCCCTCCGCTGCCAGGGATTCCAGATTTACGTGGTTGCGCGCCGCTTCGGTCGCGGTGCTTGGTTGCTCTACTGCGTCGGCTTCGGGTTGCTTCGGGTCGTCGTTCTGTGGTTGCGGTACGACGGACACGGCAGTCGGTGGTTGAGGTGCGAGGCCGGCCACGGCCGAGCCTCGAAACCACCGATCCAGGGTGGTCGAGGAGCCGTGTCCTGGGTGGTCGAGGAGCCGTGTTCAGGGTGGTCGAGTAGCCCGTGCGCGCTAGCGCGCGGGCGTATCGAGACCCACTTCCCGTCCACAGGCAATGATCGAGAATCCCCTGTCCACAAGCGGGTTTCCGGCGTCTGGTTGTGTCGGTCCCCGGTAGTTCAATAGGGGTCATGGATCTCGGGATGGCACCCCTCTTCGACCTCCCGGCCGCACCCCCGGCCGGCACCGTCGACGCGCCGTTGACCGAGGCCCCGCTCTCCCGCGCCGACGAACTGCTGAAAGGAATCGCACAGCGCCGGAGGATCATCACCGACCAACAGCTCGGCGAGGTCCGCGACATCGCCGAATGGGCCATGCAGCACACCGTCGCCGTGCCGGAGGACGCCTCCACGCTCACCGAACGCGGTCTGGACACCGGGCTCCCCTTGGCGGGTGAGGGCGCGCCGTTGATCTCCGACTTCGCCGTCCTCGAGCTCGGCGCCATCCTCGCCCGCGGCATCGACTCGGTCCGCAACTACGTCGGGCAGGTCGTGGAGCTCTCCCACCGCCTCCCCCAGGTCTGGGCCGGCGTCCTGGACGGATACGTGCCGGTGTGGAAGGGCCTGCGGATCGCCGACTGCACCCGCGACCTCGGCGTGGAGGCCGTCGCGTTCGTGGACCAGCATCTGGCGAGGTTCGCTGCGACCTGTTCCTGGGCCCAGGTCGAACGCCTCATCGACGAAGCCATCACCCGCTTCGACCCCGACCTCGCCGAAGCCAGACGCGCCGCGGCCGCGGAGACCCGGCACTTCGACATCGACTTCGACCGCGCCGGCACCGACAGCACCGTCCCCCTGCACGGCGAGGTCGACCTCACCGATGCCCTCGACGCCGAACAAGCGCTGCGCCACCGCGCCCGCGAGCTCGCCGAGCTCGGCTGCACCGAACCCCTCGACGTGCGCCGCGCCATGGCCTTCGGCGAGATGGCCCGCTGCGACCTCACCCTCAACTACCTCACCGACCCCACCGACCCGGTGGTCGAGGAGACCGGCCTGCGTCCGCACACCCCGCGCGGGCGGACCGTGGACCTCACCGTGCACCTCTCCCAGGCCGCCGTCGAAGGCGTCAACCCCGCCGGCGCCGTGGGCCGACTCGACAACACCCACACCCCGGTGACCGCGGAACAGATCCGCGAATGGTGCGCCGCTGCGGGCACCATCATCGTCCGGCCCGTCCTCGACGTCGCCGGCCACGAACCCACCGGCGCCTACGAGATCGCCGAACGCCAAGCCCGCCAGGTCCTGCTCCGGGACCAGACGTGCGTCTACCCGCACTGCACTCGTCCCGCCGAGGCCTGCGATCTCGACCACGTAACCCCCCATGCCAAGGGCGACGTGACGTGCCCTTGCAACCTGGCGCCGGTCTGCCGCGGCCACCACCGGTTGAAGACCCATAGGCACGGCTGGGCCTACTGGGTCCTCGCCCCCGGCGTCTACTTCTGGCGCGGCCGCACCGGTGAACAGTGGCTGGTCACCCCCGGCGGCACCTACGCCCTCGACACCCGTCCCTGCCCCGGCACCACCACGACCGACTCGGTCGACCCGCCCGACGAGTAGCGACCACGCCCTGAACCCCGCCGAACCCCGCGTTCGGCGGGGACATCGTCAACCGATCGGGTGGGCGGTCGTCATGGATTCGACGACGTCCGCGGGCACCTTGACTCCGGTGAACGTCTCGACCATCGCCATGCCGGTCGCGTGCAGGTCGGCGTCGTCCCGATCCGCCGACGCGAAGAGCTCGCGGAGCTCGTCGGGCAGGTCCACGTTGTCCGCCTGGTCCGCGTCGTACATGTCAACGGTGGCAACCACGACACCGTCTCGCACGCAGCTGAACGCGGTGAGGTCGTTGACGTTCCAGAACATGCTCGCTGTGACGCCCCCGCCGGCCACCCGGACCAGCACCTCGGGAAGCGACCCACGGAACCCGTTGTGCTCAACCGCGATCGCACCGCCGGGCACCTCGGCGACCGACACGTAATCAGCCTCGTCTGCGAACGCGTCTTCGACGGGGACCTCGACGGACCCGTCGGCGCCGAAGGCGGCCAGCACACCGTCCCGCGTCCCGCCGGCCACCGCTGTCACGCAGGCCGCTTCGAACAGGACGTCATGAACCCAGCCGTAGTCCTCTTGCGTGGCCAAAGCACTCACTCCGATCTCTCGAGAACATGCAGACTGTCGACGCGTGCACACGGTGTCACACCCGATCCAGCACCGCCGCCAGCGGCGCCGGCACCCGATGGTCCTCCAGCGCGTCGACGAAGAGAGCGGCGTACCGCGCTTTGCGACCGCCCTGGCTGCCCAGGAACCGCCGGACGACCGCGAGCCGGGTCCAGCCGCGCTGGGCCGGCATGCCCGCGAGCAGCGCGAGCGACCGTCGCTCGCCGGCACGGGCGATGACCTCGTCCACGCCGTCGAGGCCGAGCGCGCGGATGAGCTCGTCCTCGAGGTCGGCGACGCACGCGAAGAACCCGAGCTCGGCCAGGCCGCCAGGGTCGGCGGAGACCGGAAGCCCTGCGGCCGACAGCCCGCCGCGCACCTTGGCCTCGTCGGGGGCGTCGTAGAGCCCGGCCAGCGGGACGCCGAGGCCGTCGGGCCCATAGCGCAGCGCGAACGAGCGGGTGTTGGTGACGCCGCCCATGCTGACCACCTCGACACCCTCGGCGGCGAGGTCGCGACCCCGTCGCGCGGCGAGGGTCAGCAGCGCGACCCGGTCGCTGTTGCCCTCGACGAGGACCACCTTCCGCGGCGTCACCGTCCCATGACAGGCGCCGCCCGGGCGGCGGTCAACCGAGTTCCCGAACTCAGGTGTGACACGGCGAGGCGCCCGTTGCGTCATACGGGGTGTCACCTACACCCCGGAGAGACATGATCGAGCCTGTGCCTGACGACTTCGAGGAGTTCGCGCGTGCGCGGACCCCTCACCTCTACCGGTCGGCGTGGCTGCTCTGCGGCCACCGGACCGAGGCGGAGGATCTCGTCCAGGAGACGCTCGCGAAGGTCTACGTGCGGATGCACCGGCGGCTCGGGCCACGCCTCGACAACCCGGCGGCGTACGCCCAGACCGTGCTGACGCGCACCTTCATCAGTGAGCGCCGGCGCCGAAGCAGCACCGAGAGGCCGTCGGACGACCTGCCCGACCGCGTGTCGATCGACCACGCCGAAAGCTCGGACGTGCGGGTGAGCCTGCACGCCGCGCTGGCCGGGCTTTCCCCGTTGGACCGGGCGGTCCTGGTGCTGCGCTACCTCGACGACCTGTCCGTCGAAGACGTCGCGAAGCTGCTCGGTCTCTCTCCCGGGGCGGTTCGGAACCGGAGCATGCGCGCGCTGGCGCGGATGCGGGACGGAGCGTTGCAATGAACGAGCACGACCTCACCGCCCTGCTGGAGCGGTCGACCGAGGACCTGGCGCCCGACGTGGAGCGCCTGCTGGCCGCAGGCGTGGCCCGGGGTCGGAGCTCACTACGACGCCGCCGGGTGGCGCTCAGTCTCGGTACGGCGGCCGCGGTCGCTACGGCGCTTGCGGCAGGCGTGACGCTCCTCCCGAGCGGCTCCGAGCCGACGATCGCCGAGGACCTCACCGTCGCGACGGCGCCCGCCGCGGGGCAGCGCGACCTCGCGTCCCTGGACGTGATCCGCGACCGGCTGGCCGCGGTGCTGCCGGAGGGCGAGGTGACCGACGTCAGCGTGGCCGAGCCCGTCGAGGATGGACCAGCAACGGTCGAGCTCACGCTCGAGGACGCCGTGGTGGTGGCCGAGCTCTACGACGACACCCCGCCGCCGGCCGACTCGGTCCCCGATCCCGGGCCCCGGCCCGAGGGGTGCACCCGGGCGATGCTCACCGAGGGCTCCCCCACCAACGCGCAGATGAACGACCCCGTCTTCCGTGCCTGCAGCGCGTGGCGTACCGATCACGAGTACTTCACGTGCGCGCAGTCGGAGGCCTGCTGGGCCAACCGCCACGCGCCGCACTGCACGCGGCCGCAACCCTTCCCGACCTGCACGCAGCTCGCAGACGGTTCCTGGGTGTCGACGAACGACTACGCCAGTCCCGGCGAGGAGCTGGGCGAGCTCCACACATGGGCGGACATCGTGACGACCGACCACTGGTGGATCACCGTCAGCTCGACCCAGCCCGGCGACCCCGACCGGGACACGCCGCTCCTCGGCCACGACGACCTGGTCGCACTGGTGACCAGCGACATCTGGTTCGAGTGACGGCCGACTACGGCCGCCGTACGTGAACCGTGGCGTTCTTGATCTGGATCCGCGCGTCGGCCACCAGCTCGATGGTCCGGCCGGGCTCGAGCACGAGCTCCTGGCCCGGGTAGGACACCGGCCACGAGAAGTCGGACGCGTTGTGCAGGCCCCACCGGCCGGGCTCGGTCGGGTGCTGGCGCACCTTGGCGAGCACGGTGGGCCGGTCGACCCCGGAGGTCAGGTGGTCGGTGCGGATCTCGGCCTGCGGGCCGACGACGAGGGTGCGGCGCCCGACCTGCATGAGGTACGACGGCTGCAGCGGCGTCTGGTCGTGCCAGCAGGTGAGCCCGCGCTCCTCCGGCGTCCAGAAGTTGGTGGTGCCGCACGACGGACAGGTCATCAGCCCGTCGCGGAGCCGGTCCATCGCCTTGATCCACTGCCCCTCGGTGACACGGGCGCCCGGACGGTCGAGGCCGTCGACGAACGCCTGCACGAACAGGTCGCGCAGGAACTGCGGGTAGATGCCCCAGTACTTCTGCACGATCTCGGCCGGCCGGTTGTCGGTGCGCTCCGGGTGCATGCAGAACAGCGGATCGGTGCCGAAGTGCGTCATCAGCCAGTGCGCGTCGCGCATCCCGCTGTCGGTGCGCGCGCCCTCGAGCGGGTGGCCGAGGAACAGCGAGTAGAACAGCAGCACGGCCAGCGAGTGCCGGTCGGTGTCGGTGTTGGGGAGCGTGCGGTACGTCGTGTCGCGGACCACCTCGGGCGCCATGAAGTACGGCGTGCCGAGGACCCGCCCGGTGCCGTTGTCGATGCCGACGTTGTCGTTGTCGCAGATCAGCACGTCGCCGTTGGCGGGGTCGAAGAACACATTGCCGAAAGAGATGTCGCGATAGCAGAGCCCGCGCGCGTGCAGCCGCAGGAAGCTGTAGCTCAGCTGCCGGCACAGCTGGATGATCGAGGCGAACGACACGTCGAGCGGGTTGCCGTCGCGGTCGGCGTTGAGCAGCAGGAAGCTCAGCTCGAGGAACCGCGGGTCGCGCAGGTGCATGACGTAGCCGAAGCTCGGCTGCGTCGGGACGCGCGCCATGCTCAACGGCCACAGGAACCGCTGGTGGGGCGATCCGATCTCCACCAGCTGCTGCATCTCCTGGTACTGCTCCGTGGTCGCGCTCTCGGGCTTGTACCACTTCAGGGCGAGCGGCTCGCCCGTCTCGCGGCGCACCTCGAACACGTAGCCCTGCCCGCCCTGTCCGAGGAGCGACGTGACGCGGGCATGGCCGAGGGGCCCGAGATCCACGACTTCACCCTCCGCCAGGACCATGCATGACAATCTATAGCCATGAGTGACCGCCTGGGTGGCGCGCTGGCGCGCAAGCCGTTGCACTTCATCTTCGTGCTCGACGTCTCCGGGTCGATGCTGCGCGGCGGCCGGATCCAGGCCCTCAACAACGCCATCACCGAGGTGCTGCCGCACCTGCGCGACGAGGCGCGCGCCAACCCGCACGCCGAGCTGCTGATCCGGGTCCTCGCGTTCGCCAACGAGCCGCGCTGGGTCATCGAGGAGCCGACCCCCGTCGACCAGGTCCACTGGAGCCGGCTAGAGGCGGTCCCCCGCGGCTTCACCGAGCTCGGCAGCGCGCTGGTCGCGCTCACCGACAAGCTCTCCCAGCTCGACGAGTCCCACAGCGCCTACCCGCCGGCGATCATCCTGGTCTCCGACGGCCGGCCGACGCAGAGCAGCGGCACGACGTTCGCCGAGGGCCTCCAGTCGCTGCTCAACAACCGGTGGGGCGCGACCGCCGTCCGTCTCGCCCTCGGCGTCGGCCGCGACGCCGACATGCACTCGCTGCGCCGGTTCATCGGCGACGAGGACGTGCCGCTGCTGCGGGCGGACAACCCCGAGCAGCTGGTCGAGTACATCGTCTGGGCGTCCAAGGCCGCCAGCAAGGTCGCCTCGCGCCCCGTCGTCGGCGGCGGTACGACGGCCACGCCGCCCCCGAGCCCGATCGGTGACCCGATCTGGAGCACGCTGGGATGACGGATCCGGACCCGCAGGCGACCCGTCCGCGGCCGAAGGTCTGGACGACGCTGTCGGGCACGACGATCGGCTCGGTCCACCTCCGCGACGGACTCCCGCTGCAGGACGCCGTGCTCACCTGGAGCGACGGCGACCAGGCGGTGGTGGCGGTCGCCGACGGCCACGGCCACCGGCTGCACTTCCGCAGCGACACCGGCGCCGCGCTGGCGGCGGTCAGCGCGGTCGAGGTGCTGCGCCGGCTGGTGCCGCAGCTGGGCGACGACGCCGCAGAGACGGAGGCGCTCGTCCGGGCAGCGGCCGCGGCGATCGTCGAGACCTGGAACGCGAAGGTCGCCCACCACCGCGAGGCCAACCCCTACAGCGACATCGAGCTCGGCGAGTACGGCGCCGCGGCCGACCCGCTGCGCGCCTACGGCACCACCCTGCTGGCCGCCGCCGTCGCCGGCGACCTGATGGTCTTCCTCCAGATCGGCGACGGCGACTCGGTGGTCGTCGACCGCCACGGCACCGCCAGTCGTGCGCTGCCGGACGACCCCCACCTCGACGGGGTGCACACCAGCTCGCTGTGCCAGCCCGACCCGCTCAGCGCGCTGCGGGTCGCCGTGCTCGACACCCGGGTCGAGGAGACCGTGCTGGCGTTCCTGTGCTCCGACGGGTTCGGCAACTCACGCGTCGACGCCGACGGCTGGTGGCGCCAGACCGGCGAACAGCTCGTCGAGTTCGGCCGCAGCCGCGGACTGGACTGGATCGGCGAGCAGCTGCCGGCGTGGCTGGAGGAGCCGGCCAGGGTCGGCGGCGACGACACCACCATGGCGATCCTGGCCCGCTCCGAGCTCTAGCAGCCCGCTAGCGCGTCACTCCACGTTGAAGTAGGACTTCCACAGCGCCACCGGGTTGCCGTCGCCGTTGTCGTAGGCCTGCACGTAGCAGAGGCAGTCGAGGTCGTCGAAGTACAGGACGCCGTTGTTGGAGTCGTCGGTGTAGCCGTAGATCTTGCCCTGCTCGGTCTGGCTGGCGTCGTTGGTGTCCCACCAGTAGGAGTCGACCGGGTACTGGTCCTGCTTCGACAGCTGCTTGGCCAGCGCGCGGTAGTCGCGGAAGTCCTTCTCCTCCGCGAACTCGGCGACCCACACCGACTTCCCGTTGCGCACGCACTGCGACTCCTCGAGCTCACCCTGGTAGAGCGTCGGGATCCGCTCGCAGCGGCGGATGCTGAACTGGTCGGCGAGGGCCTGGAGCTCCGGCGACATGATCCGGGTCGGCTCGTCGACGGTCGGGGTGGTCGCCTTCCACGCGGTGAGCAGCGCGTCGGCGTCGCTGCCGTTGGCGGCGGTCAGCAGGGCGGACTGGGTGGCGGCCTTGCTGTCCCAGTAGAGCGAGGCCGGGCGCGAGGTGTCCTCGGCGTCGGTCGGGTCGAACAACGAGAAGTAGCCGGAGTCGACCTGGTTGGTCAGGTGGCCCTCCGCGAGGTTGATCGCCTTCGTGCGCGCGGCGTTGATGTCGGCCTCGTCGGAGTAGGTCGTGAGCACGAGGGTGCCGGTGCTGACGGTGCAGTCGAGCTTCTCCTCCTCGCCGGCGGCGAGCGAGTCGGCGGGCGTGCACTCCTTGAGGCTGGTGCCGGACGCGATGCTCTGCGCGAGCGCGCTGTAGCGCTCGGTGATGCCCTCCGGGGTCAGGTCCGGCTCGCCGGTGTCGGGCGTCTCGCTGCCGTCGGCCGTCGGGTCGTCCTTCTTCTCGTCGTCGCCGCCGGTAAGCGCGATCGCGCCCACGACGCCGGCCGCGATCACGAGCAGCGCCACCAGGCCGACCAGGATCGGCACCAACGGGCTCTTCTTGCCCTTCGTGGGCTGCGGGCCCTGCGGGGGCGGCGGGAAGCTCCCGCCGTACGCCGGCTGCGCCGGCGTCGGGGCCGGGGGCGGCGGGGTCTGGCCCGGGACCGCGGTCGGGTTGCCACCGGAGCTCGGCCAGACCGGGTTGGCCGGGGGCGTGGCGCCCGGCCGCTGCGTCACCGGCGGCGGACCGGCGGGCGTCTGCGGCTTCACCGCGGTCGGCGCGCCGGCGGCCGGCGGCACGGCGGTGCCCGGCGGCGGGACCTGCCGCGACGCGTGCTGGGACTGGTAGGTGCGCACCTGGCCCTCGGAGACCCTGCCGATCGCGTAACCGAGCACGGACAGGGCCCACATCGCGCCGCCCACGTCGGCGCTGCCGCGGTCACGGGCGAGCCGGGCACCGGCGTCGGCGATCGCTCGGTCGGAGTCGGCGCCGCTGTCGAGCATGGAGGACATCGAGCCGAAGGCGCCGAGGCGCACCGCGTCGACGAGCAGGTTGATGTCGCCCGTCGTGGCGGCCTCCTCGTCCAGCCAGTCGTCCAGCGCGCCGCGGAAGCTGTCGGCGTCGTTGAACAGCTCGCGGCCCTGGGCCTGGCCCAGTGCGTAGAGGCTCTCGTGCAGTTCCATCGGTTGTCCCTTCAGCGCGCGACCTAGCGGTCGCCGGAATCGTACGGCGGCGAAGTGGTCTGGACCTGCGGGTCCGCAGAAATTTCCGTCGCGAGGACGATCACGTTGACATCGTCGACGCGATGGCGGTCGCCCGCTCGGCGACCTCGTCCGCCGTACGCGGCCGGCGCGTGACGTCCGGGTCGAGGCAGTCCGAGATCAGGTCGCGCGCCGGGCCGGGGAGGTCGTCGGCGATCATCGGCTTCGTCGCGAGGATCGCGCGCACCAGCAGCAACGGCTCGGCAGGCAGGCTGTCGCCGTACACCCCGCGCCGGGTGAGCGCGAAGTGCAGGCAGGCGCCGAGCGACCAGATGTCGCTGGCCCGGGACGCCTGGGCGCCGGTCATGATCGCGGGGTCGGTGTACTCCAGCCCGATCCGGCCGAGGCCGGTCATCACCATCCCGGGCGCGAGCAGCTGCGACAGGCCGAGGTCGGCGAGCCGGCCGCCGTCGTCGGCGATCAGGATGTTGGCGGGCTTGATGTCGCGGTGGGCGATCCCGCGCTCGTGGAGGGCGTGCGCGGCGAGTGCCGCGTCGCGAACGGCGGCGACCGCACGCCCCGAGTCGAGCGGCGACGCCGGGCTCTCGAGCGAGCCCATCGGCAGGAACTCCATCGCGTAGTAGAACGCGCCGCCGTGGCGGCCGGCGTCGTAGACCTCGACCAGGCGGTCGCTGTCGGCGACGCTGAAGTGCTTCAGCTCGCGGGTGGCGCGCCGGAACGCGTCGTCGGACGTCGGGCCGGCGATCACCTTGACCACGACGTGGTCGGCGTCGATGCCGAGCCGCGCGGGAGTGCGCGCCAGGTAGTTGGTGCCGTAGTTGGACTCCCCCAGCGGGCGCTCGAATTCGTAGTCGGCTATCCCGTCCACCGGTACAGCATGGCACCTTCCTGCCCCACGGACCGAGGTTCGGTGGAAGGATCGTGTGTCGTGAGGACCTCGGCACAGGATTGGGCGTCCAGCATCGTCGTGCCCGGACCGGGCGACGGGACGCTCGCACGGATCGGACCGGTCGTGCTGCTCGTCGGGTCGAGCGACCCCGACGTAGTGCGGCCGTACGTCGACCACGCGGCTATGGTGGCGGCCAACGGCGGGCAGGGGCGGCAGCTCGTGCGCGGCTACGCGATGCTGCTCTCGACCGCGACCGACGACTCCCCCGGCTTCGCCGCCCTCGCGCCGCACGACACCGGGCTGTCGGTCTTCGTCGACGGTGACGTCACGGTGACCGTGGACGACACCGTCATCTCCGGCGCCGACTCGCTCGCCTGGGTCGAGCGGCTGGTGCCGTGGCCGGTCGGCAGCGTCACCGTCGCGCTGCCCGGCGCGACCACGCCCGACCCCGGCTCGCCGTACCGCCTGCACGACGGAGTGGTCCCCGCGGGGGCGCTGCTGGTCACCGGGCCGGCCGCCGAGCCCGCCGACGACTCGATGCTGTCCCGGATCGCGGAGGTCGAGGAGATGCGAGCGACGCAGCCGCCTCCTCCGCCACCGCCCTCGCCACCACCGACGGCCGACTCGATCCCGGTGGTCCCGCCGGCGCCCGGCCAGTCCTCGGGGCGGCCGCTGCCGCCGCCGTACGTGCCCGAGGAGGTCAGCTTCCAGTCGGTGCTCCTCGACGACCTCGACGACGAGAGCTTCGAGCCGCTGCCGATCGTCGACGACTCCAGCCAGGTCGCGCGGGCGCGCGAGCCGCTCGGCGTGGTCGTGCTCGACGACGGCTCGGTCTACCAGCTCGACGTGCCCTACCTCCTCGGCCGCGACCCGGCGAGCGACGAGCGGGTGCGCTCCGGCGCGTTCCGCGCGCTGCCGGTCATCGACACGTCCAACCAGGTCTCACGCGTGCACGCGCGGGTGGAGCTGCGCGGGCCGGACGCCGTGCTCGTCGACAACGTGTCGACCAACGGCACCTACGTGCACGTGCCGCAGACCGACGACTGGATGCGGATGCCGCCCGGCGGCGAGCTGGTGCTGGTCCACGGCACCCGGGTCCGGATCGGCCACCGGACGCTCGCGTTCGACGCCAAGGCACGGTAGCCGCAGGCGCTCAGGCGGTCTCCCACCGGAACAGCCGAGCGGCGAGGACGGTCACGACGACGGCGAACCCGGCCAGCACCAGCAGGGGTACGGCGGCCGCGCCGGGGCCCTGGCCGCGGACCATCACGTCGAGCATGCCCTCGTTGAGGTGCTTGAGCGGCAGCAGGTCGGAGACGCGCTGGAGCCAGGTGGGCGCGTCGTCGAGCGGGAAGAACGAGCCGCTGAGGAACGCCATCGGCAGCACGAAGAAGTTGGCCATGTTGACCGCGCCCTCGGTGCTCTTCGCGATCGCGCCGGCGAGGAGCCCGATCGCCATGAAGCACAGGGTGCCGACCACGATGAGCGGGACGGCCATCCACCACGACCCCGTGAGCGTCAGCCCGAACGCGGCCGCACCGACGCCGAGGAAGATCGCCAGCTGTCCGAGCGCGACCGCGACGGTGACCGCCACCCGCGCGCCGACGATCGTGCCGGTCGACACCGGCGCCAGCTGGAGGCGCCGGAGCAGCTTGGACTGCCGCCAGCCCTGGAGCGTCGCGGCGGCGCCGAACGCGGCGCTCATCGCGATCGCCCAGCCGAGCAGGCCCGGCGTGACGAACTGGATCGTGGTCAGCGAGTCGTCCTCGACCGCGGCGGTCTCGAGGTGGAAGGAAGGCGGCCGGCCGGTGGCGGCGACGTTGGCGCCGTCGACGAACGCGCGCAGCGTGCCCTGGGTGACGGCGGCCTTGACCTGGTCGGTCGCCGTGTAGTGCGCCACCAGCGTGTCGCCCTGCTGCTCGACGGCGACGTCGGCGTCGCCCTTGCGCACCTCCTCGAGCGCCGCGGCGAGGTCGTCGGAGCGGGTCACCTCGAAGGTGTCGTCGAACGCCTCGCGCGCATCGCCAGGGAGCTCCTCGAGCAGCGGCACCTCGCCCACCTGGATCATGTCGACCTCGGACTGCCCCTGGTCGGAGAACAGCCCGCCGAAGAGCACGAGGAACATCAGCGGGAAGACGATCGCGAAGAAGACCGCGGCCCGGTCGCGCAGGAAGCCCTTGAGGATCGCGACGGAGAGCGCACGGAAGGCGGAGGACCTCACTCGCGGTACTCCCGTCCGGTCAGGGCGAGGAACACGTCCTCCAGCCGGTCGGCGTCCGGCGTCCCGGCGACGAGCTCGGCCGGCGGCCCGACCTGGAGCACGCGGCCGTGGTCCATGACGGCGACCCGGTCGCACAGCGCCTCGGCCTCGTCCATGTAGTGGGTCGTGAGCACGACGGTGCGGCCGCTGTCGTTGATGCCGGACAGCAGGTCCCACAGGTTGCGCCGCGCCTGCGGGTCGATCGCCGCGGTCGGCTCGTCGAGGAACACCACCTCCGGGTCGTGGACCAGCGCACAGGCGATCGACAGCCGCTGCGCCTGACCGCCGGACAGGTCCTCGACGCGGGTGCCGGCCTTGTCGGTGAGCCCGACCCGCGCCAGCCACTCGTCGGCGACCGACGCGGCCACGCCGTACAACGAGGCGAACGTGTGGATCTGCTCGCGCGCGGTCAGCCGCTCGAAGAACGACGACGCCTGGAGCTGTACGCCGATCCGGGTCTGCAGCGCCGGGTTGCGCGGCCACACCGGCTCGTCCAGCACCGTGACCGAGCCCGCGTCGGGCCGCCGCAGGCCCTCGATCATCTCCAGCAGGGTGGTCTTGCCGGCGCCGTTGGGGCCGAGGACGCCGAGGAACTCACCGGGGGCGACGGCCAGCGTCACGTCGTCGACGGCGGTCGTGTCGCCGTACTTCTTGGTCAGTCCTCGGGCGTCGATGGCTGGCACGGCCCCGACCCTAGGCAACGGGCGGAGGAGCCACCAGCGACTTTGGTCGCGTTTCAGGCGAGGCTGTCGAGCCACGCCTCGTGGAGGTCGGAGAACCTGCCCTCGCCGGCGGCGGCCAGGTCGGCGGGGGCTCCGTCCTCGACGATCCGGCCGTGCTCCATCACGATCACCCGGTCGGCGATCTCGACCGTCGACAGCCGGTGGGCGATGATCACCGCCGTGCGGCCGGCGAGCACGGTCTGCAGCGCCTGCTGGACCAGCCGCTCGGAGGGCACGTCGAGCGACGACGTCGCCTCGTCGAGGATCAGCACCGCCGGGTCGGCGAGGAACGCCCGCGCGAACGCGACCAGCTGTCGCTGCCCGGCAGACAGCCGGCCGCCCTGGTTGGCGACCTTCGTCGCGTAGCCGTCGGGCAGGGCCGCGATGAAGTCGTGGGCACCGAGCGCGCGGGTCGCCGCCTCGACCTCGGCCATCGACGCGTCCGGCCGGCCGAACCGGATGTTGTCGGCGATGGTGCCGGAGAACAGGTAGTTCTCCTGCGTCACCATCACCACGTTGCGGCGCAGGTCGTCGGAGGTCAGCTCGCGCAGGTCGAGGCCGTCGAGGCGCACCGCGCCGGCCGTCGGGTCGTAGAAGCGGGTGGCGAGCTTGGCGATCGTCGTCTTGCCGGCGCCGGTGGTGCCGACCACCGCGAGCGTCTGGCCGGCGGGCACCTCGAGGTCGAGCCCCACGATCACCGGCCGGCCCTCGGCGTACTCGAAGTCGACGGCGTCGAAGCGCAGGTCGCCGCGCGCCTGTCCGAGCCGCACCGGCCGCTCGGGCTCGGGCACGCCGGGCTCCTCGCGGAGCACGCCCGCGAGCTTGTCGAGCGCGGCCGACGCCGACTGGAAGGTGTTGTAGAACTGGCTGATCTCCATCATCGGCTCGAAGAACTGCCGCAGGTAGAGCAGGAACGCCGCGAGCACGCCGACGGTGACCTCGCCGTGGAACGCGAGGTAGGCGCCGTAGAGCAGCACGACCGCGATCGTGACGTTGCCGATCAGCCGGATGCCGGGCATGAACCAGACGATCAGCCGGAACGCGTTGAGGTTGGCGACCCGGTACTGGTCGTTGACGTCGTCGAAGATCTCCTGGTTGCGCGGCTCGCGGCGGAACGCCTGCACGGCGCGCATGCCGCCCATCGACTCGACGAAGTGGACGATGACCAGCGCGACCTTCTCGCGGGTCACGCGATAGCTCTTGGCCGACTCGCGCCGGAACCAGTTGGTGATCCAGAAGAGGAACGGGCCGCACACCAGGGCGACCAGGCCGAGCTTGACGTCGAGGAACAGCAGCAGGCCGGCGGTGCCGACGAGCGTGAGCGCCGCGGTCACCAGCCCGTCGAAGCCGGTCTCGAGCATCTCGTAGATCGCGTCGACGTCGGAGGTCTGGCGCGAGATCACGCGGCCGGAGGTGTAGTCGTCGTGGAAAGCCGGGCTGAGCTTCTGGAAGTGGCGGAAGACGCGGCGCCGTACCTCGGATAGCACGTCCTGGCCGATCCGGCCCGACCGCACCAGGAACAGGTTGCGGGTGATGGCCTGGGTCAGCGTCGCGAGCAGCACGATCGCGACGATCGTCACCAGGGGCCCGAGGTCGTTGTCGGCGCGGATCGGCGGGATGCCGGTGTCGATGCCCTCCTTGACCAGGTAGGGGATCGAGAGCCGCGCGGCGTTCTCCACGAGGACGATGCCGACCAGGCCCCAGATGGCCCACTTGTACGGCGCCAGCAGCTCGCGCAGGAGCTCGCCGGACCCACCGGTGAACCTGCGCTCGATCTCGAGGACGTGCTCGTCCTCGTCGGTCTTGGCGATGCCCCGCCATTCGGACGTCGTCACGACGCGACCTCCTCGTCGGCGTTGGCGTCGGCGGCGAGCAGCTCGCGGTAGGCCGGGACCGTGGCGAGCAGCTCGCTGTGGGTGCCGACGTGGGTGATCGTGCCGTCCTGGAGGAGGGCGACCCGGTCGGCGAGCAGCACGGTCGAGGCGCGGTGGGCGACGATGATGCCGGTGGTCTCGGCGAGCACCCGCCGGAGCGCCTCCTCGACGAGCTTCTCGGTGTGGACGTCGAGCGCCGAGAGCGTGTCGTCGAGCACGAGGACGGCCGGGCGGGCTAGGACGGCGCGGGCGAGCGCGAGCCGCTGCCGCTGGCCGCCGGACAGGGCCATCCCCTGCTCGCCGATGCGGGTCTCGAGACCCCATGGCAGGTCACGCGCGAAGCCGGCCTGGGCGACGTCGAGCGCTTCCTCGATATCGGCGTCCGACGCGTCGGCGCGGCCGAGGGTGAGGTTCTCGCGGGCGCTCATCGAGAAGAGCGTGGGGTCCTCGAACGCGGTGGCGACCAGCCGGCGCAGGTGCACGAGGTCGAGCTCGCGCACGTCGACGCCGTCGAGCGTCACGCGGCCCGCGGTCACGTCGTACAGCCGCGGGACGAGGGCGGTGAGGGCGGTCTTGCCGGAGCCGGTCGCGCCGACGACCGCGACGGTCTCGCCGGGGCGCACGTCGAGGTTGACGTCGCGCAGCACCGGCTCGTCGAGGGCGTCGGGGAAGGCGAAGTCGACGTGCTCGAAGCGCAGGTGCCCGCGCGGCCGTTCGATCGTGCGGGTGCCGCCCACGATCGCGCTCTCGGTGTCGAAGATCTCGAGCAGGCGTGCGGCGGCCGTCATCGCCTCCTGGGCCATCGCGAGGATGACGCCGAGCGAGGCGACCGGCCAGACGAGCGACAGCATGAGGGTGATGAACGCGACCAGCTCGCCGGGCGTCAGGTCGCCCCGGCCGACGCCGATCGCGCCGAAGAGCAGCACGATCGCGACCGCGATGTTGGGGATCACCTCGAGGAACGTCCAGAACCGGGCGGAGAGCCGGACCTTCTCCATGCTGGTGGCGTGGAGCTTGCGGGAGGCGTCCTCGTACTGGTCGCCGATGTAGCGGCTGCGGCCGAACGCCTTGATGACGCGGATGCCGACCGCGCCCTCCTCGGCGCGGGTGGCGAGGTCGCCCTGCTCGTCCTGGACCCGCCGGGAGATGAGGACGTACTTCTTCTCGAAGCGCATCGACAGCCAGACCACCGGCACCGACGTGAAGGCGACGACCAGGCCGAGCGGCCAGTACATGAAGAGCAGCACGATCGTCACGGCCGTGACCTGGACGATGTTGATGACCAGGAACACCATGCCGAAGCCGAAGAACCGCCGGATCGCCGACAGGTCGGTGGTGGCGCGCGAGAGCAGCTGGCCCGACTGCCAGCGGCTGTGAAAGCTCATCGGCAGCGACTGGAGGTGCGCGTAGAGGTCGCCGCGGATCGTGGTCTCGACCTGGAGAACCGCGTTGGACTGCACCCAGCGCCGCCACCAGACGAGGAACGCCTCGAGCACGCCGAGCGCCAGCACGCAGAGCCCGAGCGGGACCACCGGGCCGAGGTCGCGGTCGGTGATCGGGCCGTCGATCAGCGCCTTCATCACCAACGGGATCGACACCGCCACCCCGACGAACGCGAGCGAGGCGAACAGCATGATCGCCAGCGAGACGCTGTGCGGGCGGAGGTAGTGGCGCAGGCGCCAGAGGGAGTGGACGCCGGCGGGAGGCGGATTGTCCGGGTCGGGGCCGAGCGGGTCGCGCTGGTCGGGAGCCGGAGCATTCGTGGTCGTCGTCATCGGTGCCACGACCATATTCGTTGTCACGGACAACGAACGAATCGTTTTCCTCCTCCCGCTCGCGGTGGGCGGAAGACGTCAGGTCACATGTCGTTGCCGATGAACTCCGGGTCCCCGCTCGTCGTGCGCAGAGGCCCGACCGCGACGCACGCGCCGCTCGGCAGCTTGCAGTCGTAGACGGTGAAGTCGCCGTAGTTCTTCCCGGTCACCACGAGCACCGACCCGTCCGTGTCGAAGGTCCACCACGCGGCGCCCATGCCGTCCGCAGGCCCCTGCTCCAGCACGATCGGGTCGTCCCTGGGATCGACCGGCTCGAGCGTGCTGCTCCAGTCGAGGACGTGCCGACCGTCGTGGCTGAGCTGGGCGTCGATCGAACCGGCCGCCGGCTGCCAGTCCCCCGGAGTGGTGGGCGCCGGGCCGTCGTACAGGACGACGCCGTTGCGGACGTCCGCCACCCGGGTCTCTGGGCCGGCGAAGTCGGTCCAGTCCCCCGTGGCGCTGTCCCAGATGCGCGTGCCCTCCGCGTCGCGGACGAAGACCGCACCCCCGTCGATGCCGTCGATCACGACGTCGGTGCACTCCGTGTTGCTGCACTCCACGTCGACGGTCGCCACATCCTTGCCGGTCGCCATGTCACGCACGGTGATGGTCGCGACGCCCTCCCGCCAGGTCGCCCAGGCTGCGAGGTCGCCGGTGACGTCGGCCTTGGCCGTGGGGTGGAAGCCCCCGGGCGCCTTCTGCGCAGTGTCGTCGAGCGAGACGACGTTGCCGGTCTCCCGCAAGAGCCCCGGCCGGCCCTCGTCGAAGAACACGATGCCGTAGGGCGTCGCGACCGCATCGGTGTCCAGCCAGCCGAGGTCGTCGGCGGGGAACGTGCGACCACCGAGGTGGATCTCGTTGCCCGGATCGGCGTACGCGCGGACACCGTGGGAGAAGTCGAGCGCGCCGAGGCTCGCGTAGGCGCTCTCGTCGATCCCGGTGCCGTCGCTCCCTCCCCCCAGCGTGGCGAGGCCGACCGAACCGGCGGCGACGACGAGCCCGAGTCCGGAGGCTCCGGCCACCACCGCGCGGCGACGGCGGCGGAGCGTGGTCCCGTCGTGGAGGACGCGGGCGAGGTCGGGCGGGGGCGGCTCAGCGGCGTCGAGGCGCTCGGCAAGGGCGGTGCGCAGGTCGGTGGTCATCGGTCGTCTCCTTCGGTCTCGATGCCGGCGCTCCGGAGGTTCCGGAGGGCGGCGGACGCCTGCGACTTCACGGTGCCGCGGCTGCAGCCGAGCGCGTCGGCGATCTCGGCCTCCGACAGGTCCTCGTAGTAACGGAGGACGATCACGGCGCGCTGCCGCACCGGCAGCGCGAGCACGGCCGTCCACACCGCGTCGCGGTCGGCGACTCCCGTCTCGGGCGAGGGCAGCGCGTCGGCGTGCTCGACTATCTCGCGCGGCCGCTCCCGTAGCCGCCAACCGCTGCGCCGGGCGCCGATCACCTCGTTGATGACCATCCGGCGGACGTATGCCTCGGGGTTGTCGGCCTTCCGGATCCGCCACCACGAGGCATAGGCCTTGGCCATCGCGCTCTGCACGGCGTCCTCGGCCGCCCCACGGTCGCCGGCGACGCCGTACGCCGTCCGGTAGAGGCGTGGCCAGAG
Organism: Nocardioides thalensis; assembly: GCF_013410655.1. Lineage (NCBI taxonomy): Bacteria > Bacillati > Actinomycetota > Actinomycetes > Propionibacteriales > Nocardioidaceae > Nocardioides > Nocardioides thalensis. The sequence goes on from NZ_JACCFP010000001.1 coordinate 3,098,806, forward strand.
GGCGGCGAAGAGGTCCGTGAACTGTTGCTCGGGATCCATCACCACCTCCGCCGACAAGGATGCCGTGCGGGGCGGGGCGGGCGTCGTCATACCCCTGTGATGGATCGGACCGGCCGCGAGGTTGTGTCCGCGGCCTGATTTTCTCGCCCGGCTCCCTACGCTCGGCTCGTGGCAACGGCGATGGTGAGGAAGGCGGCCACTCCCGACGTGGACGCGCTGGTGGACCTGCGAGCAGAGATGTTCGCGGCGATGGGCGTGGCCGGGGCGGGCGAACAATGGCGGGACCACGCGCGCCGTTGGTTCGTCGAACGGCTCGACGACCCCGACTACTGTCTCGCCGTCGTCGAGGTCGACGGCAGCGTCGTCAGCTGCGCCACCGGCGCCATCCGTGATGCCGCGCCGTCTCCCGGCGTGCCCGACGGCCGCGACGTGCTCATCAGCAACGTCTGCACCGCGCCCGACCACCGCGGTCGGGGCTACGGGCAGGCGGCGTTCGACGCGGTGATGACGTGGGCGCGGCAGACGGGCGTCGGGAGGGCGGAGCTGATGGCGACTGGAGCGGGGCGCGGCATGTACGTCCGCGCGGGTTTCCGGGAGACGGCTTTCCCTGCGATGCGGGCCTCGCTGGGCTGATCAGCCCTCATCGACGTGCGCACCTCAACCCCGGACATGCCTGTGCCCCCGCCGGTCGTGGGGTTCGGCGGGGTGCGGGGCGTGGGAGCTAGTCGGGTGGCGGGTCAGCCGCCTTAACAGGTCCGGGGCAGGGTTGGGTGTCGAGGGCGTAGGTGCCGCCGGGGGTGACCAGCCACTGGTGCCCGGTGCGGGCACGCCAGTAATAGACCCCGGGCGCGAGGACCCGATACGCCCAGCCGGCCCGGTGTGTTTTCAAGCGGTGGTGTCCGCGGCAGACCGGGGCGAGGTTGCACGGACAGGTCACGCCGCCCTTGGCGTGCGGGATGGCGTGGTCGAGGTCGCAGGCCTCGGCGGGACGATTGCAGTGCGGGTAGACGCAGGTCTGGTCCCGGAGCAGGACCTGGCGGGCTTGGCGTTCGGCGATCTCATACGCGCCGGTGGGTTCGTGGCCGGCGACGTCGATGACGGGCCGGACGATGATCGTGCCCGCGGCGGCGCACCATTCGCGGATCTGTTCCGCGGTCACGGGTGAGCGCGTGTTGTCGAGCCGGCCCACCGCGCCGGCGGGGTTGACGCCTTCGACCGCGGCCTGGGAGAGGTGGACCGTCAGGTCCACGGTCCGCCCGCGCGGGGTGTGCGGACGCAGGCCGGTCTCCTCGACCACCGGATCTTTGTCGGTTTCGGGGAGGTAGTTGAGGGTGAGGTCGCAGCGGGCCATCTCGCCGAAGGCCATGGCACGGCGTACATCGAAGGACTCGGTGCAGCCGAGCTCGGCGAGCTCGCGGGCGCGGTGGCGCAGCGCTTGTTCGGCGTCGAGGGCATCAGCGAGGTCGATCTCGCCGTGAAACGGGACGGTGCCGTCGGTGCCGGCGCGGTCGAAGTCGATGTCGAAGTGCCGGGTCTCTGCCGCTTGCTTGCGGCGTTCCTCGGCCAACGCGGGGTCGAAGCGGGTGATGGCTTCGTCGATGAGGCGTTCGACCTGGGCCCAGGAGCAGGTCGCAGCGAACCTCGCCAGGTGCTGGTCGACGTAGGTGACGGCGTCGGGGTTCAGGTCGCGGGTGCAGTCGGCGATCCGCAGGCCCTTCCACACCGGCACGTGGCCGTCCAGGACGCGGGCCCAGACCTGGGGGAGGCGGTGGGAGAGCTCCACGACCTGCCCGACGTAGTTGCGGATCGAGTCGATGCCCCGGGCGAGGATGGCGCCGAGCTCGAGGACGGCGAAGTCGGAGATCAACGGGGCACCCTCACCGGCCAGCGGCAGCCCGGTGTCCAGGCCGCGTTCGGTGAGGGTGGAGGCGTCCTCCGGCACTTCGACGGTGTGTTCGAGGGCCCATTCGGCGAGCATCTTGACCTCGCCGAGCATCCGCTCGTTGATGCCGGCGCGGTTGTCCTTGATGTCTCGAAGGAGCTGGTCGGCGCGGGAGAGCGGGGCCTCGGTCAACGGCACGTCGACCGCTCCGGCCGGGGGTGCGGCCGGGAGGTCGAAGAGAGGTGCCATCCCGAGATCCATGACCCCTATTGAACTACCGAGGACCGACACAACCAGACGCCGGAAACCCGCTTGTGGACAGGGAATTCTCGATCACGGTCTGTGGACGGAAAGTGGGTCTCGATACGCCCGCGCGCTAGCGCGCACGGGCTACTCGACCACCCTGAACACGGCTCCTCGACCACCCTGGATCGGTGGTTTCGAGGCTCGGCCGTGGCCGGCCTCGCACCTCAACCTCCGACTGCCGTGTCCGTCGTACCGCGACCACAGAACGACGACCCGAAGCAACCCGAAGCCGACGCAGTAGAGCAACCAAGCACCGCGACCGAAGCGGCGAGCAACCACGTAAATCTGGAATCCCTGGCAGCGAGGGGTCTCGTGACGGCCGTGGACGGCCTCCTCGACCACCGGCCGGGGTCTCGTGACGGCCGTGGCCGGCCTCCTCGACCACCGGGGAGCGGCCACTCGACCGCGGCCGGTCAGGTCAGCAGCGACCGCACCACCCGCAGGCCGACCGAGACGCGGGCGATGTCGCTCGCCTCGTCCTCGAAGATCGTGGAGAGCATCGCGGCGGCCTGCTCGACAACGTCGCCGCCGGTCGCCTCCTCCCACGCCGCGACCCGGTCGGCCGCGTCCGCGCTGCCGTCGTCGCCCGAGGGCGTCTCGGCGATGACCCGGGCCGTGAGCTGCGCGTGCAGCGCGTGCAGGTCGTCGCGCAGCGCGGCGCGCGCCATCGTCTGCCACTGGTCCGCGCGCGGCAGCGCGACGATCCGCTCCTGCACCGTGGAGAGCCCGAGCCGCTCCCCCAGCGCGAAGTGGACGCGGGCGACCTCGGCCGGCGGCAGGTTGTCGCCGATCGCGATCTCGACGACGTTCAGCAGCGCATAGGCCACGTCGAACGTGGCGACCCGCGCGGCCAGGTCCTCGGGCACGTCCTGCTGCACGAGCGCGTTGCGCCGCTGCTCGTAGGCCGCGAGCTCCTGCCCGATCAGCAGGTCGGGCAGCTCGAGCATCGTCGCCTGCACCGGCCCGGCGAAGAAGTCGACGGTGGCCTGGCTGTCGAGCGGGGGCCGCCGGTTGGTGACCAGCCAACGCGAGGCCCGCTCGACGAGGGTGCGCATCTCGACCCGCATCCGGGTCTGCAGCGCCGCGTCGAGCTTGTTGTCGTACGTCGCCAGCTCCTGCCGCAGCGGCAGCGACGCGAAGATCTCCCTCGCGACGAAGTTGGCGCGGGTGAGGTCGGCAGCCGACGCGCCGGTCTCGCCGGCGAGCCGGGGCCAGTAGGTGAACCCGGCGCCGTTGACCAGGTCGTTGACGACCTGGGTCACGATGATCTCGCGCCGCAGCGGGTGCTGCTCGATCTGCTCGGCGAACCCGTCCTTGATCTTCGACGGGAAGTACTCCCGGAGGTCGAGCGTCAGGTAGGGGTCGTCGGGCAGGTCGGAGGCGAGCAGTTCGTCGGCGAGCACGATCTTCGTGTAGGCCATCAGCACGGCGAGCTCGGGCTGGGTGAGCGCCCCCTCCTGCTCGATGCGGCGCCGTACCTCCGACCGCGACGGGAGCGCCTCGAGCTCGCGGTCGAGCAGGCCGCGCTGCTCGAGGTCGCGCATCCACTGCTCGTGGACGTGGAGCAGCGACGGGGCGTTCTTCTGCGCGTTGGCGAGCGCGAGGTTCTGCTCGTAGTTGTCGGCGAGCACGAGCTCGGCGACCTCGTCGGTCATCGATGCGAGCAGCTTGTTGCGCTGCTTCTCGGTGAGGTCGCCGTCGGCGACCACGCGGTCGAGGAGGATCTTCAGGTTCACCTCGTGGTCGGAGGTGTCGACGCCGGCGGAGTTGTCGATGAAGTCGGTGTTGATGCGACCACCGTCGGCGGCGTACTCGATGCGGCCCCGCTGGGTGAACCCGAGGTTGCCGCCCTCGCCCACGCACCGCGCCCGCAGCTCGGTGCCGTCGACGCGGATGGCGTCGTTGGCCTTGTCGCCGGCGTCGGCATGGGTCTCGGTCGACGCCTTGACGTAGGTGCCGATGCCGCCGTTCCAGAGCAGGTCGACGGGCGCGAGCAGGATCGCCCGCATCAGCTCGGCGGGCGTCATCGAGTCGACGTGGCGCCCGATGCCGAGCGCCGCGCGGATCTGCGCGTTGATCGGGATCTTCTTCGCCGAGCGCGGGAAGACCCCGCCACCCTCGGAGATCAGCGAGCGGTCGTAGTCCTGCCAGCTCGAGCGCGGTAGGTCGAACAGCCGGCGCCGCTCGGCGTACGACGCCGCGGCGTCGGGCTCGGGGTCGATGAAGATGTCGCGGTGGTCGAACGCCGCGACCAGGCGGGTCTTCTCGGAGCAGAGCAGCCCGTTGCCGAAGACGTCGCCGGACATGTCGCCGATGCCGACGCAGGTGAACTCCTGCGTCTGGCAGTCGATGCCCATCTCGCGGAAGTGGCGCTGCACCGAGACCCACGCGCCGCGGGCGGTGATGCCCATCGCCTTGTGGTCGTAGCCGACCGAGCCACCGCTGGCGAACGCGTCGCCCAGCCAGAAGCCGTAGTCGGCGGCGACGCCGTTGGCGATGTCGGAGAACGTCGCAGTGCCCTTGTCTGCGGCGACGACGAGGTAGGAGTCGTCGGCGTCGTGCCGGACCACGCGCGGCGGCGGCAGCGTGTGGCCCTCGGTCACCAGGTTGTCGGTGACGTCGAGCAGGCCGCGGATGAACGTCTTGTAGCACTCCACGCCTTCGGCGAGCCACGCGTCGCGGCCGCCCTCGCCGGCGGGGTCGGGCAGCTGCTTGGCGTAGAACCCGCCCTTCGCGCCGACCGGCACGATGACGGTGTTCTTGACCATCTGCGCCTTGACCAGGCCGAGCACCTCGGTGCGGAAGTCGTCGCGCCGGTCGCTCCAGCGCAGACCGCCGCGCGCGACGGGGCCGAACCGCAGGTGCACGCCCTCGACGCGCGGCGAGTAGACGAAGATCTCGAAGCGCGGTCGCGGCTCGGGCAGGTCGGGGATCGACGAGGGCTCGAGCTTGAGCGAGAGGTAGTTCTTCGGCCGCGCGCCCGAGCCCGTCCCGATGTGGTCGCCGTGCTGGTGCTGGAAGTAGTTGGTGCGCAGCGTCGCCTCGACGTGGGTCAGGTAGGACCGCAGGATCCGGTCGTGGTCGAGGCTGGCGACGTCGTCGAGCCCCTTCCGGATCTGCTCCACCAGGTCGTGCTCCCGCTTGTCGCGCCGGGAGTCGTCGAGGTCGGGGTCGAAGCGAGTCTCGAACAGGTCGACGAGCATCCGGGTCAGCTCGACGTTGTCGCGCAGTGCGCCCTCGATGGAGTCGATGGCGAACGGGCTGTTGCCCTGGCGCATGTACTTCGCGTAGGCGCGCAGCAGCGTCGCCTGCCGCCAGGTGATGCCGGCGCTGAGCACCAGCGCGTTGAACCCGTCGACCTCGGTGTAGCCGTCCCAGATCGCGCGGATGGCGTCGGTGAACAGCTCCCGCGCGTGCTCGGGCAGCGCGGCGCCGTACCTCAGCCCGAAGTCGTAGATGAAGGTACGGCGCTCGAGGCCGTCGAGCTGGTAGGGCCGCTCGTCGACGACCTCGACGCCCATCGACGACAGCATCGGCAGCACGCCGGACAGCGAGAGCGGGTCGCCGACGCGGAAGACCTTGAGCCGCGCCTCGCCCTCAGCGGCGTCGATGTCCTCGTAGAGCGCGAGGTCGAGGCCGTCGCCCTGCACCGCCTCGACCCGGCCGAGGTCGACGGCGGCGGTGCGCGCGGGGAAGTCCTCCTTGTAGGCCTCGGGGAACGCCTCGACGTAGCGGCGCCCGAGGATCGCGCCGACCTCCTCGCCGTACTCCGCCATGACCGCCTGGAGGAAGTCCTCCTGCCAGGACCGCGACGCCTCGACGAGGCGCCGCTCGAGGTCGGCCGTGTCGACGTCGCCGGGCACCAGCTTGCCGGGGCCGAGCCGCACGACGAAGTGCACCCGCGCGGTGGTCGACTCGTTGATGGAGACGTTGAACTCGACCGACTCCGCGCCGAGCCGCTCGGTGAGGATCTTCTCGAACCGGTGACGAACGCCCGTGTTGTAGCGATCGCGCGGCAGGTAGACCAGCACGGAGAGGTAGCGGCCGTAGGTGTCGCGGCGGATGAAGAGGCGTACGGCGCGCCGCTCGCGCGCCTGCATCGCGGCCTCCGCGATCGGCGCGAGCTCCGCGACCGGCGTGTGGAAGAGCTCGTCGCGGGGGTAGGTCTCGAGCGTGTCGAGCAGCGCGGTGCCGTCGTGGCTGCGCGGGTCGTGCCCGCTGCGGCGGATGACGTCCTCGACCTTCTCGCGCAGCAGCGGGATCCGCAGCACCGACTCGGTGTAGGCGGCGCTCGACAGCAGTCCGAGGAACCGGCGCTCGCCGACCACCTCGCCGTTGGCGCCGAACTTCTTCACGCCGACGTAGTCGAGGTACGCCGGGCGGTGCACGGTCGCGCGAGAGTTGGCCTTGGCCAGCACGAGCAGCTTCTTCTCGCGGGCCTTCTTCTTGACGGCGTCGGGCAGCCTGCCGAACGCGGCGGACTTCTCGGTGTCCGCGGCGGTGTGCTCGCGGAGGATGCCGAGTCCGGTGCCGGCGACGGGCCGGAGCACGTCCTCCGGCTCGCCGTCGAGCGTGACCTTGTCGAGCTCGTACTCGCGGTAGCCCAGGAACGTGAAGTGCTCGTCGGCCAGCCAGTTCAGGAGGCGCGCAGCCTGGTCGACCTCCGCCTTGTCCAGCGGCGGGCAGTCGTCGGAGCCCAGCTCGGCGACGATCTCGTTGACCCGCTCGTGCATCGCGGGCCAGTCCTCGACGGCGGCGCGCACGTCGCCCAGCACCCGCTCGAGGTCGGCGCGCAGCGCGTCGGCGGCGTCGCCGTCGCCGAGCCGGTCGATCTCGACGTGCATCCACGACTCGCGGATCGTGCCCTCGGTGGGCTCGGTCGAGCCGGGTGCCGACGGGTGGACCTTGAGCAGGCGTCCCTTGGCGTCGCGCTCGACGTCGAACGTCGGGTGCAGCACCAGGTGCACGTCGCGCAGCTGGCGGGCGAGCTCCATCGTCAGCGAGTCGACGAGGAACGGCATGTCGTCGACGACGACCTCCACCACCGAGTGCCGGCCCGCGGACCAGCCGTGCTCGGCCACGGTCGGCGTGTAGACCCGCACCCGCGCCGTGCCGGCCGGCCGCTCGTCGGCCAGGTGGTGGTGGGAGGCGTACGAGCCGTAGACGTCGACCTCGGACCGATCGGCCAGGTCCTCGGTGTCGACGTGCCGGAAGTAGGCGGCGAGGAGCGCCCTCAGCGCCTCGGGGTCCTCCGGCGGGCCTCCTGAGCCCCGGCTGTGGCCGGCGACGTCGGCGGCCTGGTTGAGAAGCTGGTCACGGTCGGTGTGGTGCGTCGTCGTTGACACACCGTCACCGTAGGCCCCAGGTGTGTCCCCCACAACAACCGGCCGGACCTGTCCTGGTCTTCCGCCGATCGCCTGCCATGATGCCGACATGGCAACTCGAATCGAGCACGTGCTGACCTACGACGCTCCGGCCGCCGACGTGGCCGCGATGCTCTCCGACAAGGCCTTCCGCGACCAGGTCTGCGTGGACATGCGGACGGTGAGCCACAGCGTCTCGATCGAGGGCGGCGTCGACGCCAAGAAGGTCGTCATCGAGATGGAGCAGCCGACCGAGGGCGTGCCCGGGTTCGCCAAGAAGTTCGTCGGCGCCACCACCACGATCGTCCAGTCCGAGGACTGGAAGAGCCCGACTCACGGCGACATCCACGTCACGATCCCGGGGAAGCCCGGCGAGATGGTCGGCACCGCGGTCCTCACTGAGGCCGACGGCGTGACCACCGAGACCGTCAAGCTCGACATCACCGTCCGGATCCCGCTCGTCGGCGGCAAGATCGAGGACCTGATCGGCGGCCTGCTGATCAAGGCTCTGAAGTCGGAGAACCGGACGGGTCGGGCCTGGCTGGCTCGCTGATCTCCTCCGCAGCGTCCAGCCGGCGCCGTACCCACACGACGATCGCCAGCACCGCGAACGGGCCGAACGCCAGCGCGAGGGTCAGGCCCTGCTCCACCGGGTGGAGCGAGCCGAGGTGCTGGACGATCACGCGTCGATTGTCTCAGGCAGGCGCCGCCGTCACCCCATGTAGGGGTAGACGTGGTCGGTGGGCGGCACCAGCGTCTCCTTGATCGAGCGCGACGACGTCCAGCGCAGCAGGTTGCTCGCCGCGCCGGCCTTGTCGTTGGTGCCCGACGCCCGGCCGCCCCCGAACGGCTGCTGCCCGACGACGGCGCCGGTCGGCTTGTCGTTGACGTAGAAGTTGCCGGCAGCGAAGCGCAGCGTCTCGCTCGCCCAGGCGATCGCCGTACGGTCCCGGGCGATGACCGCGCCGGTCAGGGCGTACGGCGCCGCGGCCTCCGCCTGGCGGACGACCGTCTCGAAGTCGCCATCCTCGTAGACGTGGACGGCGAGGATCGGGCCGAAGTACTCCGTCGTGAACATCTCGTCGGTCGGGTCGCCACCGACGACGATCGTGGGCCGCACGAACCAGCCGACGCTGTCATCGGTCTGCCCACCGGCGATGACCTCCAGGCCGGAGGTCTCCTGCGCGCGCTTGATCGCCGCGACGTGCTTGGCGAATGCGCGGTCGTCGATCACCGCGCCCATGAAGTGGGAGAAGTCGGTGGGGTCGCCCATCGACAGCGCCTCGGTCTTCGCGACCAGGTCGTCCTTCATGCGGTCCCACACCGACCGGGCGACGTAGGCCCGCGAGGCGGCGGAGCACTTCTGGCCGGAGAATTCGAACGCGCCGCGGATCAGGGCGGTGGTGACGACCTCCGGGTCGGCGCTGGGGTGCGCGATCACGAAGTCCTTGCCGCCGGTCTCCCCCACGAGCCGCGGGTAGGAGCGGTAGCCGGCGATGTTCTGCCCGACGGTCTGCCACAGCCGCTGGAACGTCGGGGTGGAGCCGGTGAAGTGGATCCCGGCGAGGTCGGGGTGTGCGAGCGCGACCTCGGAGACGGCCAGCCCGTCGCCGGGGAGCATGTTGATGACGCCTGGCGGCATGCCGGCCTCCTCGAGCAGCTCCATCGTGAGGCTGGCGGCGAGCTGCTGGGTCGGCGACGGCTTCCAGATGACCGTGTTGCCCATCAGCGCCGGCGCGGTCGGCAGGTTGCCCGCGATCGCGGTGAAGTTGAACGGCGTGATCGCGTAGACGAAGCCCTCCAGCGGGCGGTGGTCGGTGCGGTTCCACACGCCGGGGCTGTTGGCGATCGGCTGCTCGGCCAGGATCTGCTTCGCGTAGTGGACGTTGAACCGCCAGAAGTCGATCAGCTCGCACGCCGCGTCGATCTCGGCCTGGAACGCCGTCTTCGACTGACCGAGCACGGTCGCCGCGTTGAGCCGCTGCCGCCACGGCCCGGCCAGCAGGTCGGCCGCGCGCATGAGCACCGCGCACCGCTCGTCCATCGGCAGGTCGCGCCACGCCGGCGCGGCCTCCGCCGCCGCCTCGATCGCTCGCTGCGCGTCCTTCTGGTCCGCGCCGCGGGTCACGCCCAGCACGTGCGCGTGGTCGTGCGGCTGCACGACGCGGATCTCCTCACCCCCGCCCGGCGTCCACTCGCCGCCGATGTAGGCGTCGAGCTGTCGCTGCTCGCCCTCGAGGCGGGCGATCTCCGTGGTGAGCTGCTCGCGCTCCGGGGTGCCGGGCGCATAGGTCAGGTTCGGCTCGTTGGTGGGAGCCGGCGGGAACGTGATGGCGTCCATGACTCGGATGTTGTCAGACAATCCCGCCAGTCCCAAGCCCGCGAGGTCGGGTCGTGTGCCTGCCACGGTTCGCCAGCCGTCGGGTCGTGTGCTCAAGGCCGCGCGAAGGCGGAAGTCGTGTCCCCCAGAACCCACGTCGGTGAGGGGTCGTGTGCCTCAGCGCCCTGTTTCGAGCCACCGCTCGCGAGTCGTGGGTCCCAAACCGCGGATATCGGGACGCTCAGGCACACGGCGCGGTCAGAGAGGTCCCACACGCGCGTGAAGGCAGCGCTCGCCGCGGCTCAGAAGTATTCGGTCAGATCAGTCAACAGACTCACGTCCCCCGCCCATCCGGCCCGGTCGATCCGCACGGCCCGGATGCCGAGCGCCGCTGCTCCCTCGCAGTAGGCCTGCTGGTCATCGACGAAGAGGGCGTCCTCGGCGAAGACGTCAAGGCGTTCCAGCGCGACTTCGTAGATACCTGGCGAGGGCTTCGCGCTGCCGACCTCGCACGACAGCACCAGTTCCTCCACGAGCGCCGTGAGCCCGAGCGCCTCGAGGAGGGGGCCCGTGTTGTCGGAACAGTTGCTGACGAATGCGGTCCGCACTCCTTTCTCGCGGAGCAATTCCAGGAACGGCAGGGTGTCGTCGTGCAGCACCGCGAGGTCGTGCAGCAGAGCGCGCTCCAACGTGACCAGCTCGTCGATCAATGCCCGGTTGGGAGAGGCACCGCAGTCCCTGAGTGTCCTCTCGAGCGCCTCGGCGATCGGCGTGCTCCCGTCCATGACCCCGGCCGCCCACAGCTGAACCGCGTCGATGAACGTTGCTGCATCGACGCCGGCCCGCTCGGCGATCCCGGCGTTGTAGCGCTCGAAGTCGACGCTGAGTGCGGTGCCGAAGACGTCGATGAGACAGGCAGCGTACGGCGCACTCATCCTCTCGCTGCGACCTCGGCGTCAATCGCGGCGAGCAGCTCGCGGCGCAGGTCGTCGTGCTGCGGACCGAGCGCGTCCCGCTCCGCATCGACGCGGCCCGTCCAGTGGTGGAGGGCGGCCGGCCAGCCGACGACCTCCGCGGGCTCCCACTCGTAGCGGGGCGTCACGTGGGCGTGGAGGAACGCGTCGGTGTTGCCCTGGATCTCCAGGTTGATGCGCCGGAACTGCGGGTCACGGCGGCGGCACACCGCCGACACGGCTCGCCCGAGCAGGGCCATGTCCTCGAGGAAGACGTGCTGGGTGTCGACCGGCAGGTCGGTCAGCTGGTCGACGCCCGGCGTGTCGGTGATCAGCACGCAGTAGCCCGGCAGGTGCTGGACGTCCCCGATGACCGCGAACCCCGCACGGAGGCGGCGCAGCACGGTGGGGTTGGTGCCGGCGAGGGCGGAGCCGACGCGGTCCTGGCGGAAGTCGTCGGTCATCGCGCCGGGCGCAGCCGCGCGGCCGGCCCCGAGCGCGTGCGCAGGTGGATGTTCTGGAGCAGCCCGACGGCGAGCATGCCGGCGAACATCGACGAGCCGCCGTAGGACACGAACGGGAGCGGGACGCCGGTGACGGGCATGATCCCGAGGCACATCCCGATGTTCTGGAAGGCCTGGAAGCCGAACCAGCAGGCGATGCCGGCCGCGGCGATCCGGCCGAAGACGTCGTCGGCGCGGGTGGCGATCCGCAGGGCGCGCCACAGCACGACGCCCAGCAGCGCGACGATGAGCGCGGCGCCGACGAGGCCGAGCTCCTCCCCCGCGACCGTGAACACGAAGTCGGTGTGCTGCTCCGGCACGAAGCCCGAGCGGGTCTGCGACCCGTCGAAGAGGCCCTGGCCGAACAGGCCGCCGTTGCCGACGGCGATCCGCGCCTGCTCGACGTTGTAGCCGGCGCCGCGCGGGTCGAGGTCGGGGTTCGTGAAGGCGAGGAACCGGTCGACCTGGTACTCCTTCAGGAAGCCGCTCATCACGGCGAACGCCGCGAGCAGCACACCTCCGCCGGCGAGCCCGCCGAGCCAGCCTCGGTGGGCGCCCGACGCGGCCAGCACGCCGAAGACGGTGGCGCTGAGCACGAGCATGGTGCCGAGGTCGGGCTGCGCGAGGATCAGTACGGCGGGCGCGGCGGCCACGCAGAGCATGAGCACGACGTCGACCGAGCCGCCGGGGTCACGGCGGCCCTCGGAGCGCTCGGCGACGACCAGCGCCATCCCGACGACCACGGCGAGCTTGGCCAGCTCCGAGGGCTGGAGCGACAGGCCGCCGATCATCAGCCACGACTGCGAGCCGTTGACGGTCGTGCCCATGGTGAGCACCAGCACCAGCCCGACGACGGCGAGCAGGTAGCCGACGGGCGCGAGGATCCGCACCCACCGGTGGTCGGTCGCGGCGACCGCGGCCATCAGGCCGACGCCGATCACGAGGTTGACGACCTGCTTGGCCATGAACGCCCTTGGGTCGCCGCCGGTGAGGTCGTCGCGCTCGACCGTCGCCGACCACACGAGCAGGCACCCGAGCAGTCCGAGCACCAGCACCGCCCCGAGCAGGACCCAGTCCAGCTCTCGCGCGCGGGCGACCCACGTCTCCGAGGTCGTACGGCGCGAGCGCGCCGCAGTCGTGGCGCCGGGCCGGGTCATCACGCTCATGAGTCACCCTCCTCGCGGGGCGGCAGGATCGAGCCGTCGCGGCCGAAGACCGGCAGGCCGTCCGGCGGCGTCGTACCGGGGATCGCGGCCTTGGTGGGGTCGACGACGCCGGCCTCCTCGCCCTGGACGCCGTAGAGCGCCTCCCAGATCTTGCGGATGCCGGGGCCGGACGTGCCCGAGCCGGTGCCGCCCTGCGACACCATCATCACGACGACGTAGTCGTCGGTGTAGGACGCGACCCACGAGGTCGACTGCTTGCCGTAGACCTCGGCCGAGCCGGTCTTGGCGCGGACGACGACGTCGTCGAGCGGGAACCCGCCCATTCGCCAGGCCATGGTGCCGACGCGGGTGACGTTCTTCAGCGCCTCGTCGATGTAGGTGAGCACGTGGTCGGGCAGGTCCACGCGACCCTGCACCGACGGCTTGATCCGGCGGATCACCTCGCCGGACGGCGAGACGATCGCCTTGCCGATCCGCGGCTCGTAGAGCGTGCCGCCGTTGGCGAGGGCGCCGTACGCGCGGGCCAGCTGGAGCGGCGTGACGATCGTGTCGCCCTGGCCGATCGCGAAGTTGGCGGCATCGCCGGCGCGGTAGGCGTAGCCCTCGATGCAGAACTCGCGCGCGAAGAGGTAGACGAAGTCGCTGGTCTTCTCGTCCTGCGGCTTCTCCGCGATGTCGCAGTAATAGTCCTTCTGGGACTTGTAATAGTCGCGCTTCCACTCGCGGTCGGCGATCCGGCCCGCGGCCTCGCCCGGGATGTCGATGCCGGTCGGGCTGCCGAAGCCGAAGTCCTTGGCCTCCTCGACCAGCGGGTCCTTCGCGTCGACGTCGGCGACGTCGGAGCCGTACTTGGCCCAGTAGTTGTAGCCGACCCGGTAGAAGAAGGTGTTGCACGAGACCTCGAGCGCCTTCGCGAACGAGATCGGCCCGTAGGCACCGGATTCGTAGTTCTTGAACGCCCGGTTGCCGACGGTGAACGACGACGAGCAGTCGAGGATCGTGTCGGTGCCGTAGCCGTTGGTCAGCGCACCTGCCGTCATGAACGGCTTCCACGTCGAGCCGGGCGCGAACTGGCCCTGGGTCGCGCGGCCGAGCAGCGGCGTGCCCGCGGCCTCGGAGTAGAGCCGCGCGAGCTGCTTCTCGGTGATGCCGCCCGCCCACACCGACGGGTCGTACGTCGGCTGCGAGGCCATCGCGACGATCCGGCCGGTGTCTGCCTCCATCACGATCGCGGCCCCGGAGTCGGCCTCGTAGGGCCGGCCGGTCACGGTGTCGACGGTGCCGCGCGCGGTCATGATCATGTCGTGGAGCTGCTTCTCCACCACCGACTGCACCTTGGCGTCGATCGAGGTCACCAGTGTGTCGCCCGGCTGGGCCGCGAGGTCGCTGACGTCGCCGAGCACCCGCCCGTTGGAGTCGACCGCGACCCGCTGGTAGCCGGGCTGGCCGCGCAGCCACGCGTCGTACTCCTTCTCGACGCCGGCGCGGCCCACGACCGACGCGCCGTTGACCGAGGTGTCGCCGGCCGTCTCCGCGGCGTCGAGCTCGTCCTTGGTGACCGGGCTCAGGTAGCCCAGCACGTGCGCGGCGTTGATGCCGAAGGGCTCGGGATACTCGCGGACCGTCTGCTCCTCGGCGATCACGCCCGGGAAGTCCTCGGCCTGCTCCTTGATCCGCAGCGCGGCGGACTGCGGCACGTCGGTGGCGACGGGCACCGGCTGGTACGGGGAGCCGTTCCAGCACATTCCCGGCACCGCGCCCTCGGTGCCGCACAGCACCAGCCGCTTGGCGATGGCGCGGGGACGCTCGCCGATGACCTTCCCCGTACGACGCAGCAGCTTGCGCCGTACTTCCGGCTCCATCTTGCCGAGCAGCGTCGTGTCGATCGAGACGACCCACGTGAGCCGGTTGGTGACCAGCGGGCGGCCCATGGCGTCGACGATCAGCCCGCGCTGCGGCTGGACGACGATCTCGCGGACCGACTGGGCTGCGGCCTGGCCCTGGTAGTCCTCGCCGGAGAGCACCTGGAGATACCACAGCCGGACGCCGAGCGTGGCGAGCAGCGAGAAGACCAGCGCCTGGATCACGACCAGCCGGAGCCGGCCGCGCTGGTCCCGGGGACGCGTGTCAGCAGCGCTCATCGGCTTTTCGGGGTCCCCGCGGCGTTGTTCGCCGGAGGAGCGAAGCGGGGGAGGCGAAGAACGTCGTGGGGTGTTTCGACGGTGGTCCTCCGGGGCAGGCGCGGCGTCACCCGCAGCCGGTCGTCGCGGGCGCCGGACAGCGTGGCGTAGAGCCAGGTGGTGGCCGGCACGACGACCAGCGCGAACGCGACGTCCCAGACCAGCGAGATGCCCACGACCTCGAGCAGGCCGCCGACGGCGCCGTCCTGGTCGCCGAGTAGCAGGCCGCTGAGCACGAACGTGGACGTGCCGATGAACGACCCTCCGGCGGCGGCCGCAGCGACGACCGCCCACGGCGGCCGGGTGCGGGCCGTCTGCTCCAGCGGACCGGGAGCGACGGGCTGGTGGTCGTGCACGAGCCGGCTGACGACGTAGCCGACGACGAGCAGCGCGAGCGCCCACCGGCCGGCCAGGTGGTCGGCCGGGGGTGCCAGGTCGAGCAGAAGACCGGCGCCGAAGCCGGTCAGCGTCGCGAACTTCGGGTCGGTGACGAGGGCGGTCGCGACCACGACGAGGAGCACCAGACCGGGGCCGACGCCCTGCCAGGTGAAGAGCGGGGCGAACTCCGGGAGCACGGTGACCTGGAGCAGCAGCGCGCCGACGACCGCGACCAGCACGGCGAGCAGGCGGGACGTCGTACGCATCAGCCGCAGCTCCCGTCGGCCTCGATGACGGCGTGGGTACTACCGGACGGCACGACGACGCCGACCAGGTCGAGCGAGGTGAAGTCGACGTAGGGCTCCAGCACCGCGCGGTAGGAGGTGTCGCGCAGCGACTCGTAGACGCGCGAGACGGAGCCGATCGGGACGCCGGCCACGTACGGCGCGCCGCCCTCGCTGCCCCAGGTGACCACCGGCTGGCCCTGCTCGGGGATCACCGAGCGGTCGGCCAGCTGGAGGTCGAGGCGACCGTCGTCGCCGGCCTCCCCGCGGCCGTGCACGAACCCGAGCTCCATCGAGTCGCCGACCCTGCCGCCGACGGTCGACTCCGGGTCGACGGCGAGCAGCACGGTGGCGGTGTGGCTGGTCACCGAGGTGACCCGGCCGACCAGCCCGTCGCGGTTGAGCACCGTCATGTCGGGGTGCAGGCCGCTGTCGGAGCCGGCGTCGATCGTCACGGTGTCGGAGAACGACTGCGCGCCGCCGATGGCGATGACGCGCGCCGCGGTCAGCGCGTAGCCGAGGTCGCCCGCGATCGCGCACAGGCCGCGCAGGTCAGCGACCCGGTTGTCGTCGTAGGCGTCGGTGCGCAGCTCACGGCGCAGGTCGGCGTTCAGCTCCTCGAGCTCGGCGACGTCGGCGCGGAGCGAGTCGTTGGTGCGCAGCGCGCCGGGGAGCGCGGCGATCGGGCCGACCAGTGCGCTCACCCCTGCCTCGACCGGGCCCAGCACCTCGCCGGCGGTACGGCGGGCCGCGGCGACCGGCGAGTCGGCGCCGCCCGCCTTGTCGACGACCATGAGGGTCACGCACGCGAGCACCAGGGCGACGATCATCGATCGCGACGGCAGGCCGTGCCGAGCCTCGCGCTCCAGCGGAGCGCCGACGCGACGGACCGGCCGTCGGCCGGCGTCGGTGTCCGGGCGGTTGTCGAGAGCGGTCATCAGAACCGCCGGTGGTTCTGCACGAGCACCTGCTGGAGCGCCTCGAACTCCTCGACGCAGCGGCCGGCGCCGAGCGCGACGGACACCAGCGGGTCGTCGGCGACGTGGACCGGCATCCCGGTCTCGTGGCGGATCCGCTCGTCGAGGCCGCGGAGCAGGGCGCCGCCGCCGGTGAGCACGATGCCGCGGTCCATGATGTCGCCGGCGAGCTCGGGCGGGGTCTGGTCGAGCGTGACCCGCACGGCGTCGACGATCGCGTGCAGCGGCTCGTCGAGCGCCTTGCGGACGTCGGCGCTGCTGACGGTGACGGTGCGCGGGAGGCCCGACACCAGGTCGCGGCCGCGGACCTCGCCGTCCGGCTCCCCCGGCGCCGGGAACGCGGAGCCGAGCTGGATCTTCACGTCCTCGGCGGTGCGCTCGCCGACCATCAGGCCGTGCTCCTTCTTGAGCCAGGCGATGATCGCGTGGTCGAGGTCGTCGCCTGCCGTGCGGATGCTCAGGCTGGTCACGATGCCGCCGAGGGAGATCACGGCCACCTCGGTCGTGCCGCCGCCCACGTCGACCACCATGTTGCCGGTGGGCTCGTGGACCGGGAGCCCGGCGCCGATCGCCGCGGCCATCGGCTCCTCGACCACGTAGACCCGGCGGGCGCCGGCCTGGTAGCCGGCCTCCTTCACCGCGCGCTGCTCGACCGGCGTGATCGAGCTCGGCACGCAGATGACCATCCGCGGCTTCGCGAAGTACCTGCGCCGGTGGACCCGGGCGATGAACGACCGGAGCATCTGCTCGGTCGCCTCGAAGTCGGCGATCACGCCGTCCTTCAGCGGGCGCAGCGCGGTGATCTCGTCGGGGGTGCGGCCCATCATCTTCTTGGCGTCGTGGCCGACCGCGATGACCTCGCCGCTGGCGTCGTTGAGAGCGACGACGCTCGGCTCGTCGACGAGCACCCCGCGGCGCCGTACGTAGACGAGCGTGTTGGCGGTGCCGAGGTCGACGGCCAGGTCCCGACCGATGACGGAGTTCACCCTCAAGGCATGCCTCGCAGCGCTCACGTGCGCGACGGGGAAGCCGCCGCCTCCCGTCAGGGTGGCGCCGGGGAAGGCGCCGAGCGCACGATCCGACACCCTCCACCTGTGAGAGTAGGTAAGGATGTGACGGGTGGGACGACGCCACGCCGAGGGCGTGTCCTACCAGATGGCCTGCCGAATCATGCCTCGTGGTCCGCCGAGTCATGCCTCATGGCGGGCCGAGTCGTGCCTCATGGCGGGCCGAGTCATGCCTCATGGTCCGCCGAGTCATGCCTCATGGTCCGCCGAGTCGTACCTCACGGCCTGCGGAGATGTCCTTCATCGGTCGACCGAGTACGGTGCCCCGCCGAATTGAGCCACGGCGTACAACTCGGCGCACCACGGCGTACAACTCGGCGCACCACGGCGTACAACTCGGCGCACCACGGCGTACAACTCGGCGCACCACGGCGCACAACTCGGCGCACAACTCGGCGCACCACGAGGGGTGATTCGACTACAGGTTCGGGAACCAGAGCGCGATCTCGCGCTCGGCCGACTCGGGCGAGTCGGAGCCGTGCACCAGGTTCTCGCGGTTCGACAGCGAGAGGTCGCCCCGGATCGTGCCCGGGGCGGCCTTGCGTCCGTCGGTCGCGCCGTTGATCGCGCGCACGACCTCGATCGCCTCGTCGCCCTCGAGCACGAGCGCGACGAGCGGGCCGCTGGTGACGAAGTCACGCAGCGGCGGGTAGAAGTCCTTCTCGACGTGCTCGTGGTAGTGGGCGTCGGCCTGCCCGGCGTCGATCGTGCGGTGCTCCATCGCCACGATCGAGAGGCCCTTGGCCTCGAAGCGGGACAGCACCTCGCCCACCAGGCCGCGGCGGACGGCGTCGGGCTTGATCAGGACCAGCGTGCGTTGGGTCACGCGCAGGACCCTATAAGCCCGCCACCTCCGCCGCGAGGGCAGGTGCCAGGTCGCCCAGAGGGGCCACGACGATGTCGGCGAGACCGAGCCAGCCGGCGAGCCGGCGGAGCTCGGCCGCGAGCTCCGCGGCCGTGTCGGGCGGCGCGCCCGGCTCGGCGTACGCCGCGTGGACGAGCAGCCGCCCGGTGGCACGGTCGGCCTTGAGGTCGACCCGGCCGACGATCCGGTCGCCGAGGAGGAACGGGAGCACGTAGTAGCCGTGGACCCGCTTGTCCTTCGGCACGTAGATCTCGATGCGGTAGAAGAAGTCGAAGAGCGCCTCAGTGCGGGCCCGCTCCCACACCACCGGGTCGAACGGGCTCAGCAGGGCGCGGGCGGCCACCCGGCGCGGGAGCCGGGCGTCGCGGTGGAGGTAAGCCGGGCGCTTCCACCCCTCGACCTCGACCGGCAGGAGCTCGCCGGCCTCGACCAGAGCGGCCACCGCGGCGGCGGTGTCGGCGACGGTCATCCGGTAGTAGTCGCGCAGGTCCTGCACCGTCGCGACCCCGTGGGACCGCGCCGCGCGGCGGACCAGCTCACGGTGCGCCTCGGCCGGCGTCGGCGTGGGCAGCGCGAGGACGTCGGCGGGGATGACCCGCTCCGGCAGGTCGTAGCGGATCTCGAACTGCCCGTTGCGGCCGGCGATCGCCAGCTCGCCGAACATGTAGAGGATGTCGAGCACCTTGCGGGTGTCGGACCAGTTCCAGCCCCAGTGCTCCTTGGTGCGGGGCGCGCCGTCGTCGAGGTCGCGCGCGGTGACGGGCCCCCGAGCGCGGACCTCCTTGAGGATGCGCTCGCGCATGGACGCGTCGCCGACGTCGCCCCACCACTTCGAGCCCTTCGCCTCGCGGTAGTAGTCCATCCGGTGCTGCATGACGGGCCAGAGCTCGACCGGCATGAACGCCTGCACGTGCGCCCAGTACTCGACCACCTTCCGCGGGCTCCGCTCGGCCGCGCGGTGGAGCAGCCCCGTGTCGTAGGGCCCCATCCGCGAGTAGAGCGGCATGTAGTGGGCCCGCTGGAGCACGTTGACCGAGTCGACCTGGAGCACCCCGGTCCGCTCGAGGGTGCGCGCGAACGTGCGCATCGTCGGCTTCGCGTGCGGCGGGTCGAGGAAACCCTGTGCGGCCAGCGCGATCCGCCGCGCCTGGGCGAGGGAGAGCGTCTGCACGGCAGCAGGCTAGGGCCCGCCGCCGACAGCGTGGGACCGCGGAGCGGTCAGCTGAGCTCGACGATCTTCTCGCGGACGGCGTACATGACGGCCTCCATCCGCGAGTGCAGCTGGAGCTTCTCCAGCATGTTGCGCACGTGGTTCTTGACGGTGTTCTCGCTGATCGCGAGCCGCTGCGCGACGTCGCGGTTGCTGAGGCCCTTGGCCACCAGCCGCAGCACGTCGAGCTCGCGCTCGGTGAGCTTGAGCGCGGCGCCGGTGACCTTGTCGGGCTTGGACATGGTCTTGAACTCGTCGATGAGCTTGGCGGCCATCGACGGGCTGATCAGCGACTGGCCGTCGGCCACGACGCGGATGCCCTGCGCGACCTCCTCGATCGAGGAGTCCTTGAGGAGGTAGCCGGAGGCGCCGTTCTTGACCGCCTCGTAGAGGTCGGCCTCCTCGTCGGACATCGTCAGCATCACGATCTTGGCCGACGGCACGGTCTCCTTGATCGCCACGCACGCCTCGATGCCGGACTGCTTCGGCATCCGCACGTCGAGCAGCACGACGTCGGGGGCCGCGCTCTTCGCGAGCTCGACCCCCTCCACGCCGTTGCTGGCCTCGCCGACGACCTCGATGCCGGCCTCGCTGCCCAGCAGCATCGTCATGCCGCGCCGGAAGAGCTCCTGGTCGTCGACCACGAGCACGCGGACAGGCTCGGTTCCAGTTCCCACGAGTCGCATCATGGCACGGACAGAACGGGCATCGCGTCCGCGCCCGGAGGGCGAGGCGCTCAGTCGGACCCGAGGTCGAGGGAGATGACGCCGTAGTCGTAGCCCTTGCGCCGGTAGACGACCGCGGGCCGCTCGCTCTCCTTGTCGACGAACAGGTAGAAGTCGTGGCCGACCAGCTCCATCTCGTAGAGCGCCTGGTCGAGCGTCATCGGGCTGGCCGGGTGGGTCTTCTCGCGGACCACGAGCGGGCCGTCGCCGGTGACGGTGATCGGGCCGACCTGGCGCTCCTCGACCACGTCCTGCTGACCTTCCCCGCCCGCCACCCCGCGGGTGTCGCCGGACGGGGGCTCGTCCGCGACCACCTCGAGGCCGGCCAGCGCCTGCCCGACCGAGACCGGCGCGCGCCGGCCGCGGTGCACCCGGCGGCGGTCGGCGGCCCGCCGCATCTGCGACGCCATCTTGTCCAGCGCCATGTCGAGGGCGCTCATCTTGTCGTCGGACGCGGCCTCGGCGCGGATCACCGGACCCTTGCTGTAGGCGGTGAGCTCGACGTGGACGGCGTGGTCGTGCTGCCGCGGGTTGGGCTCACAATCGACCTCCACATGCATTCGCATGATCCGGTGATCGTGCTTCTCCAGCTTCGCCAGCTTCTCGGCGGCGTGCTCGCGGAACCTCTCCGAGATCTCGCAGTGCCGTCCGGTGACCACAACGTCCATCAGGACCTCCAGTTGTTGGGTTGATGGGGTGCTACTTCGGAAGCGAGAGAGCTCGCAGGGCAGGGTTCAGCCGGCACCTGCCCCTACGAGATGGACGTCGACACCCCGCCGTTCCCAGCGCGTCGCTCCGACGCAACCACGGACCCGGGTGGATTCCATGTTGAGACGTTAGTGCGTCGAGGCCGCGCACAAAAGGGTCCAGCGCTCAAAGCTTCGTCGGTACGCCGCGCCGCGCGGTCGCCGCGACGGTCGCGATCGCGAGCGGCGGCACTCCGGCCGCCGCCAGCGCCCGCTGCGCCTCGCGGGCGGTGGCCCCCGTCGTGAGGACGTCGTCGCAGACCACGACGTGGGCGACCGGCGCGCGGCGCGCCAGCCGCGCCACGGCGCCCGCCGGGCACGCCATCGATCCGGCGAGGTTGTCCCGTCGCTCACCGGCGGTGAGCCCCGCCTGGTCGGCGACGCCGGGCCGCAGCCGCAGCAGGCGTGCGACCAGCGCGGAGCGGCCCGCGTCCCGCAGCGTGCGCGCCGCACGGCGGGTCATCGTCAGGGTCGGGTCGTGGCCGCGGGCGCGCACCGCCGCTGCCCGCGACGGCACCGGGACGAGCACCACGGGCACGGCGCTGCCGGGCGCGAGCTCGGCGACCGCCGCCCCCACCGCCCGGGCGAGCTGGCGCCCGAGCGGCGCGGCGAGCCCGTGGGCGCGCCGCTCCTTGTGGCCGAGCACCAGGTCACGCAGCAGACCGGCGTACTCCCCCGTCGCGAACGGCGGGACCAGGCCCGGCGGCGTCGGCGTGGGCGGCGTGCAGTGGCCGGTGGCGGGAAGCGCGGCGGCGCAGTCGCGGCAGAGGAGCCGGCCGGGCCGGTCGCACCCCAGGCAGGCGCCGCCGAGGAACAGGTCGAGGAAGCCGTCGCCGAGCCAGCCGGTCACCGGGACAGGGGAACACCGGGAGGAGTGCCCGGCCAACCGGGTGGTCGACGGGTTGTGGATCAGCGGTCAGCCGGCGTACTCGACCGCGTCCATCGGCGCGCCGAGAGCGGTCTCGGTCTGCTCCTCGAGGTCGATCACCGAGTCGAGGGTCACGGCGTAGGGAGGCAGGTCCTCGTCCGCGGACGCGGCGAGCCCGACCACCCGGCCGCTCACGATCGTCGACAGCGCGTCGCTGCCGACGGACGCGCCGTCCGCGACCACCGTGTCGACCTCGAAGAGCCGCCCGCTGGCCCGGGCGAGCACGGCGATCGTGGCGGGCCCGGTCCAGGCGATGTCGGTGATCTGCGGCGTGCCGCCGACCGTCTCCGCCACGGTGGACTGCACGACGTCCTCCGCCCGACCCTCGGGACCGGTCAGGATCCGGGCGATCACCACCCGGTCGACGCCGTCCTGGCGCACCACCGCCACCAGTCGCGTGCCGTCGGGCGACACGAGCAGCCGTCGGGCCGCCTGGCCCGTGACTCCCGGGACCTCGATCTGGCGTGCCCGACCGCGGTCGAGCACGTGGACGGTGGCCTCGCCGCCCCCGCGATCGAGCAGCCAGAGCCGCTCGAGGTGGTCCCACGCGGGCCGTGCGAGGTCGGTGCCGTCGAGCACGGCCCGGATCCGGGGGCCGGTGGCGGTGGTCGGGGCGACCACGGCGGAGGTGCCGTCCGTGGACACGCCGGCGATCCAGTCACCGCCCAGCGCGACGGCGATGTCGCCGAGGTCGTGGCGACCGGTGCCGAACGGGCCACCGACCGGGTTCATCACGCCGGGAGCGCCGTAGACGACGCGCCCGCGACGCAGGCCGTAGAGCGCCGTGGACGTCGTGGCCCCGGCGGGGTCGTAGGCGTCGGCGTCGTCGATGTCGAAGACGGAGGCGCCGCCGCGGAGCGGCACCGGCTCGCCGCCGATGGAGAGCCGGACGGCGCTGACGTCGGGGTCCTGCCGCAGCGTCCAGGCCAGCTGGGCGAGCATCGGCTCGGCCGCCTCCACCGACGGCATGGCGACCTCGCCCGCGAGCGCGACGTCCGCCACGCCGTCGGCCGACACCGGCACCGACAGGCCGGCGTCGAGCCCGTCCGGGAAGAAGGTGCGGACCACGCGGGAGAGGCGGGCCGACGGGCCGTTCAGGAGGGCGCCGACCAGCGAGGTGGCCAGCTGCTCGCCCTCGGGCACGAACACCGGCTCCGGCACCAGGATCTGGGCGGTGGGGTCGAAGAAGTAGAGGGCCACCTGCCGGAACCGCTGCTGGAACCAGGAGGCGGGCACGAGGAGGGCGTCCGGCGGATCGGCGATCCGGAACTCGCCGTCCTCGAACTCCAGGTGGAAGTCGAGGGTCAGCTCGGCCGGGGACAGCGACCCGCGCCACGCGCGGTTGGCGTCGAGGCGGTCGGCGTCGGTCAGCTCGACGCTGACCTCCCCGCCGAGCTCCTGCGCGGGGAGCGTGTCGGCGTACACGATCGTGGCGGCCCCGGGGTTCCACGCCTCGGCGGCCTCGGTGGTGAGGTACTGCTTGGCCACGTTGATCTGGTTGGGCCACCCGGTCATCGCGTCGAGGAAGCCGCTGACGATGGTCTGCCGCGACGCGCCGGTGTCCGGCGGTACCGGGTCGTGCGCGCCGGCCGGGTGGTCGACGGGCCCGTTGCCGAGCCCGGCCTCCACGACCGGCCCGTCGTCGGGCAGCCGGACGCAGCCGGACACGGCGAGCAGCACGGCCGCGGCGACGAGCAGGCGGCGCGCGACCGTGGCCGTCGGTCGCTTGACGGGCCTCATGGTTTCCCCCGGGTCGCGTCGATCCCGCCGACCTCGTCGGCCTGTTCCACCTGGTCGACCTCGCCGACCTCGCCGACCTGGTCGACCTCGTCGGTGGCCGCCACGTCGACCTCGACCTCGAGCGCCGAGTCGTCGGCGACGCTGTCGAGCTCGGGTGCGAGGTCGAGCGGGCTGTGCCGGAGCGGTGCGCCCGCATGGCGCGGCAGGGTGAGCCGGAACTGCGCGCCGCGGCCGGGGCGGCCCCACGCCTGGAGCCACCCGCCGTGCAGGTTGGCGTCCTCCAGCGAGATCGCGAGGCCGAGCCCGGTGCCGCCGCTGGTGCGCGCCCGCGCGGGGTCGGAGCGCCAGAAGCGGTTGAACACCATGGCCGCCTCGCCCGGCGCCAGGCCGACGCCGAAGTCGCGGACGGTGATCGCCGCCGCCTGCTCGTCGGCCGCCAGCCGCACGACCACGGGCTCCTCGGAGTCGGCATGGGCGTGGTCGATCGCGTTGGTCACCAGGTTGCGGATGATGCGGGTGACGCGGCGTACGTCGACCTCGGCGCGCACCGGCTCGTCGGGCTCCTCGACCACGACCCGGATCCCGCGCTGGTCGGCCAGCGGGCGCGCGGCCTCGACCTCCCGCCGGGCGACGTCGACGAGGTTGATGTCCTCGAGGTCGAGCACGGCGGCGCCGGCGTCGAACCGGCTGATCTCCAGCAGGTCGACGAGCAGCGCCTCGAAGCGGTCGAGCTCGGCCTGGAGGAGCTCGGTGGCGCGCGCGGTCGTCGGGTCGAAGTCGCTGCGGGCGTCGTGGAGGACGTCGCCGGCCATCCGCACGGTGGTCAGCGGCGTGCGCAGCTCGTGGGAGACGTCGGACACGAACCGGCGCTGCACCCAGCTCAGCTCCTCGAGCTGGCGGATCTGCCGTTGGAGGTTGGTCGCCATCTGGTTGAACGACAGCGCGAGCCGCGCGAGGTCGTCCTCGCCGGCGACCCGCAGCCGCTCCTGGAGCCGGCCGGCCGCCAGCCGCTCGGCGACCCGGCGCGCCATCCGGATCGGGGTGACGACCTGGCGGGTCACGAGCCAGGTGATGCCGCCGACGAGCGCGATCAGCAACCCGGCCGCGGTCAGCAGGGCCCGGGTGACCAGTCCGAGGGTCTCCTCCTCCTCGGTGAGCGGGAAGAGGAAGTAGAGCGTGTAGGTCTCCCCGTCGGCCGGGAGCTGGATCTGCGACCCGACGATGACGCCGGGGTCGGAGGAGGTGCTGCCGTCGCGCAGCGTCCGCACGATCCGGGTGTAGCTCCACGCCGTCGGCTGGTTGACGTCGTCGAAGTGCTCCTCGAGGTCGTCGGGGACGCTGGAGAGGTCGAGGCCGCTGGTGTAGCGGCCGCCGCCCTCGTCGAGGGGCCTGTCGGAGCCCTCCGGGCCGGCGAGGACCACGCTGTAGCCGCGGCTCTCCCCTGCGTCGATCAGCGGGTCGACCAGGTCGCGCTTCTGCTTGCTGACGTCGACCTCGGTGCCGGAGACGCCGGCGAGGCGTCCCTCGATGAACTCCATCTCGGCGTCGACCTCGCTCAGCACGACGTCGACCCGGTGCCGCACCAGGCCGTCGCGGGTCTGCTGGAGCAGCAGCCAGCCGACCGCACTGACGACGAGCGCGGAGAGCAGCACGGTGCTCACCACGACCCGCGCCTGGATCGAGCGGCGCCAGAACGTCAGCACCTGTCGCACCCAAGCCGCGCCACCCACAGCGTCCACCTAGGCCACGCCTACGGACTGCCGGGGGTGCTGCTGCCGCCGGCGCGGTAGCCGACGCCGCGCACCGTCAACACGATCTCCGGGTGCTCGGGGTCGTGCTCGACCTTGGAGCGCAGCCGCTGCACGTGCACGTTGACCAGCCGCGTGTCGGCCGCGTGCTGGTAGCCCCAGACCTCCTCGAGCAGCACCTGGCGGGTGAACACCTGCCAGGGCTTGCGCGCGAGGGCGAGGAGCAGGTCGAACTCCAGCGGCGTCAGCGCGATCTCCTCGCCGTCGCGGGTGACCGAGTGGCCGGCGACGTCGATCGAGAGATCCTTGATCGTGATCGTCTCCGGCACGGTGGCGTCGGCGCGGCGTACGCGGGCGCGGATCCGCGCCACGAGCTCCTTGGGCTTGAACGGCTTCACGACGTAGTCGTCGGCGCCGGACTCGAGGCCGACCACGACGTCGACGGTGTCACCCTTGGCGGTGAGCATGACGATCGGAACGCCCGACTCGGCGCGGATCTCCTTGCAGACGTCGATGCCGTCCTTGCCCGGCAGCATCAGGTCGAGCAGCACCACGTCGGGCCGGTAGTCGCGGAACGCCGCGAGTGCCTCGTCACCGCGCGGGCAGACCCGGCTGTCGAAGCCGTCTTGCCGGAGCACGATCGTGAGCATCTCGGCCAGCGGAGCGTCGTCGTCGACGACCAGGACGCGCCCCTTCGTGGGGTACGACGCATGCGGGGCCGGGGTGCTCACGGACGCCATCGTAGGCGGGGAGAGCGCGACGCCCCGCACCCTGCCGGGCACGGGGCGTCGCGTGAGAGTCGATCAGTACCGGTAGTGGTCGCTCTTGTAGGGACCCTCGACCGGGACGCCGAGGTAGGCGGCCTGCTCCGGCTTGAGCTCGGTGAGCTCGACGCCGAGCGCGTCGAGGTGGAGCCGGGCGACCTCCTCGTCGAGCTGCTTGGGCAGCACGTAGACGCCGATCGGGTAGTCCTCGGTCTTGGTGAAGAGCTCGACCTGGGCCAGCACCTGGTTGGTGAACGAGTTCGACATGACGAACGACGGGTGGCCGGTCGCGTTGCCGAGGTTGAGCAGGCGCCCCTCGGACAGCACGATGACCTTCTTGCCGTCGGGGAAGATCCACTGGTGGACCTGGGGCTTGATCTCGTCCTTGACGATGCCCGGGATCTTCGCCAGGCCGGCCATGTCGATCTCGTTGTCGAAGTGACCGATGTTGCCGACGATGGCCTGGTTCTTCATCCGCTCGAAGTGCTCGACCCGGATGATGTCGAAGTTGCCCGTCGTGGTGATGAAGATGTCGGCGTGGTCGACGACCGACTCGAGGCGCTTGACCTCGTAGCCGTCCATCGCCGCCTGCAGTGCGCAGATCGGGTCGATCTCGGTGATGACGACCTTGGCGCCCTGGCCGCGCAGCGACTCCGCAGAGCCCTTGCCCACGTCGCCGTAGCCGCAGACGACCGCCGTCTTGCCGGCGATCATCACGTCGGTGCCGCGGTTGATGCCGTCGATGAGCGAGTGGCGGCAGCCGTACTTGTTGTCGAACTTCGACTTGGTGACCGAGTCGTTGACGTTGATCGCCGGGAAGAGGAGCGAGCCCTCCTTGAAGCGGTCGTAGAGGCGGAGCACGCCGGTGGTGGTCTCCTCGGTGACGCCCTTGATGCCGTTGGCGATGTTGGTCCACCGCTGCGGGTCGGCCTTGAGGGAGCGGTCGAGGACCCGCAGGACCTCCTTGAACTCCTCGTTGTCGGTGGAGTCCTGGCCCGGCACGGCGCCGGCCTTCTCGAACTCCACGCCCTTGTGCACGAGCAGCGTGATGTCGCCGCCGTCGTCGAGCAGCATGTTGGGGCCGACCTTGTTGCCGTCGGCGTCGGTGAAGTCGAAGACCTTCTCGGCCTCGTCCCAGTACTCCGCGAGCGTCTCGCCCTTCCAGGCGAAGACGGGGGTGCCCTGCGGGTTGTCGACGGTGCCGTTCGGGCCGACGACGACCGCGGCGGCGGCGTGGTCCTGCGTCGAGAAGATGTTGCAGGTGGCCCAGCGGACGTCGGCGCCGAGCGCGGTCAGCGTCTCGATCAGTACGCCGGTCTGGATCGTCATGTGCAGCGAGCCCGCGATCCGGGCCCCCTTGAGCGGCTGGTCCGCGGCGTAGCGCCGGCGCATCTCCATCAGGCCGGGCATCTCGTGCTCGGCGAGGGACAGCTCCTTGCGCCCGAATTCGGCCAGGCTCAGGTCAGCAACCTTGTAGTCCATGTGAAAACAAACCTCGAGGTCTCTCGAATGGGGACGTCCTGCGGCGCATCTGCACTTCTTCGGGATCTCCCGCGCATGACCCGGCCCAGACTACAAGCGGGCCACCCCGCGCGAGGAATCAACCGGAAGTTCGGCCGCCGGCGTCTCCGGCGCCGCCGGGCTGATCCGGCGCCGGGACGTCCTGCGGCTCGAGCGGGTCGTGGTGCTCCTTCTTCCCGAACGGGAGGAGCTCGATCACCAGCACCACGATCGCGCCGACCCCGAGCCCGATGATCGCGGAGATCAGGGTGTTGGTCAGCCACGCGGCGGTCGCGCCCAGGACGGGGACGTCGAGCGCGTGGTGGACGTCGTCCTCGAGGTGGTGCACCCAGTCGTACGGCGCGTTCCACAGGTCGAGGCC
This sequence comes from Nocardioides thalensis, assembly GCF_013410655.1. Lineage (NCBI taxonomy): Bacteria > Bacillati > Actinomycetota > Actinomycetes > Propionibacteriales > Nocardioidaceae > Nocardioides > Nocardioides thalensis. The sequence continues at coordinate 3,126,793 of NZ_JACCFP010000001.1, forward strand.
GGATCCGTGGTTGTCGGCGATGTTGACCAGCAGGATGTGGCCGCCCACCCAGAGCATGGCGATGGTGCCGACGAACGAGATCACCGCGAGCAGCTTGGGCATCGCGGCGACGAGGGCGCGGCCGACGCGCTGCGCGAACGAGGAGGCCCGCTGCGTGAGCGCGAGGCCGGCGTCGTCCATCTTCACGATGAGCGCCACGACGCCGTACACCGCGATGGTGATGGCGATCGCGACGACGACGAGGATCGCGAGCCGCGACCAGAAGGACTCGTCCTTCACCTCCGCGAGCGCGATCACCATGATCTCCGCGGACAGGATCAGGTCGGTGCGGATCGCCCCGCCGATCATCTCCTTCTCGGCCTCGGGGCTGATCTCCGCGACGGGCTGGTCGTGGTCGTGGTGCCCGGCGACCATGGCCCACACCTTGTGGGCGCCCTCGTAGGCGAGGAACGTGCCGCCGATCATCAGGATGACCGGCAGCAGGTCGGGCAGGAACTCGCTGAGCAGCAGCGCCGCCGGAAGGATGATCAGCAGCTTGTTGCGGATCGAGCCGATCGCGATCCGCTTGACGATCGGCAGCTCGCGCTCGGCCGCGAGGCCGTGGACGTACTGCGGCGTGACGGCCGTGTCGTCGATGACGACGCCCGCTGCCTTCGTCGTCGCGCGCCCGGCGGCGGCCCCCACGTCGTCGACGGATGCGGCGGCGAGCTTCGCGATCGCGGCGACGTCGTCGAGCAGGCCGAAGAGGCCAGCGCTCACCGGGCCACTTCCCCAACAGCGCCGGCGTGTCCGGCAGCCCCAGCAGTCATGGGCGGAAGGCTACCCGGCTCCTCGGCGACGACGGTCAGCGCGACCGCCTCCTTCATCTTCCGTTCAGCGGCACCGAACGGGTCGACGACGCGCTCGAGCCGCGACGCCACCGGCCGCCACGCGAGCAGGAAGGAGAGGGAGAGGCCGCCCGCGGTGACGAGCACGAAGCCGAGCCAGGGGTGCTCGGCGGACCAGGCGGTGTAGCCGGCGTACTCGAGGCCCTTCACGGCGAAGCCGTGGAAGAGGTAGACGACGAGCGTCGCGGCGCCCATCCCCGTGAACCAGGTCGTACGGCGCGGCACCAGCGCGAGGAACGCGCAGGTGCCGGCGACGCCGATCGCGATGATGACCAGGCGCGTGACGGCCGCCCGGGTGTCGGACACGGCGAACTCGTCGTACTGCGCGCGGTAGTAGAGCCACTCGGTGCTCGCCCAGCGGTCGGTGTAGGCGGACAGCAGCCAGATGCCGGCCAGCACCGCGACCCCGATCGCCGCCGGCACGCGGCCGCGCAGCCACTCCAGGCGCTCCGGCGTGGCCTTCAGGCCGAGCACGAAGAACGGCAGCAGACCGAGCACCCGGGCGAGGTCGAGGGTGTCGCCGGCCCAGAGACCCGCGCCGAGGCTGAGCAGGACGGCGACGGCGAGGCCACCGGGCATCGCCCGGAAGAGCGGCGTCAGCAGCCGCCAGAAGAACAGCGCGGCGAGGAACCACATCGGCCAGTGCGGGTCGGCGAACAGGTCCTCGAGCTTCTCGCCGCCGACGTGCACCCGGAACAGCGCCATCGCGGCCTCGAACAGCAGGTAGGGCACCAGCACGGTGCGCACGAGCCGCCACATCCGGCCGCGGCTGTAGTCGAACGTCCTGGACAGGTAGCCGGTCACGAAGACGAACGCCGGCATGTGCCAGGCGTAGAGGAAGTCGTAGGGGCGTGCAGCCACGCCGTCGGCGGGCAGCACCGTCCAGCCGTGGCCCACGACCACGAGCACGACCAGCAGCAGCTTGGCGTTGTCCAACCAGGGGTCCCGAGAGCTCATCACCTCAGGGGTACCCGCAGAACCTGAGACACATCCTCAGGCTCGGCTGTTAGCGGCGTCTCAGTCCTCGACCAGGCCGAGGCGGAGGTACTCCGCCGCGTAGGTGCCGCTCAGCAGCAGTGACGCGTAGCGGGCCACCTCGTCGCCCTCGCCGTCGGCAGTGACGGTCTCCACACGTACGTCGCGGGAGCGCGCGGCCTCCTGAAGCCGCTCGCGCTCCTCGTGGCTGACCGGGTCGTCGGTGCCGTCGTCGAGAACGACCAGCACCGGTCGCCGGCCGGGGTCGCCGCCGCCGTCGGCGAACGGGTCGTCGAAGACGTCGCGGGGCCGGGCGGCCTCGATGACCGGCAGCAGGTGCTCGGCGTCGCCGGCCAGCGCCGTGCGGCCGGAGGTACGCCGGATCGACTCGGCGACCCGCCGGGCCGCGCGCGCGGCGAGGACCGAGCCTCCCCACAGCAGCGGGTTGGCGTCGGCGAGCGAGATCGCGAGCATCTTGGCCGGGTTGATCGAGATGTCGCGGCCCGGGGCGCACTCGATCGCGACCTTGTCGAGGGCCTCGGCGACCGCGTCCGGCGTCGCGCGGGGGCCGAGGTCGACCTGGTGCAGGAAGGCGAGCATCACGACCGCCGTCGCGAGCTGGTCGCCGGTGCGGGTGGGCAGGATCGTGGTCCAGCGGCCGGCGGCGTGCTCGGCGACCATCGAGCCCTCCGGGCAGGCGACGACGACCTGGCAGCCGCGCCGGGCGGCCTCGGCCACGGCCGAGGCGGTGCCGGCGTCGGAGCCCTCGGGTGCGAGCACGACGACGAGGTCGAGGCTCCCGGCCCAGCCCGGGAGGGCCGGCGAGGGCCACGCCACGAACGGCACCGGGCACCACGGCTCGAGCACGGCTCGCAGCAGCCGAGAGTCGGGCCCGGCGGCGATCACCGCGCGCGGCCGGGCGTCGGCCGCCCGCGCGACGGCCTGCGCGATCGCGTCGGTCGCGGCGCCGTACTCCACCCGGACGCGGGCGCCGGACTCGGCCAGCGTGCGCAGCCGCAGGTCTGCCGTGGCGAGCGCTCGCTCGTCGTCGAGCCGGGACTCGTCGAACCAGGTCATCGCAGGCTCATGCGGGCTTGCGGGCCTCGTCGACGAGGAGCACGGGGATCCCGTCGCGCACGGGGTAGACCAGGCCGCAGCCCTGGCAGGTCAGGTCGGGCACGTCCGACAGCACGAGCTCGCCGTGGCAGTCGGGGCACACGATGATCTTCAGCAGCTCCTCCGAGATCCCGGTCATGCGGCACCGCCGCGGATCACGGAGAGCACCTCGTCGCGGACCTGGGTCATGGTCGCCTCGTCCTTCCCTTCTGCGTTGAGCCGCAGCAGCGGCTCGGTGTTGGAGGCGCGCACGTTGAACGCCCAGTCGGCGTGCTGCACGCTCAGTCCGTCGAGGTGGTCGACGGTGACCCCGTCGCGGCCGGCGTACTTCTCCTCCAGCGCGGCGAGCACCGCCTTCTGGTCGGCGACCTCGGAGTTGATCTCGCCGCTCATCGGGTAGCGCTCGTAGTCGGCGAGCACCTCCGAGAGCGGGCGGTCGGTCTCCGCGAGCGCGGCCAGCGCGTGAAGGGCGGCGAGCATGCCGGAGTCGGCGCGCCAGAAGTCGCGGAAGTAGAAGTGCCCGCTGTGCTCGCCGCCGAAGACCGCGTTGGTCTCGGCCATGGTGGCCTTGATGAACGAGTGGCCGACGCGGGTGCGGACCGGGGTGCCGCCGAACTCCTCGACGATCTCGGGCACCGACCGGCTGGTGATCAGGTTGTGGATGATGATGCCGCCGGGCTCCTTGGCGAGCTCGCGCGCGGCGATGAGGGCCGTGAGCGTCGACGGCGAGACCGCCTCGCCCCGCTCGTCGACGAGGAAGCAGCGGTCGGCGTCGCCGTCGAACGCGAGCCCGATGTCGGCCTTCTCGGCCAGCACCCGGCGCTGGAGGTCGACCAGGTTCGCGGCCTCGATCGGGTTGGCCTCGTGGTTGGGGAACGTGCCGTCGAGCTCGAAGTACATCGGCACGACCTCGATGTCGCCCTCCAGGCGCTCGAACACCGCGGGCGCGGTGTGACCGGCCATGCCGTTGCCGGCGTCGACGACGACCTTCAGCGGCCGCCCCTTGACCGGCGCGAGCGACAGGAGGTGCGCGGCGTAGGCCTGGAGGACGTCGTGCTCGTCGATCGACCCGGTCACGCCGCCGCTGGTCGAGACGCCGGCGGCGACCCGGTCACGGATCTCGAGCAGGCCGCTCTCGGCGCCGACCGGGACGGCGTGGGCCTTGCACATCTTGATGCCGTTGTACTGCGCCGGGTTGTGGCTCGCGGTGAACATCGCGCCGGGGAGGCCGAGGTGGCCGGAGGCGAAGTAGAGCTGGTCGGTCGAGGCCAGGCCGATCATCGTGACGTCGGCGCCGGCCGCGGTGGCTCCGTCGGCGAACGCGCCGGCCAGGCCGGGCGAGCTGGGCCGCATGTCGTAGCCGACGACGACGGAGGTCGCACCGAGCACCTGCACGTAGGCCGTGCCGACGGCGCGAGCGAGGTCCTCGTCGAGCTGGTCGGGCACGGTGCCGCGGACGTCGTAGGCCTTGAAGACCGCGTTGAGGTTGTCCGGCGAGCTGGTCGTCGACATGGTGGCGACACTAGTGGATGGGCCGACCTCAGTCAGTTGTCAGGACCCGCAGGTGACCCCGCCGGGTGACCTCGCGCCCGGTCTCCTGCACGGGCTCGGGCGGGGGCGCGATCGGCCGCGCGGCCTCGCGCACGGCGTCGGCCAGCGCTAGCAGGTCGTCCTCGCTCGGGCTCGGCTCGGCCTGCCCCACCGCGAGACGCAGCACCTCCCACCCGCGGGGTGCCGACAGGCGCTCGCTGTGCTGGTCGCACAGGTCGTAGGCGTGCGGCTCGGCGTACGTCGCCAGCGGGCCGAGCACCGCGGTCTGGTCGGCGTAGACGTAGGTGAGCGTGGCCACGGCTCCACGGGCGCATCCGGTGCGCGAACAGCGACGGGCGAGACTCACGGCGAAACCGTACCCCCCACGGAGTTTCCCGGAGGCTAGGCTCGCGGATCGTGGCACGAGACCGTCGGGGCAGAGGGATGCGCGGGCCCGCCGTCCTGCCGTCCTCGCTCGGCCCCCACGCGCAGCGCCCGCCGCGGCCGCGCAGCCGGCGCGAGGTCTTCGACCAGATCGTCGTGGACCTGGTCGCCGACATCGACGAGCGCTGGGCCGACCGCCTCGGCCTCATGGAGTACGGCGTCGAGGACATCCCCGACCTGCCCGACGACTGGGACTCGGGCAACGTGCCGCTGTCGTCGCTGATCCGCGGCACCGGCGCGACCCCCACGCGGATCGTGCTGTTCCGGCGACCCCTCGAGCACCGGGCGAGCGACCGCGCGGAGCTCGAGGCGATCGTGCTGACGGTGCTGGTCGAGCAGGTCGCCGAGCTCCTGGGGATCCCGCCGGCGGACGTGGACCCGAGGTACCCGCAGGACTGAGGGCGGCCCCCGCCTACTCCGGCGCGACGACCGGCACGTCGGCGTAGACCGCCGCGTCGCGGAGCCGGACCACGCCCAGGCCCGGCGCGCTGCCGGAGCCGCTGACGAGCACGGTGCCGGAGATAGGCGTCGCACGGGACTCCACGGTGATCGCGACCGCGTCGTCGGGCAGCTCGACCTCCGCCACTCCCCCGGCGAGGACCTCGACCCGCTCCTCGGCGACCACCTTGCCGTCGGCATCGGTGGCGCGCACCTGGACCAGGCCCACGCGCTGGGCGCCGCCGAGCAGCAGCCGCTTCGCACCCTCGGGCAGTACGGCGACCGCGGGCTCCTGCACGCTCGGGAGCGGACTGAAGAGGGCCAGGTCGTCGTCGACCAGCGACCGCACCGCGACGGCGGCGGGGCTGGTGGTCTTCACGAGGATGCCGTAGGAGTCCTTGGTGGCGCCCGCGGGGAGCAGGTCGGCGAGCGCGTACCGCCGGGTCTGCTCGGGACCGACCACGAGCTCCTCGGTGTCGGCCGGCGTGAACGCGGCGTCCTTGGTCACGACCTGCACCGTGGCGCGGAGCTCGTCGTCGCCCGGGTTGTGCACGAACAGCTGTCGGCCGCCGGTGGGCTCGAGTCCCAGCAGCAGGTTGTCGGTGTCGGGCCGGGCCTGCGGCAGCAGGAAGTCGGTGGTGACCCGGCCGCGGCCGAGCGGGTCGTAGGTCTGGCGCACCGCGGCCGTGACCCGGCCGCGGGTCACGGTGAGGTGGGCGGAGAAGTCCACGCGCTTCGGCATCGCCGCCGACAGGTCGACCGTCTGCACGCTCTGGCCGGGCACCGTGATGCTGCGGAGGTCGTCGGGGGCGTTGAGCTGGCCGCGCGGGCCGAACAGGGAGATCTCGACGACCGCCGGCCCGGCCTCCGGGTTCACGAGCTCGAGCGTCGACCGGTCGGAGGATGCCGCGCCCAGGCCGACGAACCACTCGTCGAACGACGGACCGCGGCACTCTCCGGGGGCGATCGCCTCGCCGCGACCGGCGACGAGGCCCGGCGCGGCCGCGCCGCTGCCGGTCGCGGCCACCGCGCCGGCGCTGTCGGGCACCGGGGTCAGCCGCTCGGGCACGACGCCGAGGTCCTCGCCGGGAGGCAGGTCCGCGAGCAGGTCGGGCGCGCCGTCGGGCGCGGGCGCCGTACGGACGGTGACGTCGCCGCCAGCGACCTGCGGCACCCGGGTCAGCGACACCTCCCCCTCGCTGATCGCGGACGGGCACACCACGACGGACGACGTGAGCTGCGAGCGGGTGGGCGGGCTGGTGGGAAGCGACGGGAGCCCGTCGTCCTGCACCAGGCCGAGGCCGATCGCGACCGCGGCCGGCAGCACGATCGCGAGGGCGACGACCGCGTCGATCCGCCGCTTGCGGGACTGCTCGGCACGGCGGCCCTGCGCGGGCGCGGCACCACGATCGGCGCGGCGCCCCGGCTCGTTGGTCTCGGTCGTCTCGTTGGGCCGGTCGTCGCTCATGCGCGCCTCCTCCGGATCGTCGGGAGCGCCAGCACGACCACGACGGGCACGGCGACCAGCTGCACGGCCAGGAGCGCGACCCGCAACCACGACGTCTCGCCCGCGACGGAGTCGGCCTGCGGGCGCTCGGTCAGCTCCCAGGCGCGGGTGGCCCGGTCCTCGGCGCTCGCGCGGACCAGCCCGCCGGTGGCGTCGAGCCGCGCGGCGACACCGCCGTCGGCCGGCGCCGGCAGCACGACGTAGGCGATGCCCCGCGAGCGGAGCTCGTCGACCGCGTCGGCCGACGGCGCGCTCGCGAGGCCGCGGACCAGCTCGGTGACGGCGCCGTCCTCGTCGGTCAGCGCGGCGATCTCGTCCTCGCCGACGGTCGGGCCGTCGTCACGGACCACCTCGTAGCGCAAGCCGTCGGCGACGCTGCCGCGCACGACGAGGATGCCGTGCTCGGGACCGGTCTCCGCCTCCTGGGCCATGTAGACGGGGATGCCGGTCTCGGGCTCGTCCTGGAGCTCGTCACCGCCCGACACCGCGAACCACACCAGGCCGGCGAGCGGCGCGAGCGCGGCGGCGAGTCCGGCGACGACGACGCCCGCCTGGGCCGCCTTCGACAGGACCGCGTCGGTGAGGTTGACGCCGGCGATGACCACGGCGGTGACCCACGCCCCGTGCAGCACGAGCAGCACCGGACCGACGCCGAGCTGCTGGCCGGCGACACCGGTGAGGTCGACCTCGACCAGCCCGAGGGGCACGGCGACCAGGGCGGCCGCCGCGGCCACGAGCCAGCACACGACGACGCCGATGCGGGTCGCCCGCGGGATCAGCGCGGCGAGGGCGAGCACGGGCGTGACGACGCCGAACCACCACGGCGCACCGAGGTCGCCGAGGCGGCCGAGCAGCAGGTCGAGCCCCTCGGTGGGCTCCGTCGGCCAGCGGCCGACGTCGAGCAGCAGGCCGGCGCCGGCGCCCTCGACGAGCGCGGGGAGCCACCAGGGCAGGAGCAGGAGCAGGGGTACGGCGAGCGCCAGCGCGGGCGGTCCCCACACCGACCGGTCGGCGACGGCGGCACGCACCACCAGCGCCGCGGCGCCGATCACGACGACGCCCAGGAAGAGGAAGAGCCACCAGGTGCCGGGCGCGACCGCGGTCAGCAGGGTCAGCAGCAACCCGACCCGCCACGCGGCGCGCCAGCGGCGCGCCGGCTCCGGGTCGGCGAAGCCGAGGGCGGCGTGGGCCAGCCACGGCAGCAGGGCGGTGGCGACGACGATGCCCCAGCGGCCGCCCTCGAACGCGCCGGCGACGAGCGGCACGAGCGCGTAGGTCGTGGCGCCCCAGAGCAGCAGCCACCGCGGTGCGCCGTACCTCGTCATCAGCCGGCCGACCACCCGAAGGAACCGCCACGCCCCCCAGAGCGCGAGCGGCGCGGAGACCACCATCAGCACCGACATCGTGGTGACCGGGCCGAGGAGGGTGCCGATCAGGGCGAGCGGGAGCACGTAGGCCGGCGCCGGCACGTCGGAGCCGAACCCGATCGGGTGGTGCGACTCCAGGTGCAGCCGCCACCAGTCGCCGGAGCCGCCGGGCGCGGGCGACAGGGCGCCGCCCGCGACGTCGCCGAAGGCGCCGCGCGCGCCGATGACCAGCGCGACGGCACCGAACGCGAGCGCGACGGCGACCGGGTCGGTGAGGAAGCGGACGAGCCAGCCGTTCTCCTCGAACTCCTCCTCCTCGTCACGGTGCCGCGCGGCGGGCGGGTTCGGGTCGCGCTCGGCGGCCGCGATCCGGCGCCGCTCTGCGACGTCGGCGGCCTGGTTGGTCGCGGCAGCGACGAGGTCGGAGAAGAAGTCGAGGCCGTGCCGGTAGGGCAGCCACCACGGCGCGAGCAGGCGGCGCACCCGGTCGCGGTCGACGCCCCCCGCGGCGCCGTACAGCCGGGCCCGCTCGCGGCGCGCCTCGAGCACCTGCCCGGGACGCCCGAGCACGGAGAGGAGGGCGGCGAGGTCGTCGAGCGCCTCGCCCGGAGAGCGGACGACGAGGAAGCCGATGATGCGCAGCAGGGTGCCGCCGATCAGCCGGAGCACCTGCAGCGGCAGCCAGCCGGCGCGGCCGTTGGCGAGCAGTGTGTAGAGCGCGGCCCGCCGCTCCTGGTAGTGCGTGTGCCGTCCGGTCAGCGCGGTGCGTCGTACGCCGCGGTGCGCGGCTTCCGCGTGGAAGACGACCGCCGCGGGCGCGACCAGCGTGGTGCGGCCGGTCGCGGCGGCGCGCCAGCCGAGGTCGAGGTCGTTGCCGAACATCGGCAGGTGCTCGTCGAACCCGCCGAGCTCGCGCAGCGTCTGGGTGCGCACCAGCATGCCGGCGCTGTTGACGGCGAAGACCTCACGGACCTCGTCGTGCTGGCCCTGGTCGTACTCGCCGCGCTCCAGGCCCGTCTCGCGACGGCCGGTGCCGCTGATCGTCACGCCGAGCTCGAGGAGCCGCCGCAGCGAGGGCCACTCGCGCAGCTTGGGGCCGAGGATCTCGGCTTCGGGCCGCTCGGCGGCGACGGCCAGCAGGTGCGAGAGCGCTTCGGGGTCCGGGGTCGAGTCGTCGTGGAGCAGCCAGACCCACTCGGGCTCGAGCCCCTCGCGCTCGATGGACTCGAGCGCGATGTCGACCGCCTGGGGGAAGGAGGTCGACCCGGAGGCCCGGACGACGGTCGACGGCACGTGGGGGGCGAGCGTCGACTCGATGAGATCGGCGCTGCCGTCGAGGCTGTTGGTGTCGACCGCGACGACCGCGTCGACGGGGGTGGCCTGGCCGGTGATCCCCTCCAGGACGGTGGGCAGCCAGGTTGCGCCGTCGTGGCTGACGAGGACGACCACGACTCCAGACATGGTCGGCCACCCTACCGACCGGTCACGTGAGCCCTGAAAACGTCAGGCGGCGCCGGAAAATCGTCAGACGGCGCGCTTCTTCAGCTTGCGGCGCTCGCGCTCGGAGAGACCGCCCCAGATGCCGAAGCGCTCGTCGTTGCCGAGCGCGGCCTCCAGGCACTCCACGCGCACCTCGCAGGTCTGACAGACCTTCTTGGCCTCGCGCGTCGAGCCGCCCTTCTCCGGGAAGAAGGCCTCCGGATCGGTCTGCGCGCACAGCGCGCGCTCCTGCCAACCCAGGTCTTCGCTGTCGACCTCGTCGACCAGGAAGAGTTCTCGCATGGTTCCGCCCCTTTCGACCCCCAGTGGCTGCTCGTGGGGCGCCTCTTCCCCACGCGCCGGGCCGGGTGACGGTTCTGCACCCCCCGGTCGGCGAACCACGAATCACGTAGTTGGAATTACATGCATGTCATACCCCAGGAGTCAAGCCTCAGTCTGCTATACGCCGGTCCATACAGGAGCCCGGGTCGGACCCCGCGCTCGGGCGTGTCCGTGACGTTGGCACAGTTGTGCCCGTGCGGACCGTCCACAAGATCACCGTCCTGTCCGGCGGCATGGGAGGCGCGAAGTTCCTCCAGGGCCTCCTCCACGGCATCCGGGGCGGCACCCTGCCGGGAGTCGCCGACGACGCGGAGGTCACCGTCGTCGCCAACACCGCCGACGACTGGTGGATCCACGGCCTCAAGGTCTGCCCCGACCTCGACACCGTCATGTACACCCTCGGCGACGGCATCGACCTCGAGCGCGGCTGGGGCCGGCGCGAGGAGACGTGGAGCGCGAAGGAGGAGCTCGCGGCGTACGGCGTGGAGCCCACCTGGTTCGGGCTGGGCGACCGTGACATCGCCACCCACCTGGTCCGCACCCAGATGCTCGAGGCCGGCTACTCGCTCTCGCAGGTGACCGAGGCGCTCTGCCGCCGCTGGCTGACCCCGACCTACGGAGCCGGCGTACGGCTGCTGCCGATGACCGACGACCGGGTCGAGACCCACGTCGCCGTCGCCGACGCCGACGAGCCCAGCGGCAAGCGCGTCGTGCACTTCCAGGAGTACTGGGTGCGGCTGCGCGCCGAGGTTCCCGCCGAGACCGTGGTGGTCGTCGGTCTCGAGCAGGCCACCCCTGGGCCCGGCGTGATCGAGGCGATCGCCGGGGCCGACCTGGTGGTGCTGCCGCCGTCCAACCCGGTCGTCTCGGTCGGCACCATCCTCGGTGTGCCGGGCGTGCGCGATGCCGTCGCGACCACCGACGCGCGCGTCGTCGGCCTCTCCCCCATCGTCGGCGGCACCCACGTGCGCGGCATGGCCGAGCAGATGCTGACGTCGATCGGCGTCGAGGTGAGCGCCGCCGGCGTCGGCCTGCACTACGGCGCCCGGTCAGCGGGCGGCGTGCTCGACGGCTGGCTGGTCGACGAGCGCGACGCGGCCGACGTCGAGCGGGTGACCGCCGGCGGCATCGCCTGTGCCGCCGTGCCGCTGATGATGACCGACCACGACGCCACCGCCGCGATGGCCGCGGCCGCCGTCCGGCTGGTCGGGTGAGCCCGTGCTGACGGTCCACGCCCCCGACGGCGTGCCCGAGGTGACGGAGGGCGCCGACCTCGCCGGGCTCCTCCTCGCCGCGCTCGGCGACCACGCGCTCCGCGACGGCGACGTCGTCGCCGTCACCAGCAAGGTGGTCAGCAAGGCCGAGGGCCGGGTGTCGTACGGCGACCGCGACGCCGCCGTCGCGGCCGAGACCGCGCGGGTGGTGGCGACCCGCGGCGGCACCCGGATCGTCCGCACGCGGCTCGGGCTGACGATGGCCGCAGCCGGCGTCGACGCGTCCAACGTCGAGCAGGGCAAGGTCGTGGTGCACCCGCTCGACCCCGACGCCTCCGCGCGCCGGCTGCGGGTCGCGCTGCACGAGCGCACCGGCGCCAACGTCGGCGTGGTCGTCACCGACACCGCCGGCCGCGCCTGGCGCCAGGGCCAGACCGACATCGCGATCGGCGCCGCCGGCCTGGCGGTGCTCGAGTCCTACGCGGGGGCGGTGGACGGCTACGGCAACGAGCTCGCCGTCACCGAGCCGGCCGTCGCCGACGAGCTCGCGTCGGCCGCCGAGCTCGCGCAGGGCAAGCTGGGCGCGCGGCCGTTCGCCGTGATCCGGGGGCGGGCCGACCTGGTGCTGGCGCCCGACGATCACGGGCTCGGCGCGGTGGCGATGATCCGCGACGACGGCACCGACCTCTTCGGCTACGGGTCGCGCGAGGCGGTCGTGCGCGCCGTGGCCGCCGCGCCGGGCGACGACGTGCCGTTCGGCTCGACGGCGTCGCCGCAGGACCTGCTCGACGCCCTGCGCCGCGCGGGGATCGATGCGCGGCTCGAGCCCGACGAGGGCTCCCTCGTGTGCCCGGCGGACCAGAAGGTCGCGGCCGCCGTACTCGCCTTCGCTCATGGGTGGCGCGTCGAGCCCGATGAAGCACCCGATCGCACGGATTCCGGCGTCGATCTCCGGTTGCGCCCCGCGACTCCGTAGACTCGCCGCGATCTGCGGCTCCCGCCCGCCCCGACTACGACACCGAGGTACCCCGCACCGTGGCCAAGACCAGCAAGTCCGAGCGTTCGGACCGCCAGAAGGTCATCGACGACATCCGGCGCAAGCAGAAGAGCGCCGAGAGCCGTCAGGGCATGCTCATCGTGGGCGCCTGCATCGCCGTCGCCCTCGCGATCGTCGTCGCGGCGGCGTGGAACCCGGTGATGACCGCGATCCAGCAGCGCAGCAGCAGCGGCAAGCCGCTGAACGAGATCGGTGCGTCGGCCGCCGCGGCCTGCCAGGACGTGACGACCAAGGACGCGACGGGCTCGGGCGACCACGTCGGCACCGGGACCCAGGTCGAGTACGAGGACTCCCCGCCGGCCTTCGGCCAGCACTGGAACGAGGCCGGCGTCGCGCCGGCGCCGATCCAGGAGCGCTACTACACCGAGGACACGCGCCCCGAGCTCGAGTCGCTCGTCCACAACAGCGAGCACGGCTTCACGATCCTCTGGTACGACGAGGAGGCCGCCGACGACTCCGGCATGATCGCCGACATCAAGTCGATCGCGCAGCGCCTCGACGAGAGCGACACCAACAGCCGCTACTCCTTCAAGGCCGTGCCGTGGACCGACGAGGACGGCGAGCCGTTCCCCGACGGCCAGCACATCGCGCTGACCACGTGGACGACCGACGGCGACAAGCAGCTCGGCGTGTGGCAGTACTGCTCGGAGCCGAGCGGCGAGGCGGTCGAGGAGTTCATGAAGGACTACCCGTACACGAAGGCGCCCGAGCCCATCGGTGGAGGCGTGGGCTGAGCCTCAGGCCAGCACCGGCTCCAGCATCTCCAGGAGCGCCCGCTCCGTCGCCCTGACGCCCAGGCCGCCGTCCTCGCGGAGGATGCGCCAGGTCGTCGCGTCACAGATCGCGACGACCTGGGCGAGCCGCCGCTTGCGCATGGCCGCGTCGGTCGACCCGACGAGGTCGCCGAATGTCTCCCTGCACCACGCGACGTGGTAGTCACGGCCGCGCTGGGCGAGCTCCGGCACACCTGGCGCGAGGCGCGCCTCGGCGTACAGCTTGAGGATCAGGCGACCCGCCTCCTCGTAGAAGCCGACCAGCGCGTGCACGGTCTCCTCGACCGTCGCGCCCTTCGCCGCCTCCCGTGCTGACACGAGGCGCCCGAACTGGCGCTCGACTGTCGCCGCGAGCGTGCCCGGCTTGCCGCCGAAGCGACGGATGACGGTCTGGACCGTGACACCCGCGTCCGCGGCCACGTCCTCGAGCCGGACCTGGTCGTAGGGAAGGCGGCCGAACCGCTCGAGCATGGCGTCGAGGATCCGCTCGCCCGTGCGCTCGGCGGCCGCTGCCCGCGCACCCATGCGGTAGGGCCGGGTCTTGCTTTTCATGTGTATGAGACTAACATCATCTATATTGACGTTAGTCTCACTCATTCGAAATGACAGGAAGCAGATCATGGACCCCACCCGCACCGCCCGGCCGGCCGCCCACGCCGAGGGCTCGACGTTCGTCCCGACCCGTCTCGGACGGCTCCACGTCCGCACGCTCGGGGAGGGGCCGCTCACCGTCCTCTGGCCGTCGATGTTCGTCGACAGCCACACCTGGGACCGCCTCGTCGGCCACCTCGGCGGCGGCCGCCGCTTCGTCCTCGTCGACGGTCCCGGCCTCGGACTCAGCGACGCACTCACCCGGGACACCGACATCGCGGAGGCGGCCCACGCAGCGGTCGACCTGCTCGAAGGACTGGGCGCCGATGGTCCGGTCGACTGGGTCGGCAACGCCTTCGGTGGCCACGTCGGCTTCGACCTCGCCACCAGGCCCGGCGTCCTGCGGAGCCTGGTGGCCATCAGCTCCCCCGCCGAGCCGATCCCCGACGAGCTGCGCAAGCAGATCCGGATGATGCTGCCGATCCTTCGGGTCGCCGGGCCGGTGGGACCGGTACGGGCGGCGACCATCGAGGCGATGCTCACCGAGGCGTCCGCCGCGGATCCGCAGGTGCGCAAGGTCGTGACCGCATCACTCGCCCGTCCGTCGCGCCGGAGCCTGACCCGCGCCGTGCGGTCCTTCATCCTTGATCGAGTCGACGTCTCGCACCAGCTGCGCGACATCGTGGTGCCGAGCCTCTTCGTCGCCTCGGACGACCGGGGCGACTGGAGTGCGGAGGACGCGCGTCACGCGGCCCGGATCGCACCCGGCGCCGAGGCCGTGGTCATCACCGGTGCGCGCACGCTGATCCCGCTGGAACAGCCGGTCGCCACTGCGGCCGCGATCCTGGCGTTCTGGAAGAAGGTCGACCTGGCCTGAGGGGTCGCGTCCTCGAACACCGGGGCGGTCAGGTCAGCTGGTCCCGGCCGCTGCCCTTGAGCGCGGCGACGATTCCCTTCACGTCCTGCGCGCGCTCGCGCGTCGTCACGAGCAGCGCGTCGGGAGTGTCGACGACGACCACGTCGTCGAGGCCGATCACCGCGACCACCCGGTCCGAGCCCGGCACGACCAGCCCGGTGGTGTCCGAGCCGAGCACCCGCGAAGGGTCCCCCAGCACGACCCGCTCGGAGCGATCGCCGAGCAGGCCGGCGAGGGAGTCGAAGTCGCCGATGTCGTCCCACCCGAAGCCGCCGGGCACGGTGGCGACCCGGCCGGCCGCGGCCGCGGGCTCGGCGACGGCGTGGTCGATCGGGATCTTTGGGCACTGCTCCCAGAGCTCGTCGATGCGTGAGGTGTCGGCGGCGATCGTGCGCAGCGTGTCGACGAACGCCCGGTCCTGCGTCGCCAGCAGCTCGAGCAGCACGCGCGGGCGCACGACGAACATGCCCGCGTTCCAGCGGTAGCCGCCGGCGGCGAGGTAGCCCTCGGCGACCGCGACCGACGGCTTCTCCACGAACTCCTGCACCCGGCAGGCGCGGGCGTGGCCGGGGAGCGGGTCCCCCTGGTGGATGTAGCCGAACGCCGAGCTCGGGAACGCCGGCTCGATGCCGATCGTCACCAGGTAGTCCTCACGCGCCGCGGCGACGGCCTCGCGCACGGTGTCCCCGAACGCGTCGGCGTCGGGGATGACGTGGTCGGCGGCGAACGACCCGAGCACCAGGTCCTCGCCGCTCGCGTCCGCCCGCCGCTCGAGCACCGCGGCGGCGACGCCGATCGCCGCCATGGAGTCGCGCGCGGACGGCTCGGCGATCACGGCGTCGGCGCCGAGCGACGGGAGCTGCGCACGTACGGCGGCCTCGTGCCGCTGCCCGGTCACCACCAGGATCCGGTCCTCGGCGAGCGGCGCCAGCCGGTCGGCCGTCTGCTGCAGCAGCGTCCGGCCGCTGCCCGTCAGGTCGTGGAGGAACTTGGGCGATCCGGAGCGGGACAGCGGCCACAGCCGGGTGCCCGCGCCACCGGCGGGGACCACGGCCCAGAATCCGTCAACAGCAGGCACCCGGCGACAATAGCGGCGTGCCCACGTTCTCTGACGTCATGTCCGCCCGGTTGCGCCGCGACCCCGGCCAGCCGCTCGTCACGTTCTACGACGACGTCACCGGCGAGCGCGTCGAGCTCTCGGTGACCACCTACGCCAACTGGGTCGCGAAGGCGTCGTCGCTGCTCGTCGACGAGCTCGA
The DNA here is from genome assembly GCF_013410655.1 of Nocardioides thalensis. Classification (NCBI taxonomy): domain Bacteria; kingdom Bacillati; phylum Actinomycetota; class Actinomycetes; order Propionibacteriales; family Nocardioidaceae; genus Nocardioides; species Nocardioides thalensis. The sequence continues at coordinate 3,142,688 of NZ_JACCFP010000001.1, forward strand.
CCTCGAGCGGGGCGACACGATCCGCATCGACCTGCCGCCGCACTGGTTGGGCACGGTGTTCCTCGGCGCGGCCTGGACGGCCGGCCTCGTCGTCACCGACGCGGACGACCCTGACGCGGTCGTGTGCGGCCCCGACACGCTCGGCGACTGGGCGCCGCGGGCGACCGAGCTCGTCGTACTGGCGTGCTCGCTGCTGCCGCTGGGGGTCCGGTTCGCCGAGCCGGTGCCCGCGGGCGTGCACGACGTGGGCGTCGAGATCTGGTCGCAGCCCGACGCGTTCATCCCCTGGGACCCGCCGGGTGAGGGTGATCCCGCGCTGGCCTGGGCGGGTCTCGATACGGCCTCGCCTAGCGGCTCGGCCTACTCGACCACCCTGAAGGAAATGATAGAGACGGCCGCCGCCGGGACTCTCGTCTCCGACGGCGACCGCCTCTTGTCGACCGCGAACCCGGCTTCCCCACCAGGTGTCGCGGCCTTCCTGGAGCCCGTGGTCTCCCACGGCTCCCTGGTCCTGGTCGCCCGGGCCGGACAGGAGCGTCTCGATGCGATCTACGCCGCCGAGCGCGCCACCGCCCGCTTCCCCGCCTAGGTGCCAGGCACCGCTTCCCCTTCTTCCCCTCGATTCAGCCGATGTAGTTGAACGCGCCCGCGCTCTTGCCCAGCGTCACCCGCTCGCCGAAACCCTTGCGGGTGCCCGGGAACAGGTAGAGGTCGCCGGACTCCTTGCCGCGCGCCACCAGGTCCGCGTGGCCGGTGAGGCCCACGTCGCTGACGCCGACCAGCCAGTCGTAGCCGGCGACGTCGAGCGTGACCGGCTTGGTGCCGACCAGCCCGCCGGGGCCGTTGCCCGGGCGCAGCGTGATCCGGTCGCCGGTGCGGCTGAAGACGTCGGCGGCGCCGTCGAAGTCCCACCGGCCGACGCCGACGATGCGGTTGGCCTTGATGTTGCCGTAGGCCGGGTAGCTCTCCCGCAGGCCCTCGGTGCCGGCGCCCGGGTAGAGCCGCATCGAGCCGCCCTTCGGCTGGCCCATCAGGTCCGGGTAGCCGTCGCCGGTCATGTCGCCCACCGCGGACAGCAGCTGGACCCGGCCGAAGCCGGTCGCGATCTGCCGGGCCGTGTCGAACTTGCCCTTGCCGAGACCGCGGTAGAGGTCCAGGCTGCCGTCGCCGGCGCGGACCACCAGGTCGCCGACGCCGTCGCGGTCCCAGTCACCGGCCTTGAAGATGTTGCGCACGCCGTCGAGGTCGAGCCCGGTCTCGACCGGCTCGCCGACGGAGACCCGGCCGTCGTTGGCGCGGCGCAGCGGCAGGATCACCACGGTGCCGTTGCTCGCCCGACGCGCGACCAGGTCGGGGTGGGCCGAGCCGATTAGGTTGGACTCGAGCTCTCGGCCGCGCCAGTCGGTCTGGTACTCCTTCGCCTTGGCGCGGATGTCGGAGAGCCGGTTGTAGAGGTACTGCCCGGGGCAGGCCGTCGATCCGGCGTCGCGGTGCCCGTTGATGGCCTGGAAGTAGCGCGAGGTGACGAACGTCTTCTTCCACCCGGCGCCGACGCCGTGCAGGCCGAGCTTCCAGGCGAACAGGCGTCCGTAGGCCTCGATCATCGCGTCGGAGGGACGGGCGGTCTCGAAGTTGCCGATCGCCGACATCGCGAACGCGTCGTCGTTGTAGCCGAGCGTGTGGGCGCCGACGACGGGCCGGTGGACCCCGCCGTAGCGGCCCTCCCAGATCCGGCCGAAGCGGTCGACGAGGAAGTTGTAGCCCACGTCGCTCCAGCCCAGCGAGCGCGTGTGGTAGGCGTAGATGCCGCGGATGATGCCGGGCACCTGGGCGCGGGTGTAGTCGTTGGCGTTGACCGTGTGGTGGACGAAGCCGGCGTGGATCTCGTGGTAGTGCAGCGACGGCTTGTCGCGCATCCGCTCGTCGGCACCCCACTGGGCGCGGGAGAAGATCTTCGGCCGCGGGGCGACCGTGGTCACCGCGCGCATCTGCGCGTCGCCGCTGGCCGGCGCCTCGACGACCGCGGTGTCCGCGGTATCGGGGGCCATCAGGTCACCGGTGTCGATCTCGGGTGCCTGGCGCGCGGTCTGCTTGCTGGCGCCGGGGTCGATGACGGCGAGCTTCATGTCGGCCGGCGCGGTGCGGTCGGCCTCGACGCGGACCTGCACCTCGTCGACCTCGCCGACCAGGAGCGGGTCGGTGCCCGGACGGGCGTTGGCCGCCTCGGCGCTGTCGGGGTCGGGGCCGTGGTCGTCGTGGTACTCCAGGCCGATCCAGCCCGACCAGGTGCCCGCGTCGCGGTAGCGGACCTCGAGCCCGATCGCGTCGTCCGGGACCCTGCTGCCGTGTGCCCACGTGACGCCGACGGCGCCGTACCCCTCGACCGGGACGGCGTCGCTGGTGATGTGCTCACCGGTCGCCGTACGGCGCGTGGTCGCGCGCAGCGCGCCGGCCGCGAGCCGGGCGCCTGCCGGCGCGGTGAGGCTGTACTCGTCGACCTCGGCGTCGACCGGAGCGGTGGGGACCGTGGCCGGACGCTCGGCGGACCGGAGGAACACGCCGTGACCGGGCAGCACGCCCTCGGCGTCGGACGGCGGCCGCACGTCCATCGTGATCGTGCGCGCCGCGGGCGTCAGCACCGCGACCACCACGGCCAGCGCGAGCAGCTGCTGGCAGGCGGTCACGAAGCGACTGCGGTTGGCCGTCGACGGGCCGGAGAAGCTCGGGGAAAACATGGTGAATCTGCTCCAGTCGTGTGCGGGGAAGGTGTCACACGAGAAGCAACTTTCACATCAGTCACACGCGTTGGGAAGAGATCGCGAGTAACTACAAACGTGTAATTTCCACTCGACACGCCGACGTTCCCCAGAAATGTCAAGTCCCCGATCGGCAGGGCCGATCGGGGACTGAGCAGGAGCGGTCACCCGCTACACGTCGTCTCCGGTGTCCTCGTCCTCGTAGACGTCGTCGGGGTCGGCGTCGTAGTGGAGGTACTTGATGCCCTCGTCGACGTCGCCGTCGAAGCCCATCCGGCCGTTCTCGAGCACGATCACCCGGTTGCACATCTTGCGGACCGAGCCGGCCGCGTGGCTGACGTAGAAGATGGTGCGGCCGCTCTCGCGGACCTCCTTCATCTTCTGCATGCACTTGCGCTTGAAGGGCTTGTCCCCCACCGCGAGCGCCTCGTCGGCGAGGAAGATGTCCGAGTCGACGTGGATGGCGACCGAGAATCCGAGCCGCGCGCTCTGGCCCGAGGAGTAGTGGCCGACCTGGGTGTCCAGCTTCTTCTCCAGGCCCGAGAATTCCACGATCTCGTCGAACTTCCGCATCGTCTCGGCCTCGCTCATGCCGAGGATCGCGGCGTTGAGGATGAGGTTCTCCCGGCCGGTCAGCTGCGGGTGGAAGCCGGCGCCGGTGGCGATGAGCCCGGCGATCCGGCCCCGGGTGAGCACGGTGCCACCGTCGGGCCGCATCACGCCGCTGATCATCTTCAGCAGCGTGCTCTTGCCGGAGCCGTTGAGGCCCATCAGCCCGATCGACTCCCCCTCCTCGACCGTGAACGACACGTCGTCGACGGCGCGGAAGGTGTCGCTGATCTGCTGCCGGCGCGCGAGCGCGACGGTGATCTGCTTGAACGTGCGGTGGTACTGGAGCGTGAACTCCTTGGTGACGTTCTCCGCCTTGATCGCGATGGCCATGTCAGAGGCGCTCCGGGATCTTGTTGTCGAGCTTGTTGAAGATCAGCTGCGCGCCCACGAGCATCACCAGGCCGACGCCGAGCATCCCGAGCCCGAGCAACAGCAGGTTGTCGGGCAGGTGCTCGGCCATGATGTCGGACTTGCTGTGGTCCTTGTCGGGGACGCCGACCCAGAACGCGCGCTGGAACAGCAGCACGGCGTCAGCGAGCGGGTTGAGCAGGTAGAAGTCCGCCGCGCGGCCGAAGCGGCTCTCGACCATGCTGTAGGGGTAGATCATCGGCACGCCGAAGCGCACCAGCATCTGCAGGACGTTGACGATGTTGCCGAAGTCGCGGAAGAACACGTTGGCGACGCTGAACACGAGCGCGACCGCCGTCCCGATCGCCATGATCATCAGGAGCGCGATCACCATCGCGAGCATGCCCACCGGGTCTGGAGTCCAGCCGCTCAGCACGCACGCGATGACGAGCACCACGAGCTGCGGACCCACGTGGTACAGCGACACCAGCATCGTCGCGACGGGGAACATTTCCCGCGGCAGCGGCATCTTCACGACGATCGACTTGTTCCGCACGATCGACCGGGTGCCGGCGCCGAACGTCTCCGTGAAGAAGTGGACGATCACCAGTCCGGCGAACAGGTGGATAGGGAAGTTCGGCACCTCGTCGTGCAGGTTGAGGACGCCGCCGATGATCGCCCAGTAGACGAGGAACTGCGCGAGCGGGTTGATGTAGGACCACAGCAGCCCGAGGAACGACCCCTGGTAGCGCGCGTTGATCTCACGGCGCACCAGGAGCCGCAGCAGGTAGCGCCGCTGGAAGACCGCCAGCAGGCCGTTGTTGGCCGTCGGCGGCGTCAGCTGCGCCTCAGCCATTCGCGTCCGACAGTTCCGGGGAGGACTCCTCCATCCACGGCGCGAACGTCTTCTCCCAGGTCTCCGGAGAGGTGATGTCGGCCAGGGCAGCGCGGTAGCGCTCGGCGAGCTCGTCCCAGTTGGCAGCGAGCTCCTTGTGGATCGCGACCGTCTTCTTCATCATCTCGCGGAACTGCTGCGGGTCGCGGCGGTAGAACGCCTGGGCGCTGCCGTCGGGCAGCGAGACCAGCGCGGAGTCGTAGCGGGCGACCTTGTGCCACTTCGCGTCCTGGGCCATGATCTCGGCCTCCGGGAACTCCCGCGACGCCTCGCGCGGGGCGCGCAGCTGACGCAGCGGCTGGAGCAGCGCCTGGAGGGTCGCGGCCCTGCCGGAGATCACCGGCGACGGCTCCTTGCCCTTGCGCGGAAGCTTGTGTCGCTTGACCTCGGGCAGCTCGTCCGGGTCGGTGAGCAACGTGGCGTCGTCGTAGCCCTTGACCATCTCCTTGAGCGAGGGCAGGACGGTCGGGAGCAGCTCGTGCAGCGCTTCGGGGCCGCGGAGCACGTCCTCGAGCGCCTTGTGGCGCAGCGCCACCGTGGAGTACTGCATCGTCACCAGGTGCTTGACCTGGTGGTTGAAGCTCTCCTTCACCATCCGGCCACCGCGCGGGTACTGCGAGTGCAGCAGGGCCGCGATGAAGCGGTTGCGGACGTGGAAGTAGGACTGCCAGTCGAGCGCGTCGTTCTTGTCGGTCCACGGCACGTGCCAGACCGCAGCGCCGGGGAACGACACGGTCGGGAAGCCGGCGTCCTTGGCCCGCAGCCCGTACTCGGAGTCGTCCCACTTGATGAAGAGGGGCAGCGACAGGCCGATCTCGCGGAGCACCTCGGCCGGGATCAGGCACATGAACCAGCCGTTGTAGTCGACGTCGATGCGCGCGTGCAGCCACCGGGTCGAGCGGATGTTGCGCTCGCTGAGGTCCCAGGCAGGGAAGACGCCGGGAGCCGAGCCCCACCAGAAGGTGTACGGCGCGACCTTCTCGCCGAAGCTGTGCAGCTGCGCCTTCTGGTAGATGCTGAACATGTGGCCGCCGACGATCGTCGTCTTGCGGCACAGGTCGCCGAACACGATCGCGCGGACGATGCCCTCGGTCTCGCACTCGACGTCGTCGTCGAGCATCATCACGTACTTCGAGCGGCCGTCCTTGAGGCCCTCGTACTGGGCACGGGCGAAGCCGCCGGAGCCGCCGATGTTGCCCTGCTCGATGATCGTGAGCTTGTCGCCCAGCGCGGCCTCGGCCTCGGGGAAGTACTCCGAGTCGACGACCTTGTCCTTGCCCTGCTCCATGACGAGCACGCGGTCGAGGTAGCCCTCGAGCTGGGTGGACTCGCCGAGCTGGGTGAGCAGCTTGGCGCAGAAGTCCTGGCGGTTCATGGTGGTGATGCCGATCGTCACCGTGCCGTTGGTGGCGCGCTCCGGCGGCACCTCGGCGGTCCACTCGGCGGCCTCGACCACGGCGTCCTCGTCGGCCGCGACCACGTCGTACCAGTACCAGCCGCCGTCGGCGAACGGCTTCAGCGGCAGGTCGAAGGAGAACTCACCGGTCGTGTCCTCGACGGCGGCGGAGTCGACACGCTGCGAGCGGCCGTTGGACAGCGACCGGTAGACGATCACCGTCGCGCCCTTGCCGCGCAGATGCACGGTCAGCCGGACCTTGTCGACGATCGTGTGGCGGCGCCAGTACGACGCCGGGAACGCGTTGAAGTAGGTGCCGAACGAGATCGACTCGCCCATCTCCACTCGGAACGCCGTGCGCGACTCGATCTGGTCGGGGTGGATGACCTTGCCGCCCTTGGTCGCGTTCTGGAGCCGCTGCGCGATCGCGTTGGCCTCCTGGGCGGCCCGGCTCGCACCGATGTCGAACTTGTCGGCGTCGAGCTGCGCCGGGTCGGGGTCGACGTACAGGCGGATCACGTCGGTGTCGCGACCGGCGGGCATGATCTGGCGCATCAGCGTGATGCGCGCGGTGCCCGGCGCGTGCGCGCCGGCGGCCTCGTGGGTCTGGGTGTGGGTGACGGTCACTCGTCCACTCCTCCGCTGGTCAGCGGGGCGCCGTCCTTGAAGTGCGGCGCCAGCTTGTTGTCGAACATGGAGAGGGCCGAGCCGATCGCCATGTGCATGTCCAGGTACTTGTAGGTGCCGAGGCGGCCGCCGAAGAGCGTCATCGGCTCCTTCTTCGCGAGGTCGCGGTACTTGAGCAGCTTCTCGCGGTCCTCGGCGGTGTTGATCGGGTAATAGGGCTCGTCGCCCTCCTCCGCGAAGCGGCTGTACTCGCGCACCCGGATCGTCTTGCCCTTGGTGTAGGACGCCGCGCGCTCGGGGTGGAGGTGCTTGAACTCGAGCTCGCGTGTGAACGGCACGTCGGGGTCGTTGGCGTTGACCACGCCGGTGCCCTGGTAGTCGTCGACGTCGAGGACCTCGGACTCGAGGTCGACGGTGCGCCAGGACAGGCGGCCCTCGGAGTTGCCGAAGTACTCGTCGACCGGGCCGGTGTAGACGATCGGCACCTTGCCCTGGAACTCGTCGCGGACGTCGAAGAAGTCGGTGTTGACCCGCACCTCGATGTTCGGGTGGTCGGCCATCCGCTCGAGCCACGCCGTGTAGCCGTCGACGGGCAAGCCCTCGTACTTGTCGTTGAAGTAGCGGTTGTCGAACGTATAGCGGACCGGGAGGCGCGTGATGATGTCCGCGCTGAGCTCCTTGGGGTCGGTCTGCCACTGCTTCTGGGTGTAGCCCTTGATGAACGCCTCGTAGAGCGGGCGGCCGATCAGGCTGATCGCCTTCTCCTCGAGGTTCTTCGCGTCCGCGGTGTCGATCTCGCTGGACTGCTCCGCGATCAGCGCGCGGGCCTCGTCGGGGGTGTGCGACTTGCCGAAGAACTGGTTGATGAGACCGAGATTCATCGGCAGCGAGTAGACCTGCCCCTGGTACTTGCCGAACACCCGGTGCTGGTAGTTCGTGAACGAGGTGAAGCGGTTGACGTACTCCCACACCCGCTCGTTGGACGTGTGGAACAGGTGCGTGCCGTACTTGTGCACCTCGATCCCGGTCTCCTCGTCGAACTCGGAGTAGGCGTTGCCGCCCAGGTGGGAGCGACGCTCGAGGATCAGGACCTTCAGGCCGAGCTCGCTCGCGCAGCGCTCGGCGATGGTCAGACCGAACAAGCCGGAGCCGACGACCAGGAGATCAGGAGTAGACACGGTCGGTCAGTCTACGGTCGTCCGGGACCCATTCCCCCATCCGGGCGACCCCGGCGCGGCGATAAGTCCGGGACACTGTCGGCGTATCCCTCTACCCTTCTGCAGGTGAACAACGAGTACGGCGCACCGCGCTGGCTCCCGCGTTTCGCCCTGGCATGGGGAGCCGGGCTGGCACTCGCAGTAGCCACCGTCGTGATCTCCCTCACAGAGGACCTCCCCATCCGGGACCCGGACGACGACATCGTGCCGGGCTACATCCGATATCCGGCGATCGTGCTCGGCGCGATCCTGGCCGACATCGTGCCCCGCGTGCTCCACCGCGCAGGACGGCCGGGTGCCGGCTGGCTGTTGCGCGTGGTCATGCACTGGGGCGAGGTCGTGCGGGAGCGGTGGCAGCGCGACCACCTCCTGTTCGCGCTCAACGGCGGGCTCGCGTGGTACCTCTGCTACGCCGCGTTCCGCAACGTCAAGAGCATGGCTCCGTTCGTCCACGAGAAGATCTACGACGACCAGCTCGCCGACGTCGACCGGTTCCTGTTCGCGGGCCACGACCCCGCGTCGGTGCTGCACGAGTGGTTCGGCACCGGCTGGGTGGCCCACCTGCTCGCGATCGTCTACGTCGCGTGGATCGTGATGGTGCCGATCACGATCGCGATCGCCCTGGTGTGGACCCGCCACACCCGTGCCGGCGAGTGGCTCGTCACTGCGATCGCCGTCGACTGGGTGCTCGGTGCGGCCATCTACCTGCTCGTGCCGACGGTCGGGCCGATCTACTCCGACCCGGCGACCTTCGCCTCGTTGCCCGAGACGTTCGTCACTCCGCTCCAGGAGGACCTGTGGTCCGACCGGCTGGCGGTGATGGCCGACCCGGTCGGCGCGGGCACCCTGCAGACCGTCGCGGCGTTCGCGTCGCTGCACGTCGGCATCATGGTGACCATCTGCATCGTCGGCGAGCTGATCGCGCTCCCCCGGTGGGTGCGCGTGTCGAGCTGGGTCTTCCTCGGGCTGACGATCCTGTCGACGGTCTACTTCGGGTGGCACTTCGCCGTCGACGCCGTGGGCGGGGTCGCGCTGGGCGCGACCGGCGTCTGGGCCGCCGGCATCGCGACCGGCAACCGCGTCGGCTGGCGCCTCCGGCTCAGGCGCGAGGAAGAGCCCGCATCCGCCGCGCGTCCTGAAGAGCTCGACGTGCGTTCCGAGCCTCCGGGCGACCACCTCGCACGGGACTGAGCACGATCACCCCTGCGGCGATCAGCCACGGCTTCGCGCGCACCAGCGGGTTCTCGCCGTACCGGAAGTGCACCGCGAACAGGTTGCGGTACATGTAGTAGCCCTTCCAGCTGCTCAGGTCGTGCTGCTGGTCGAAGTCGAGCTGACGGACGAGCACGGCGTCGCGGACGGCGTCGATGGTGAAGCCCGCGCGGCGCGCGCGGATCGCGTAGTCGCAGTCGTCGTAGAAGATGAAGAAGCTGTCGTCGGGCAGCCCGATCGCGTCGACCACGTGGCGGCGCACCATGAAGCCCTCGAACGCGACGTTCTCCAGGGGCACGGTCGCCGGCATCGCCGCGCGGCTGCCGTAGGTGCCCACGACGCTCGCCGTCTTGGGCTTCACGCTGAGCGGGTTGCGGAGGTCGAACCGCAGCGCGGCGTACTCCGCGAGGTTGCCGCGGCTGTCCTCGCGCACGGCCATCAGGCAGTCGCCCTGGTGGGTGAGCAGCACGGTGAGGCAGTCGGGCGCCGGGACCACGTCGTCGTCCATCAGCCAGTAGCGGTCGAAGCCCTGCTCGTGCGCGGTCTTGAGGCCGAGGTGGAAGCCGCCCGCGCCGCCGAGGTTGTCGGGCGAGGTGATCACGTGCAGGCCCGGCACGTCGGCGCGCGCGAGCACGTCGGCCGTGTCGTCGGTGCTGGCGTTGTCGACGACGAACACCGCGTCGGCGGGGCGGTCGAGGCGCGCCAGGCCGGCGAGCATGTTCTCGAGGAGCGCCGACCGGTTGTAGGTCACGACGACGATCGCCACCGTCTCGGTCACTTCAGATACCTCTCGTGGCCGGTGAAGTCGCCGCGCAGCCCGGCGTACGCCGCCCGGGCGCTCATCGCGATCCGGGCCGGCTGCGGCTTGGTGAACAGGTAGAACCACACGGTCTTGAGCCAGAACAGGAGCACGTGCACCCAGCCGCGGTAGGCCAGCAGGTTGAGCGTGTTGTTGCGCGCCATGCAGTAGTGCTTGAGGTCGCTCGGGGTGTGGTTGTAGGTGGTGCGGGCGAACATCATCGGGGTGCCGAGGCTGCCCACCGACGGGTGCAGCACGGTGGCGTCGACGACGGTGGCGATCCGGGCGCCCTCGGCCTCGGCGCGGAGCCGGTACTCGTGGTCGTCGCCCCAGATGAAGTACTCCGCCCGGGGATAGCCGATCCGCTCGACGAGCGCGCGGGTGAGCAGCACGCCGTTGAACGGGATGACGATGCCGTCGAGCCGCCGGGACCCGGCGGCCGCTGCCGCGCTGGCGACGTCGTGGACGACGCGGGTGCCGCCGGGCAGGCGGATCGGGAAGACCAGCCGGGCGGGGTCGGCCTCGTCGACGACGAGCGGTCCCCAGAAGTCGAGGTCGGTCTCCTCGGTGAGCCGCTCGAGGCAGCCCTCCGCCGGCAGGCCGTCGTCGTCCATCAGCCAGACCAGGTCGGCGTCGGTCTCCTCGATCGCCCACTTCAGGCCCTCGTGGAAGCCGCCCGCGCCCCCGGTGTTGTGGTCGAGGGTCCGGTGCTCGATCCGCAGGTTGGTCGAGTAGTCCGAGCCGCTAGGCGAGGACGTATCGAGACCCCGGAGCCACTCCCCCGTGCCGTCGGTCGAGGCGTTGTCGACGACGAGCACCCGGTCGAGGGCGCCGGACGCGACGTCCTCACCCAGCCGCGCGACCAGCTTCTCGAGCAGGGAGCGGCGGTTGAACGTCACCACCACCGCCACGATCCGCACGGCCTGAACCCTAGGTCACCCGCGCCCGATAGCGTGGACCGCGTGGACACCGACGCCGTACTGCGGCTGATGCAGGATGTCGCCGCCGAGGTCATCACGCCCCGCTTCCGGGCGCTCCAGGACCACCAGGTCGAGGAGAAGAACCCCGGCGACCTGGTGACGATCGCCGACCACGAGTCCGAGGAGCTGCTGACGGCCGCGCTCAACGCCGCGTACCCCGACGCGGTGGTGCTCGGCGAGGAGGCGTTCGCGCACGACCCCGGCCTGCTCGACCGCTTCAACACCGCCGACCACGGCTTCACCGTCGACCCGGTCGACGGCACCAAGAACTTCGTGCACGGCTCCCCCGACCACGCCGTGATGATCGGGGAGCAGCGCGGCGGACAGGTGGTGCGCGGCTGGATCTGGCAGCCCCAGCACGAGGCGGCGTACGTCGCCGAGGCCGGCGCCGGAGCGTGGCTCAACGGCGAGCGGCTCACCGCCGCGACGGCCGACGGCGCGCCGTACCGGACGGCACGGTGGAAGTGGCGCGGCAAGCAGCTGGGCGACCTCGGCACCCTGGAGGCGACATGGGCGTGCTGCGGCGTCGACTACCCGCGGCTGATCGCCGGTGAGGCGCGCGCGATCGTCTACAACCACAGCAAGCCGTGGGACCACCTGCCGGGCGCGCTGCTGGTCAGCGAGTCGGGTGGGCGGATCGGCATGATCGACGGCAGCCGGTTCGACCCGCGGGCGCTGGGCTCGGGCATCGTCGGAGCGCCGGACGACGCGACGTACGACGCCGTCGTCGAGGCCGTGCAGCCGCTCAGGTAGTCAGCAGACCGCCGCGAGGTCGTCGGCGTCGTTGGCGGCGTAGCCCTCGCTGAGGGAGCCGATCGACCCGCCGGTCATGGTGTCCGGGGCCTTCCGGCGCTTCTTGGTCGGCGGCGGGGCCTCGCCCTCGGCGCGGTCGATCGCCTCGGCGACGGTCTCGTGGACGAGGTCGATGTCGGGGTCGGCGGTGTTGATCAGCGGCGGGACGAGCGACACCGTCGACATCTTCTGGTCGCGCGCCTTGAGCCCGAGGTCGATGAAGCGGTCGACCTCGGAGGCGGGCAGGTTCGTCTGGAACATGTCGGTCGACGCCTTCGCCAGCGCCTCGAAGTTGGTCAGCGCCTTCTGCGGGCTGACCTGCTGGACCAGCGCGTTCATCACACACTTCTGGCGCGCCATCCGGGAGTAGTCGTCGGAGCCCTCGCGGGCGCGGGCGAACCACAGCGCCTCGAAGCCGTCGAGCGTCTTGATGCCCGGCGAGATGTGCGTGTAGAAGGGGTCGCTCGGCAGCCCGACCGGGATCTCGTCGCGGACGTTGAGCTTGACGCCCCCGACCGCGTCGACCAGCGACTTGAAGCCCTCGAGGTTGACCATCGCCCAGTAGTTGATCTCGAGGCCGGTGATGCCCTCGACCGCCATGATCGTGGCGTCGGTGCCCGGGTTCTCGGAGCTGCCGAACAGGTCCGTGTGGTCGCCGGCCCAGGTGCTGACGCCGTTGAGGTAGCAGCCGTCGCAGTTGAACCCGTCGGGGAACTCCTCGTCCATGACCGACCCCTCCTTGAACGGGAAGTTGGCCATGTTGCGCGGCAGGCCGATGAGCACGGTCTGCCCGGTCTCGGCGTCGATCGAGGCGACCGTCATCGAGTCGGGACGCAGGCCCCACCGGCTCTCGCCGGAGTCTCCGCCCATCAGCAGCACGTTGTAGCGGCCGTCGTGGGCGTCGCTGACCGAGCCGTCGCCGAACAGGGCGATCGCCAGGTCGCGCTGCACGCCGACGAGGTGCGCACCGAACAGGAGGGTGCCGGCGACCGAGAAGCAGAGGATGCCGTTGACGCCGACCACGGCCCGGCGGTGCGGCAGCTGGAGGCTGAGAGGCTGTCCGATCCGCCAGGCGTCGATGAAGAGGGCCGCCCAGCCGATGGCGCCGGCGAACAGGGCGAGCCGCGCGACCAGCAGCACGTTCTTGTCGAACGCGAGCGTGAACGCGAAGCCGTGGTCGAGGGCGCTGATCGTGAGCACGAGAGCGCCGGTGACCAGGAGGCCGATCCAGATCCGGAGCGCGATCAGTCCGATCCGGCGGTTGCCGTGCAGCAGCTGCGCGGACCCGGGGGCGACGAGGGTGAGCGCCATGAGCGCGAGGGCTCGGCGGAACCGGACGCGGGCAGCGCGGTCGGCAACGGTGAGCGCTGACGGATCAGCCATGTGGCGGTACTCCTGCACAGGGGAAGATGAGCAGTGCGCCCAGTATCACCAGTCACACCTGTCACAGGAGGCACGACGCGCCGCTACCGCCCCAGGCGTGCGATCTCGTCGGGAGAGGCGTTTCCGCCGGTGACGACGACACCCACCTTCGCGCCCGCTGCCCGGTCACCGTCGGACAGGAGGCCGGCCAGCGACGCGGCGCCGGCTCCCTCGGCGAGGGTGCTCGCGCGTGTCGCGAGCAGCCGGGCGGCGGCGTCGATCTCGTCGTCGGTGACCAGGAGGAAGTCGTCGAGCCGGTCGCGGAGCACCGACTGCGGCAGCGGGTAGCCGGTCGTCGTGGCGAGACCGGCCGCGCGCGTCGTGCAGGGCGCCTTCTGGATCTCGCCGGTGCGCCAGGAGAGCCAGCCGGCCGGCGCGGCCGACGACTGGACGCCCACCACCCGGCACGAGGGGGCGATCCGGTCGCGCACGAGGCACGCCCCCGCCGCGCCGGTGCCGCTCCCGACCGGCACGTAGAGCACGTCGAGGTCGGGCGCGCTGGTGAACAGCTCGACGTACGCCGTGGCGTGGCCCAGGATGATCCGCGGGTCGGTGGTGTCGACGTACGCGAACCTCCCGGTGGTTGAGGTGCGAGGCGCCCCAGCGCCGAGCCTCGAAACCTCGGGACAGCCCAGCTCACGCGCGCGCTCGCTGGCGTCGCCGAGGGTGTCGCCGTGGACGATCACGGTCGCGCCGAGCGCGCGGACCGCCTCGCGCCGGATCTCCGGGGCCGACGAGGGCATCACGATCGTCGCCGGCACGCCGGCGAGGCGGGCGGCGTACGCCACCGACTGGGCGTGGTTGCCGGTCGAGCACGTCACCAGGCCGCGGGCGCGCTCCTCGTCGGTGAGGCGGGCGGCCAGGTAGACCCCGCCGCGGACCTTGAACGCCCCGGTCGGCAGCACGTGCTCGTGCTTGACCAGCACCTCGGCGCCGACCGCGGCGTCGAGCAGCGGGTGCGCGACGAGCGGGGTGCGCTCGAGCCGCGCCGACACGACGTCGGCCGCGTCGAGGATCGCGTCGTACGACAGCGGCTGCCTCTCGAGCATCACGGTCATGCCTTCATGGTCGCCCCGCGACCACCTATCGGTCCAATAGTTCTTTTCACATGATCCGATCGACGCGATCGATCTGTCGGCGTACGCTCGTGCCGTGATCGACCTTCGCCGCCTCGAGGCCCTCGTCGCGCTCCACCAGACCGGCACGGTCTCGGCCGCGGCCGCCCGGCTCCAGTACGGGCAGCCGACGATCTCCCACCACCTGCGCCGGCTGGAGGCCGAGACCGGCAGCGTGCTTCTCCAGCGGGTCGGCCGCGGCGTACGGCTGACCCCCGACGGCGAGCGGCTCGCGCGCCGCGGCGAGGAGATCCTGGGGCTGCTGGCGCGGGCCGAGGCCGAGCTCGACGCCGCCACCAGCCTCCAGGCCGGGGCGGTCCGGCTCGCGGCGTTCCCCTCCGGCGCGGCGACCCTGGTGCCCGCGGCGGTCGCGGCCCTCGCCGACGCCCACCCCGGGCTGACCCTCGACCTCACCGAGGCCGAGCCGCCGGAGGCGGTCCGGATGCTGCGGTCGGGCGCCGTCGACCTCGCGCTGACCTTCGCCTACCCCGACCAGCCGGACGCCGACAGCGTCACCTCCACTCCCCTGTTCGACGACCCGCTCTACCTCGTCGGCGCGCCCGGCACCGACCTCGGCGCCGACGACGAGCACCTCGAGCGCTTCGCCGCGACCCGCTGGATCACCGGCTGCGAGCGGTGCCGCAGCGAGCTGCTCGCGCTGTGCGCCCAGGCCGGCTACACGCCGGAGATCGCGTTCGCCAGCGACGACTACGTCGCCGTGCAGTCGCTCGTCGCGACCGGCCTCGGCGTGACGGTGCTCCCGGGCCTCGCGCTGCGCGCGCACCAGAACCCGGGCGTCGTGCGGCGCGCGGTGCCCGAGGCGTTCCGGCGCATCCAGGTGACGACGTACGGCGCCGCGCCCCACCCGCCGGCGGTGACCGCCGTGGCGACGGCCCTCGCCGAGGTGGCGCGGTCGCTGCGCGCGGCCGCCTAGCTCCTGCGCCCCGCCTCGATCTCGGCGCGCTTGGCGAGCCGGTGGGCGCGGCGGATCTCCGCCTCCCGCATCCGGCGCTCGTCCTCGGCGGTCTCCGCGCGCAGCCCGGGCACGGGTCGCGCGTCCCCGGCGCCGTCGATCGCGACGAACACGAAGTAGGCCGACGCCACGTGCAGGCTCTCCGCGGTGTCGTCCCACGGCTGGGTCTCGATCCGGACGCCGATCTCCATCGACGACCGGCCGGCCCAGTTGATCTGCGCGAACGTGCGCACGATGTCGCCGACCCGCACCGGCTCGAGGAACGCCATCTCGTCGAGCGCGGCCGTGACGGCCGGTCCGCCGCTGTGGCGCTGCGCGACGACGCCGGCGGCGGAGTCGGCGAGCTTGAGGATCTCGCCGCCGTGGATGTTGCCGAGGAGGTTGGTCTGCGACCGCGACGTGACCTCCGCGAGCTCGATGCGGGAGAAGGACGGCGTGCGGGTCTCGAGGGGTCCGGTCACGGCCCTGACGGTAGCGGCTGCCGGGCTCGTGACGTGCGGTTCAGTAGGCTCCCTGTCCATGTCCGACGCAGGCAGCAAGGGTCCCGACGGTGACCAGCCCGGCTTCGACTGGCTCTACGGCAAGAAGGGCCAGGCGGGCCAGGGCGACCGACCCGCGCCGCCTCCGCCCCCGCCGCCGGCCCCCCGGCCGCCGGCCGACGACCACCCCGAGCGGACGCGGCTGATGCCGACCCAGCCGCAGGGCGGCGAGCCGCCGTACCAGCAGCGCCCGACCACACGGCCGACCCCGCCGCAGGTCGCGCCCGCCCCCGGCGCGCCGCCGCCGTCGCGCGGTCGCTCGGGCCGCAGCGGCTGGGCGCGCCCCGGCCGGTGGATCAAGATCGTGCTCGCGCTCCTCCTGCTGTGGGTCGTCTACCTCGTCGCCGTCCCGCTCTGGACCTGGAGCAAGGTCGACAAGATCGCGTTCGAACCCGAGGGCGACCGCCCCGACGACCAGCCCGGCACGACGTACCTCATGGTCGGCAGCGACTCCCGCGCGGGCCTCAGCGAGGAGGAGCGCAAGAAGTACGCGACCGGGAACTCCGAGAGCTCATTGGCCGACACGATCATGATCCTGCACACCGGGTCGGGCCCGAGCGTGCTGATCTCGTTCCCGCGCGATTGGACGATCGACGGCAGCAAGATCAACGGGTTCTACGACCCGGGCGACCCGACGGCGCTGGTCAAGACGCTGGAGCAGCAGACCGGCATCCGGATCGACGAGTACATGGAGATCGGGCTCGGCGGCGTCGCCGGCGTCGTGGACGCGGTCGGCGGCGTGGAGATCTGTCCCAAGGAGGACATCACGGACCCGAAGGCCGGCCTGAAGGTCAAGAAGGGCTGCCAGGAGGCCGACGGCGAGGTCGCGCTGGCCTACGCCCGGACCCGCGCGACCACCCTCGGCGACCTCGACCGCGTCGGCCGGCAACGCGAGGTCGTCGCCGCGATCGGCGACAAGGTGCTCTCGCCGTGGTCGGTGCTCAACCCGTTCCGCTACTGGAACCTCAACGGCGCGATCCCCGACTTCTTCGCGTTCGGCGAGGGCACCGGCCCGATCGACGGCTCCCGGTGGGCGCTCGCGATGAGCCGCGTCGGCGGCAGCGGCATGACCTGCACGATGCCCGTCACCGACGGCTCCGCCACCGAGATGGACCGCGAGCGCGCCGACCCGCTGTGGGACGCGATCATCGAGGACCGCACCGACGACATCACCAAGGCCCAGTGCACCGTCGCGGGCCTGCCGCGCTGATCTGCCGCGCTATATGTGAGGTTGTGGCGCGTGCGCTCGCAAGGCGGACGAGCGAAGGCGACCTGAAAGGCGAAGCGGTCGTCGAGCGAGGACAACGCCGCGAGCGCGCGTGCCACAACCTCACATAGCCATGAAGAGGATTTCCTCGCGGGAATACTCGCGACCGGGGTGCTCGAGGGCGAGGTGCTCCTGCACCTTCTCGACGAGCTCGTCGTCGGTGTCGCCACGCAGGGTGACGTCACAGGGGCAGCGAAGGGACGGCATGGCGCCTCCTCGGCCTGGATCGCAGCGATCGTCAGGCGGTCAGTGCGCCGGGACCTCTGCCCGGCGACGGGAGTAGACCACGATACCGGCGCCGGCGGCCACCAGGACGAGGCCGGCGAGCAGCCAGAGGACGGCCGGACCACCGGTGTCGGGCAGCAGCCCGTTGTCACCGTCGTCGTCGCCGTCGCCCCCACCGTCATCGTCGGAGACGGTGAAGACCTGCTCGGCCTGGCACTGGCGGCACTCGGTCGCGTCGTCCGGCACGAAGGTGCTGGTGAACTTGTGCGTGCCCTCGGGGACCACGGGGCCGACGAGCCTGATCATCCGGCCGTTGGTGTGGACCGTCTTGGTCCAGACCACGTCGGCCGCGTTGGTCGTCCCCGCGCTGGCGTTGATGTTCGTGCGCAGGTGGACCGTCAGGGTGCCGGCAGGCTGGTTCTTGGCGTTGAGACGGGCGCCGATCTGGACGATCACGCGCTCTCCGGGCTCGGCCTTGATGATCTTGATGATGCACAACGGCTTGGGAATCGGACCGTAGGGGTCCGCCGTCGCTGAGGACGTGACAAAGAGAGCCGCCATGGCCACCGAGACCATGAGGAACAGCTTGCGCATCATCAACCCCCTTCGTGGGTTACCGGCTCAACGAGGGACCCAACCAGAGGTGACGCGGGTCGCGCAGTCTCTTGCACGATCCACCACCAAGGGCAGGAAACGACGTTGGGAGCAGAGCCGCTAGGGCTGACGCCCGGCGCGGTCACGCTGACCCTAGCGGATCCGGCGGTGTTCCGTCCGGAGACGGCCCGGTTCGGTCAGGCGTCAGTCCGTGGGGTTGGTCTCGACCAGGTGACCGAACACCACAGAGCGGTTGTCGGTGTGGAAGATCTCCGAGCAGGTCAGCAGCGTGATCAGGTGCTTGCCCGCGTCGGCGGGCGGCTGGGTGCCGCTGTCGGGGTTGACCGGGCGCGGGTCCAGCACCCAGTCCTCGGTGAAGGGGACGATCAGGTCGGTGCCACCGGTGTCGAGCACGTAGGTGTACGTCGCCGTGCGGGTCTCGACGATCACCTCGTCGCCCGGCTCGAGCTGGGGCAGCTCGGCGAACGGCTCGCCGTGGGTCACCCGGTGCCCGGCGAGCACGTAGTTGCCGACCTGTCCTGCGTCGGCGGTGTCCTCCATGTGGCCCACCCCGGCCGCGAGGACCTCGTCGGAGGACCCCTCGAGCACGGGCACGGCGTAGTCGTCGCCGAACCGCGGGATGTGCAGGATCGCCGTGGCGCGCCCGAAGTCGGTGCGGACCGCGTCGCTGCCCTCGGCCCAGCCGGCCTCCAGGGAGCCGACGACCTCCTGCTGCTTGCGCTCCGACAGCCAGTTCGTGCCCCAGAACTGCCAGGCCACCCAGCCGAGCACCGCGACGCCGGCGACGATGAGCGCGAGGCCGAGGGCGGTCACGGCCTTGTTGCGGTCGCGCTTCTTCACCTTGACCCGCTCGCGTCGTACGCGCTGCGGCTCCTCGGTCGTGGTCATCGGTTCCCTCCTGCAGGCTCCCGCAGGACACAACGCTCCCCCACGGCCCGGGTCACGTCCAGACCCGACATCCCGGGCCGGCCGTTGAGCGTCAGCGGTCGTCGCGACTGCGATAGGCGAGGAGTCCCTCGACGCCGCGCAGGAACGTCTCGCACACGAGCGTGGGGTCGGCGAGGCAGCCGGCGGCCATGGCGCCGTCGCGCAGCATGACGAAGTGGCGGGCGGCCGGCTCCGCGTCGGGCTTCCCCGTCTCGGCGAACAGCTCCTCGACCGTGGCCAGGAACCAGTCGCGGTGCTCGACGACCGCGCGATGCACCGGGTGCGCGGGGTCGGGGTATTCGGCCGCAGCGTTGAGGAACGCGCAGCCGCGGAAGTCCGGGAGCTGGATGGTCTCGGCGATTCCCGCGGCAACGGCACGGATCACGTCGTCGATGGCAGCGCCCTCCGCCCTCGCGGCCGCCAGGCGCGCGCGGACCAGCTCGTCGGCCTGGGTCAGGTAGGCGACCACTAGGTCGTCCTTGCCAGGGAAGTGCCGGTAGAGGGTGGCACGCGTGACGCCCGCCGTGGAGATGATCCGGTCGACTCCGACGGAATGCAGACCTTCGGCATAGAACAGCCTGCTCGCCGTGCTGAGCAGTCGCTCGCGCGCCTCGGACACGGACTCCCCTCTCGTTCGGTACCGCACGACGGTAGCAGATAGAACGGTCGGTCTTGACATCGCGAGAACCATCCATCACTCTGAAAGAGACCGACCGGTCTATCTACCTGCCGAATCCGAGAGATCGAGGATCCGATGCCCCATTCCACCGCGGCCGAGGCGGTTGCCGCCGCGGCGACGCCCGCCAGCAGCGCCACCATCCTGCGCAACCTCTACGCCGCCCGGTTCGTGTTCGCGATCGCCTGGGCGGGGCTGCTCGCCACCGACGCGTCCGACCTGAGCCCGTTCACCGTCGCCCTGCTCCTGGCCTATCCGCTCTTCGACCTCGGCGCAGCCCTCTACGACCTCCGGTCGTCGGCTGCCGCGTCTC
The DNA here is from genome assembly GCF_013410655.1 of Nocardioides thalensis. Classification (NCBI taxonomy): domain Bacteria; kingdom Bacillati; phylum Actinomycetota; class Actinomycetes; order Propionibacteriales; family Nocardioidaceae; genus Nocardioides; species Nocardioides thalensis. Next base: position 3,162,394 of record NZ_JACCFP010000001.1, read on the forward strand.
AGCGTGTCCCGCTCCTGGTCAACGTGGCGTTGAGCGCGGCCACCACGGTCGGCCTGGCCGTCGCGGTCTCCTCCGGCATCCCCGACGTACTGCGGGTGTGGGGTGTCTGGGCGATCACCGCGGGCGTCGTGCAGCTGGTCGTCGCCGCCCGACGCCGTGGCCTCGGCGGGCAGTGGCCGATGATCCTCAGCGGCGGCATCTCCGTCCTCGCCGGCGCGAGCTTCATCGCGGTGGCCTCGGGCGACAACGCGTCCCTGCGCGCCCTCGCCGGGTACGCGACCCTCGGCGGCATCTTCTTCGCCGCCTCCGCGTCCCGGCTGCGCCGCACGGACACGAGCTCCGAGCGATGACCGCCGCCATGTCCGGTCCCGCGGCCGGCACGTCTCACGACCCCAACCAGTCGCACGACCCCACCCAACCGAAGGAGCACCCCATGCCCACCTCCCACTACACCGCCGTCGCCACCTCGACCGGGGACGGCCGCGCCGGAGGCCGCGCCCGGACCGACGACGGCCTGCTCGACCTCACTCTCGCTATCCCTCGCGAGATGGGCGGGCCCGGCGGCGCCACGAACCCCGAGCAGCTGTTCGCCGCCGGCTGGGCCTCCTGCTTCCACTCCGCGCTGAAGGCGATCGCGGCGGGCCGAAAGATCACGCTGGCCGACTCAGCCGTCGTCGCGGAGGTGGGCATCCACTCGACCGGGCAGGGCGGCTTCAACCTCTCGGCGGCCCTGCACGTCGAGCTCGGGGGTGTCGACCAGGAGACCGCCGACTCGCTCACCGCTGCCGCCCACGAGGTGTGCCCCTACTCCAACGCCACCCGCGGCAACATCGCGGTCACCGTCGACGCCACCGTCGCGTGACGGAGGCTCCGCGGCTCGGACCACGCCAGGGCGCTCGTGCCGAGCGGAGCGCGAGCGCCTAGATCGTGCTCTGCACTCCGTTGAGCAGCTGCCGCGCCATCACGATCCGCTGCACCTGGTTGGTGCCCTCGTAGATCTGAGTGATCTTGGCGTCGCGCATCATCCGCTCGACCGGGTAGTCGCGGGTGTAGCCGTAGCCGCCGAGGACCTGCACGGCGTTGGTGGTGACCTCCATCGCCACGTCGGAGGCGAAGCACTTGGCCGCGGCGCCGAAGAACGTCAGGTCCGCGTCGCCGCGCTCGGACTTGGCCGCGGCGGCGTAGGTCATCTGGCGGGCGGCCTCGACCTTCATGCCCATCTCCGCGAGCAGGAACTGGACACCCTGGAAGTCGGCGATCGGCTTGCCGAACTGCTGCCGCTCCTTGGCATACCCGAGCGCGTAGTCGACGGCGCCCTGGGCGACGCCGACGGCCTGCGCGGCGATCGTGACCCGGGTGTGGTCGAGGGTCTTCATCGCGATCTCGAAGCCCTCGCCCTCGGCGCCGATCATCCGGTCGGCCGGGATGCGGACGTTGTCGAGGTAGACCTCGCGGGTCGGGGAGCCCTTGATGCCGAGCTTCTTCTCCGGGGCGCCGAACGAGACGCCCTCGTCGGACTTCTCCACGACGAACGCGGTGATGCCCTTGGAGCCCTTCTCGGGGTCGGTCATCGCGAGCACGGTGTAGTACTCGGAGACGCCGGCGTTGGAGATCCATCGCTTGACGCCGTTGAGCACCCAGTGGTCGCCGTCGCGCACCGCGCGCGTCTTCTGGTTGGCGGCGTCGGAGCCGGCGTCGGGCTCGGACAGGCAGTAGGAGAACCCGCCCTCACCGGCGGCGAGCTTGCCGAGGTACTTCGCCTTCAGCTCCTCGGAGCCGCCGATCTGCACGGGCAGCGAGCCCAGCTTGTTGACCGCCGGGATCAGTGAGGAGGAGACGCAGGCGCGGGCGATCTCCTCGATCACGATGCACGTCGCCAGCGCGTCCGCCCCGGCGCCGCCGTACTGCTCGGGCACGTGGACGGCGTGGAAGTCGGAGGCGAGGAGGGCGTCGTGCGCCTCCTGCGGGTAGCGCGCCTCCTCGTCGACCTCCGCGGCGTACGGCGCGATCTTGTCGTCGCAGATCGCGCGGACGGCCTCGCGGACGGCCCGGTGCTCCTCGGACAGCCCGTAGTACGGGAAGTCGGACAGGGAGTCAGACATCGTGTGTTCCTTCGGTTGGGTGATCAGTACGGGTAGAACCCGTGACCGGACTTCTTGCCGAGCAGGCCGGCGTCGACCATCCGCTCCAGCAGCGGGGGCGGGGAGTAGAGCGGCTCCTTGAACTCGTCGTAGAGCGAGACGCCGATCGCCCGCAGCGTGTCGAGGCCGATCAGGTCGGACAACGCGAGCGGGCCCATGGGGTGGCCGCAGCCGAGGACCATCCCCTTGTCGATGTCGGCGGCGGAGGCGTAGCCGGCCTCGTACATGCGGATCGCGGAGAGCAGGTAGGGCACCAGCAGGCTGTTGACCACGAAGCCGGCACGGTCGGTCGCCTCGATCGGCTGCTTCCGCAGCGTCTCGCTCACGAACGTCTGGACGCGCGCGATCGTCTCGGGCGAGGTGGTGAGCGACGGGACGAGCTCCACGAGCTGCATCACGGGCGCGGGGTTGAAGAAGTGGACGCCCATCACCCGGTCCGGGCGGCCGGACACGGCCCCGAGCTTCACGATCGGGATCGAGCTGGTGTTGGAGGCCAGGATCGCCTCGTCGTCCTCGAGGATCGCGCCGACCTGGCGGAACAGGTCGAGCTTGACGCTCTCCTGCTCGCTGGCCGCCTCGACCACCAGCTGGCGGTCGGCAAGCGAGGCGAGGTCGGCGGTGAAGGTGATGCGCCCGAGGGCCTCGGTCGCCTCGGCGGCACTGATCTTGCCGCGGCTCTCGGCGCGGTCGATCGACGAGCGCACCCGCTCCTCGGCCGCGCTCGCGGCGTCGGGGCTCACCTCGACGACGACCACGTCGGCGCCGGCACGGGCGCACACCTCGGCGATGCCTCCGCCCATCAGTCCGCCGCCGATGACACCGATCCGCTCCATGCGCCGCTCCCTCCGCCCGGAATCCAGTACTGTTGCGACGGTACTCCGTACCATCGCGAGTGGTCCAATCGTCCGAGAGGATCTCGTCCATGACCGCGCCCCCTGCGCCCACCGCCCGCGAGCGGCTCGTCGCCGCCGCGTTCGCGCTGTTCTCGCGCAACGGGTTCGCCAGCACGACCGTCGACCAGATCGCGGCCGAGGCCGGCGTCGGCCGGACGACGTTCTTCCGGAACTTCCCCTCCAAGGAGGACGTGGTCTTCCCCGACCACGAGCCCATCCTGCGCGCGGTCGAGGGGCGCCTGGCCAGCGCGTCGTCCGCGACGGCCACCGTCGCGGTGTTCGAGGCCGCCGCTCTGGTCCTCGACCACTACGTCGGCGAGGGCGACATCGCCCGCTCCCGCTACGAGCTGACGCGCTCGATCCCCGAGCTCCGGGCCGCCGAGATCGCCAACCAGCGCGACTACCAGCGCCTCTTCCGCGACCACGCGCGCGACTGGGGGTACGACGACCTCGACGCCGAGCTGCTCGCGGCGGGGGTCGTGACCGCGCACAACCACGTGCTCCGACGCTGGCTCCGCCGGCTGACCGACGTCCCCCGGACCGAGCTGGCCGCCGCCCTCGATCGGCTCCCCCACCGTCGCGCCGACAGCGAGGGCGACACCCAGATCGTCGTGCTGCGCACCAGCCGCGACCTCTCCTCGGTGCTCGAGACGCTGCGGTCGGGCCTCGACGGCGAGTAGCGGGTCCCGGCAGGTCGAGCCCGAGGTGCCGCAGGTCGGCACCTGCGACCGACGCGGCGGCCCCCTCGTCGTTCCTAGCGTTCCGGGCATGACCTCCACCGCCCTGCTCGAACCCGTCGTCGACCACCGCACGCGCGGCGCCGCGCTCCAGGTCGACCTCACCGCGATCGCGGAGAACACCCGGCTGCTCGCGGACCGCGCGGGCGGCGCGCTGATGGCCGTCGTGAAGGCCGACGGCTTCGGCCACGGCGCCGCCCGGGTGGCGCGGACCGCGCTCCGCAACGGGGCCTCGTGGCTCGGCGTGACCAGCCTCGAGGAGGCCGTCGCGCTGCGGCTCGACGGGATCACCGCGCCCGTCCTCAGCTGGCTCAACCCTGTCGACGTGCCGTTCCGCCAGGCGCTCGTCCACGACATCGACGTGGCGGTGCCCGGGCCGGAGCACCTCGCCGTCGTCGCAGCGGCCGCGCGCCGCGCCGGCAAACCGGCGCGGGTGCACCTCCACCTCGACGTCGGCCTGGCGCGCGACGGCGCGGCTCCCCTCGCCTGGGCCCGGCTCTGCCACGCGGCGCGGCGCGCGGAGCGCGACGGCACGGTGCGGGTGCTCGGCGTGATGGGCCACCTCGCGTGCGCGGACGAGCCCGGCCACCCGGCCAACGCGGCGGGGCGCGAGCGCTTCGCGTGGGGCGTCGCCGTCGCCCGGCGGCACGGGCTCCGGCCGCCGCTGCGCCACCTCGCCGCCACGTCGGCCACCCTCACCGACCCGCTGAGCCGGCACACGCTGTGCCGGGTCGGCGCCGGGCTGGTCGGCATCGACCCGACCGGCACCACCGCGCTGCGCGGCGCGATGACCCTCACCGCGCCGGTCGTCTCGATCCGTGAGGCCGGGGCGGGCACGCCCGTCGGCTACGGCCACCAGTGGACCGCCGCCCGCGCGACCCGCCTCGCCCTGCTCCCCCTGGGGTACGCCGACGGCGTCCCGCGGTGTGCGTCCGGCGTCGCCGAGGTGGCCGTGCACGGCCGCCGGTGCCCGGTCGTCGGACGGATCTCGATGGACCAGGTCGTCGTCGACGTCGGCGCCCTGCCGGTCGCGGTGGGCGACGTCGCGACCGTGTTCGGCCCCGGCGGGCACGGCGAGCCGACGATCGCCGACTGGGCCGCGTGGTCGGGCACCATCCCGCACGAGATCGTCACCGGCATCGGCGCGCGGGTGCACCGATGAGCGGCGACAAGCGGACCCGGGTGGCCGTCATCGGAGGCGGCGCCAACAGCGAGCACGAGGTCTCGCTGGCCTCGGCGGCCGCCGTGCGGGACGGGCTGCCCGCGGCGTCGTACGACGTCGTCGCGCTCACCATCGAGCGCGGCGGCGGGTGGCGGGACGGTGACGGGCGCCCGCTGGGCGCGGCCGGCGCGGTCGCCCTCCTGTCCACCTGCGACGTCGTGTTCCCCGCCGTGCACGGCGCCGGCGGCGAGGACGGCACCCTCGCCGCGCTCTGCGCGCTCGTCGAGGTGCCGTGCGTCGGTTCGCCGACCGGGGCCGGCGCTACCGCGATGGACAAGCAGCTCACCAAGCTCGTCGCCGCCTCGGTCGGCATCCGCGTCGCTGCCGGCCGGGTCGTGACGCCCGGCGACGCCCACCACGTCGGGTGGGACGGGCCGGTCGTGGTGAAGCCGCTGACGGCCGGCTCCAGCCAGGGCGTCGCCCGGGTCGACCGCGCCGACGACCTCGAGGCGGCGCTCAAGGAGGCGTTCGTGCACGACGACCGGGTGCTGGTCGAAGAGGTCGTCACCGGACGCGAGATCGACGTTTCCGTGCTCGGCTGCGCCGACGGCGCGCGGGTCGTGCCGCCCCCGCTGGAGATCGTCGGTCCGGGCATCTTCGACTACGCGACGAAGTACGGCGGCGGCGCCGACCTGCGGGTACCGGCCGAGGTGACGGAGGCCGAGCGCGACGTGCTGACCGACACCGCCGTGAAGATGTACGACGCGCTCGGCTGCCGTGGCCTGGCCCGCATCGACTTCTTCCTCACCGAGGACGGGCCGGTGCTGCTCGAGGTCAACACGATGCCCGGGCTCACCGAGCACTCGCAGGCGCCGCGGATGTTCGCGGCGGCCGGGATCACCTACCCGATGCTGCTCGACCGGATGGTCCGCGAGGCGCTTCGGTGAGCCCCGGCCGTGCACCGGAGCACGGCTGGCACGATCTCCCCGTGACCCGACGCGAGGAGCTGGCCCGGTGGCTGCCCGCCGTCGCGCTCGGGCTCACCGTGCTCGTGCTCGGGTTGTGGGAGCTCAACGAGCTGCTGCTCCGCCAGGGACCGGTCGCCGGGCTGGAGCTCGTGTTCGTCCTCGTGTTCGCCGTCGCGGTCGGCGCCTACCGACTGCGGCCCAGCCTCGCGCTCGGGCTGCTGTGGGTCGTGGCGATGCTCCACCTCGCCGCCGACATCCCGCTCCTGCTCGTCGAGGCGGCCGCGGGCGTGGTGGCCTTCGGCTGCGCGCGCTACGGCTCGGTGCCGACGGTCGTGGCCAGTGCCGCGTCGATCCCGGCGGTCGGCGCACTGGTGCTGGTCGCGTGGGGCATCGGCGTCGACCTCGCCCAGGCCAACGACCTCTACTTCCGGATCCTCGCGTCGGGTCCGGCGTCGTACTCCGTCGTCGGCGCGGTGGTCCTCGGCAGCGCAGTGCTGATCGTGCCGTGGCTGGTCGGCCTGCTGCTGCGCGTGCTCGGGCGCGAGGCGCAGACCCGCGCCGAGCAGATCGAGACCGCGCACGAGCGTGATCAGGCCGCCGAGCTCGCCGAGCTGCGGGAGGGCCAGGCCCGGCTCGCACGCGACGTGCACGACGTGGTCGGTCACTCGCTGGCGGTGATCCTGGCGCAGGCCGAGTCGGCGCAGTACCTCCCCGACGACGAGCCGGCCCGGCTCAAGGAGACGCTCGCGACGATCGCGACGTCGGCCCGCACGTCGCTCCAGGACGTGCGACAGGTGCTCGGCGCGACCAGCGACCGGACCCCGCGCGGCGGGCTCGACACCCTCATCGACGGCGTGAAGGCGAGCGGCCACGAGGTCATCTCGACCGAGATCGGCGACCCTCGGCCGCTGCCGCCGGAGCTCGAGGTCGTCGCCTACCGGGTGCTCCAGGAGATGCTGACCAACGCGATCCGGCACGGCCGGCGCGACGAGCCGGTGCACGTGGAGCGGCACTGGCAGGAGGAGCTCAGGATCGAGGTGCGCAACGTCATCGACATGGCGACGGTCGACACCGTCGCCATCGTGGCGGCGAACGACTACTCGCCGGTGCCGGGCAACGGGCTGGAGGGCATGCGGCGCCGGCTCGAGTCGGTCAACGGCCGGCTCGACGTACGGCCGCGCACCGGTGCCGGCCACCCGACGTTCACGGTGACCGCGTGGCTGCCGACGGGAGCGAGGTGACCGCCCCGGTGGCCGAGGACGGCGACATCCGGGTCGTCCTCGTCGACGACCAGGACCTGTTCCGCGAGGGCGTGCGGGTGATCGTCGACGCCCAGCCCGGGATGCACGTCGTCGGCACGGCCGCCGACGGGCTCGAGGCGATCGCGGTCGCCGAGGAGACCGAGCCCGACGTGGTGCTGATGGACCTGCGGATGCCCGAGATGGACGGGGTCGAGGCGACCCGCCAGCTGCTCGCGCCGGAGCGGGTCGCGCGCCGCGAGCGGGCACTCCGCGTCGTGGTGCTCACGACGTTCGACCTCGACGACCGGGCCGCGACGGCCATCCGGCACGGCGCCAGCGGGTTCCTGCTCAAGGACACCACCCCGATGCAGCTCGCCGAGGCGATCCGCACGGTCGCGGCGGGCAACGCGGTGCTCGCGCCGCAGGACCTCGCCCGCCTCCTGGACAGCACGTTCGGCGCCGCGGTCGCCCCGCCGGCGTCGTACCTCGCGCTGACGGAGAAGGAGCGCGACATCTTCGACGCCGTCGCGCGCGGGCTGTCGAACAGCGAGGTCGCCGCGACCGTCCACCTCAGCGAGTCGACGGTGAAGACCCACGTCGGCGCGGTCCTCCGCAAGCTCGGGCTGCGCGACCGGGTGCAGATCGTGGTCTTCGCCCACGAGCACGGCCTGCTCGGCTGAGGCCTGGTGGGCCGCGGGAAGCAACCGGCGCGCTCGTAGGTTGGGTAGGTATGAGCGCTCCTGCCTGGAAGGACCCGGCCGTCATCGACACCATGCTCGACGAGCGGGAGGTGTGGGCCGTGGTCGGCCTCAGCGGCGACCCGTGGCGTACGGCGTACTCGATCGCCGAGGAGCTCCAGGCCAACGGCAAGCGGGTGGTGCCGATCCACCCGTCGGCCGACGGCGAGAAGAAGGTGCTCGGCGAGCTGGTCTACAAGTCCCTCGCCGACGTGCCGTTCCCGATCGACGTGGTCGACGTGTTCCGCCGCTCCGAGGACGCCGGCCAGCACGTCGACGAGGCGATCGCGGTGGGCGCCAAGGGCGTGTGGTTCCAGATGGGCGTCATCGACCAGGCCGCGTTCGAGCGCGCGCAGGCCGCCGGCATGCCGATGGTGATGGACATCTGCCCGTCGCAGGTCTGGCACTACCGGCGCCGGGCGCGCGCCTGAGCCCGATCAGCTAGCGCTCGGTCGTACGGCGCAGCGCCCTGCCCGGCGCGCCGACGACCGCCTCGAGCGGCCCGCGGCGCCCGATCGCGATGAAGAAGGCACCCACGGCGAGCACCACCAGCACGTGCCAGATGAACGTGTCGGGCTCCTCCGCCGGCCACACGTCGGGGGTGCGCAGCACCGCGTGCAGCGAGTAGAGCGACAGCGTCATCGTGCCCGCGCCGAAGAGCACCGCGACCGTCCGGCGGCCGGCCTCTGGCAGCAGGTCGACGAGCAGGAGGCACAGCCCGATCACGAGCAGCGAGCTGCCGATCGTCTGGGCGAGGTCGAACGGCGTCGCCGAGTGGGGCGAGACGATCAGCAGCCACTGCCACGCGCCGTCGGCAGGCGTGGTGCCGTGCTGGCTGCCGCTGACGAGGACCAGGAACTCGTCGCGGCCGAGGTCGGGCGAGCGCGGGAAGATCGCCTCGCGCACCTGCGGATACGCCGTGGCGATCCGCGAGATCGTCGTGGCGAGGATCGCCAGGCCGGCGCCGCCGGCGGCGAGCGCGGCGGGCAACGCCCGGCCGCGCAGGTCGCAGCGCCCCAGCGCCATCCCGGCGAGCAGGTAGGCCAGCCACGGGACCGCCGGGTAGTAGCCGGTCAGCAGGAGCTCGCTCAGGAGCGGTCCGGGGTCTCCGAGCTGCTCGAAGTGCGGGCTCTCCCACCGCCGCTCGGGGAGAGCGGGCCGCACCAGGTGGGACACCACCGGCGCCGCGACGACCCACGCCGCGGCGAGCATCGCGAGCGACCGCGCGCGCAGGGCGAGGAACGGCAGGCCCAGCAGGAACAGCACGCCGTAGTAGGTCAGGATGATCGCCAGCCCGGTCTCCAGCTCACCGAGCCCGAGACCGACCAGCGCCACCAGCGCGGCCCTGATCGCGAGGCCCGTCGCCGCCCGCCGCCGGTCGCCGCCCTGCAGCGGCTCGCGTCCCCCGCTGAGCAGCGCAAGCGTCACCCCCGCCAGCACCGCGAACAGCGCGGAGGCGCGCCCGCCCGCGAGCTCGTGCGCGAACGTGAGCTCGCCATTCGCCGTACGGCTCTCGAGGACGTGGGTCGCGATCATCCCGACCAGCGCGAGGCAGCGCGCCACGTCGAGGCCGACGAGGCGGCGCACCGGTGGTTGAGGTGCGAGCGCAGCGAGCCTCGAAACCACCGGCTACCCGGCGTCGCCGCGCACGACCGCGCCCTTGGCCTGGGCGGCGGCCTTGAGGTCGGCCTGGAACTCGAGCATCTGCTTCTGCAGGTCGGGGTCGCCGGCGGCGAGGATGCGGACGGCGAGCAGGCCGGCGTTGCGGGCGCCGCCCACCGCGACGGTCGCGACGGGCACGCCCGCGGGCATCTGCACGATGGAGAGCAGGGAGTCCAGGCCGTCGAGGTACTTCAGCGGCACCGGCACGCCGATCACCGGCAGCGGCGTGACCGACGCGAGCATCCCGGGCAGGTGGGCCGCTCCCCCGGCGCCGGCGATGATCACCTCGAGCCCGCGACCGTGGGCGTCCTTCCCGTAGGCGAGCATCTCCTCCGGCATCCGGTGCGCCGAGACGACGTCGGCCTCGTAGTCGATGCCGAACTCCTTCAGCGCCTCGGCGGCCGCGGCCATCACCGGCCAGTCGGAATCCGAGCCCATCACGATGCCCACGCGCGCAGTCATGGGCGAAGGCTAGCGCCGGTGGTCACTCCGACTCGTTCCCCAGGTCCCCCCGGAACCACGCCGCCGCGTGCCGTGCGCGCTCGAGGCAGTCCTCGAGGTCGTCGCCGTAGGCGTTGACGTGCCCGACCTTGCGCCCCGGCCGCAGCTCCTTGCCGTAGAGGTGCACCCGCAGCCGCGGGTCGCGCGCCATCGCGTGCGGGTAGCCGTCGTACAGCCGCCCCACGTCGGGGTTGTCGGACCCGAGGATGTTGACCATCACCGTCCACGGCGCGCGCGGGGCGGGCGAGCCGAGCGGCAGGTCCATCACGGCGCGCAGGTGGTTCTCGAACTGCGAGGTGACCGCGCCGTCCTGGCTCCAGTGGCCGGTGTTGTGCGGGCGCATCGCGAGCTCGTTGACGAGGATCCGGCCGTCCCGGGTCTCGAACAGCTCGACCGCGAGGATGCCGGTGACCCCGAGCTTCCCGGCCACCGCGAGCGCCAGCTCCTGGGCGTCGCCGGCGAGCGCCGGGTCGAGGTCGGGGGCCGGCGCGACGACCTCGTGGCAGATGCCGTCGACCTGGGTCGTGGCGACGACGGGGTACGACGCAGCCTGGCCGCTGGGGGCGCGGGCGACGAGCGCCGAGAGCTCGCGCCGGAAGTCCACGAGCTCCTCGGCGAGCAGCCGGACGCCGCGGTCCTGCGCGGTCGCGAGCGGCTCGGCGACGTCGGCCGGCTCGCGCACCACCCAGACGCCGCGGCCGTCGTAGCCGCCGCGGCTGACCTTGAGCACGCACGGGAAGCCGAACGCCTCGACGTCGGCGACCGAGGCGACCACTGCCCACCGCGGCTGCGGGGCGTCGAGCAGCGCCATCGCCTCGCGCATCACGACCTTGTCCTGCGCGTGGACCAGCGCCTCCGGCCCCGGCCGTACGGCGACGCCGGCCTCCGCGAGCGCGTGCAGGTGCTGGGTCGGCACGTGCTCGTGGTCGAACGTCACGACGGCGCAGCCGGCGGTGACCTCGCGCAGCGTGGGCAGGTCGGTGTAGTCGCCGACCATCTGGTCGGGGATGACCTGGGCGGCGGACACACCCTCGGCCTCGGCGAGGAGGCGGAGCGGGAGTCCGAGGGCGATGGCGGGCTGGGCCATCATCCGGGCCAGCTGGCCACCACCGATGACGGCGAGGCGGGGAGCGGGTTCCGGCACCCGCAGAGGTTATCCGCTAGGCAGTCGGCGCCGGCGCGGCGGGCTCGGTCTCGAAACGCAGCCCCTGGCCGCGGACCGTCGTGATGAGGACCGGGTGCCGGGTGTCGTCGCCGAGCTTGCGGCGCACCCAGCCGAGGTGGACGTCGATGGTCTTCGACGAGGTCCAGAAGTCGGCGTGCCACACGTCGCGCATCAGCTCCTCGCGACTGACGATGACGCCGGCCTTCGCGATGAGGGCGTGGACCAGGTCGAACTCCTTGCGGGAGAACAACACCTCACGCTCGCCCCGCCACACGCGCCGAGCGTCCGGGTCGAGCCGCACGTCCTGCACCTCGATCACAGGCACAACGTAGGGACCTACGGCCGTCCGCGAGGTCGTATTGCACCAAATTTTGCGAAAGGCAATCTGCGACGAACGGTCGGTCAGACGCGACGAGCGGTCAGCGGCTCGACGATGCCGAAGCCCCGGACCGGCCGCGGCGGCAGCGGCCGGGACTCGATCTGGTCGCCGGGCAGCAGGTCGGCGGTGGCCGCGTCGATGATGATCCGGTTGCGCCGGGCGACGTTGGTCAGCCGGGACGCGAGGTTGACGGGCGGCCCGAACACGTCGCCGAGGCGCATCACCACGGCCCCGGTGGCCAGCCCGACCCGGACGTCGGGCATCCGGCTGTCGCGGCCGATCACGTTGATGATCCCCTCGGCGGTCGCGAACGCGGCGAGCGGATCGTCGTTCACGAAGAGCACGGCGTCGCCCATGCTCTTGATCAGGCGGCCGTGCTGGGCGGCGATCACGTCGCCGCAGCGCGCCTCGAAGAGCTCGACCAGGTCGCCGATCCGCTCCCGGGTGAGCTCGTTGGACAGCGCGGTGAACCCGACGATGTCGGCGAAGCCCACCGTCACCTGGACGGTGCCCGCCTCCTCGTCGACCGCGCGCACCGACTCCATCCGCGCCAGCGAAGCGCTCAGGTGCCGCCGCCAGGCGTGGATGATGAGGTCCTCGAACGCCTTGCCGTACTTGTCGATCGCCCACGTCGCGGGGTCGCCGTCGGGCGAGCCGCCCGCGGCGGCGTACGCCTCCTCGACGTGCTGGACGAGGGTGCTCACCTCCCAGTCGGCGAGCCGCGCCATCGTCAGCCCGACGCCGCGCGCGACGTTGTAGATGACGTCGAGGTCGACGATCCCGTCGCGGAGCACCGCCATGACGGTCTCGAGCGCGACGACGTCGTCCTTGGAGAACGCGGGCGCGTCACCGCTCTCGGGGAAGCCGAGGATCCGCCAGAGCCGCCGCGCCTGGTCGACGGGCATCCCGGCGCGCTCGGCGACCTCCGCGGCGGTGAGGGACGGTGCCTCGTCAGACACCTTCGTCCGCTCGGCGCGCGTCGGGACCGCCGCCGCCGTGCAGGCGGTGCAGCTGCTCGTTGAGCTGCAGCTGGGTGCGCTCCACGTGCGGGATGTCGTTGAGCCGGACCTCGCCGAACGTGGAGGCGTCGGTGATCACCAGCGTGCCGCAGCCGAACGGCCGGTCGATCAGGTTGATCTCGATCTGCACGTCGCTGACGCGCGCGAGCGGGATGTCGTGGCCGCGGCGGGTGATGATGCCCTGCCGCGTGATGAGCCGTCGCTCGGTGATGCCGTGGACCGTCGTCAGCCAGTCGAGGAACGGCCGGACGCAGAACCAGAGGATGCCGATCAGCACCACGACCCAGACGGCGAGCTCGAGCCAGCCGAGGTCCTCGTCGTCGATCAGGACCTGCACGGCGACGCCGATCGCGAGCAGCACGACGAGCGCGAGCATCGGGCCGAACAGCGCCTTCGGGTGCTGGCGCGTGCTGACCAGCAGGTTCTCGCCGGGGTTGAGCAGCTTCTGTGAGATGGCCACGCCCGGATCATCCCACCAATTACTTGCCGGCGGGTCGTACGTGCACCACGTCGCCCGCGCCCACCCGCTCGGTGCCGCCGACCGTGTCGACGACGAGGCGGCCGTCGGGGTCGACCGCCGTCGCGGTGCCCGTCATCGACTCGCCGCCCGGCAGGTCGACCCGCACCTCCTGGCCGATGGTCGCGCAGTTGGCGGAGTACGACGCCGCGAGGCGGCTCGCGGCGGCCTCGCCGCCTGCCTGCCAGGCGTCGTAGCCCTCACGGACGGCAGCCACGACGTCGAGCAGCACCGTCTCGCGGTCGGGCACGGCAGTGCCGTCGTGCGCGGCGATGCCGAGCGACGTGGCGGTCGCGACGGGCAGCTCGTCCTCGCCGAGGTCGACGTTGATCCCGGCGCCCACGATCGCGGCCGGGCCGTCGGGCGTCTCCACCCGCTCGACCAGGATGCCGGCCACCTTGCGGTCGTCAACCAGCACGTCGTTGGGCCACTTCACGCGGGCGTCGTACCCCAGCGCCCGCAGGGCCTTGGCGACCGTGTGGCCGGTCAGCAGCGGCAGCCACGGCCACGCCGCGGGTGCGACGGACGGGCGGAGCATGAGGGAGAACGTGACCGCCGTGCCCGGCGGGGTCTCCCAGGTGCGGTCGAGGCGGCCGCGGCCGGCCGTCTGGTGGTCGGCGACGACGACCAGGCCCTCGGGTGCGCCGGCGCGCGCCCGTTCGGCCGCGACCTGGTTGGTCGAGGCGGCCTCGGGCAGCAGCTCGAGGCTCAGGTCGGGCAGCTTGTCGAACGCCTCGGCGAGCGCGGACGAGTCGAGGGGTGGGCGCGAGGTGGGGGCTCCGGTCACGCCCACTACCCTTCCCCATTGACGCAAGGAGGCCAACCACCGTGACTGCCGAACCCGCCGCCACTCAGGACCAGCCCGACATCCACACCACCGCCGGCAAGCTCGCCGACCTCGAACGCCGGCTCGACGAGGCGGTCCACGCCGCCAGCGAGAAGGCGGTGGAGAAGCAGCACGCCAAGGGCCGTCAGACCGCCCGCGAGCGGATCGAGCAGCTCTTCGACGAGGGCTCTTTCGTCGAGATGGACGAGCTGGCACGGCACCGGTCCACCAACTTCGGGCTCGAGAAGAACCGCCCGTACGGCGACGGCGTCATCACCGGCTACGGCACGATCGACGGCCGCCAGGTGTGCGTGTTCTCCCAGGACTTCACGATCTTCGGCGGCTCGCTCGGCGAGGTCTACGGCGAGAAGATCACCAAGGTGATGGACCTCGCCATCAAGACCGGCTCGCCGATCATCGGCATCAACGAGGGCGCCGGCGCCCGCATCCAGGAGGGCGTCGTCTCGCTCGGTCTGTACGGCGAGATCTTCCGCCGCAACGTCCACGCCTCCGGCGTCATCCCGCAGATCTCGCTGATCATGGGCAACTGCGCCGGCGGCCACGTCTACTCCCCCGCGGTCACCGACTTCACCGTGATGGTCGACCAGACCTCGGCGATGTTCATCACCGGACCCGACGTGATCAAGACCGTCACCGGCGAGGACGTCACGATGGAGGAGCTCGGCGGCGCCCGGGCCCACAACACCAAGTCCGGCAACGCCCACTACATGGCCGCCGACGAGGAGGACGCGCTCGAGTACGTCAAGGCGCTGCTGTCCTACCTCCCGCAGAACAACATGGACGAGCCGCCGTCCTTCCCGGAGGAGGCCGACCTTGCCCCCACCGACGAGGACCTCGCGCTCGACACGCTGATCCCCGACAGCCCGAACCAGCCCTACGACATGCACGACGTCATCACGACCGTGCTCGACGACGGCGAGTTCCTCGAGGTGCAGCCGCTCTTCGCGCCCAACATCATCGTCGGCTACGGCCGGGTCGAGGGCCACTCGGTCGGCATCGTGGCCAACCAGCCGATGCAGTTCGCCGGCACCCTCGACATCGACGCCTCCGAGAAGGCCGCCCGGTTCGTGCGCACCTGCGACGCGTTCAACATCCCGGTCGTCACCTTCGTCGACGTGCCCGGCTTCCTCCCCGGCGTCGGCCAGGAGCACGCCGGCATCATCCGCCGCGGCGCGAAGCTGATCTACGCCTACGCCGAGGCCACCGTCCCGCTGGTCACGATCATCACCCGCAAGGCCTACGGCGGCGCCTACGACGTCATGGGCTCCAAGCACCTCGGCGCCGACCTCAACCTGTCGTGGCCCACCGGCCAGATCGCGGTGATGGGCGCTCAGGGCGCGGCCAACATCGTCTACCGCCGCGAGCTCAAGGAGCTCGCCGACAGCGGAACCTCGCAGGAGCAGGTCGACACCCGGCGCGCCGAGCTGATCGACGAGTACGAGACCACGCTCGCCAACCCCTACATCGCGGCCGAGCGCGGCTACATCGACGCCGTCATCCGCCCGCACGAGACGCGCGCCGAGATCGTCCGCGGCCTGCGGCTGCTGCGCACCAAGCGGGAAGTCCTCCCGCCCAAGAAGCACGGGAACATCCCGCTGTGACCGAGGACCAGAAGCCGCTGCTGAAGGTGGTCTCCCCCGACGCCACCCCCGAGGAGGTCGCCGCGATCGTCGCGGTGTTCTCGGCGCTGGGCGGCGGCGAGCCCGCGCCCGAGCCGCCGAAGTCGCAATGGGCCGCACCGGCCGCGCGCATGCGGAAGCCGCTCGCCCACGGCCCGGGGGCCTGGCGGGCGAGCGGCCTGCGCGGCTGACTCAGGCGAAGAACTTCCGCAGGTCCTCGACGACGAGCTCCGGGACCTCCAGCGCGGCGTAGTGCCCGCCGCGGTCGTACTCCGTCCAGTGCTGGATGTTGGCGTTGTCGCGCTCGGCGAACGCGCGGATCGTCTGGAAGTCGTCCTTGAACACGACCACGCCGATCCGGCCCTGGCTGACGACCGGCTCGACGCCGGTCCGCTGCTCCTCGTAGTGGTAGCGGGCGGCCGAGGCGTAGGTGTTGGTGAGCCAGTAGAGGCTCGCCTGGGCGATCACCTGCTCGGGCGTGACCAGGCTGGTGCCGTTGCCGAAGCTCTCGAACAGCTCGCTGTAGGCAAGCGTCCCGACCGGCGAGTCGGCCAACGCGGCGCCGATGGTCTGCGGACGGCTGCCGTTCATGGCGTTGTAGCCGCCGACGCCCTGGAACCACTGCAGGTGCGCGAGCGCGGCGTACTCCCTCGGGCCGAAGTCGTCCATCTCGCCCTCCGCGCCGGTCGGGAACGAGAAGAGCTGGAGCACGTGCGCGCCGCGGAAGCCCTGGGGGTCGAGGACGGCGAGCTCCCGGCTCACCAGCGCGCCGCCGTCGCTGCCGTGGATGCCGTAGGAGTCGTAGCCGAGCCGGCGCATCAGCGCGTCGTAGGTGCGTGCGATCCGCGCCATGGTCCACGGCCCCTCGGCGACAGGCGTCGAGAACCCGAAGCCCGGCATCGACGGGATCACGACGTGGAAGGCGTCGGCCTCCGTGCCGCCGTGCGCCACCGGGTCGGTGAGCGGGGCGATCATCTCGAGGAACTCCGTGAACGAGCCCGGGTAGGTGTGCGCGAGCAGGAGCGGCGTCGCGTCCCCGACCTCGGAGCGCACGTGCACGAAGTGGACGGTCTGGCCGTCGATGTCGGTCACGAAGTTGGGGTGCGCGTTGATCCGCGCCTCCTCCGCGCGCCAGTCGAACTGCTGCCAGCGGCCGACCATGTCGCGCAGGTAGGACTCCGGGGTGCCGTAGTCCCACGAGTCGCCGGGCGCGGCCGGGGCGAAGCGGGTGTTGGCGAGGCGGGCCTGGAGGTCGTCGAGCTGGGCCTGCGGGACCTCGACGGTGAAGGGGCGGATCTCGGTGCTGATCTCGGTGCTGGGCTGGGTGTTCATGGCTTCTCCTTGGTGGGTTTCCGACCTGGTGAAGACCACGTTAAGAAGGGTTCCGGAACGCTTCTTTCCGTTATTCTGGACGGGTTCCGACTTTCTTCGAGAGGTACGTCGATGGCCGCCACCTCCGCCCGGCTGCTCGCCCTGCTGGGGCTCCTCCAGAGCCGCAGCGACTGGTCCGGCGCCGAGCTCGCGGAGCGACTCGACGTCACCGACCGGACCGTCCGCAACGACGTCGCACGCCTGCGCGAGCTCGGCTACCCCGTCCACGCGGTCCGGGGCCCGGGCGGCCGCTACCGGCTCGGCGCGGGGGCCAAGCTGCCGCCGCTCCTGCTCGACGACGACGAGGCCGTGGCCGTCGCGGTCGGCCTCCGCGCCTCCACCGGCATGGCCGGCTTCGAGGAGGCCGGCGCCCGGGCGCTGGCCAAGCTCGACCAGGTGCTGCCGACCCGGCTCGGGCGCCAGGTCGCGGCGCTGCGCTCCGGATCGAGCGCCGGCCCCAACACCGACGGGTCGCTGCCCGACCGGCCGGTCGCGCCCGAGCTGCTGACGACGCTGGCAGCCGCGATCCGCGACCACGACGGGCTGCGCTGCCGCTACCAGGACGAGCCGCTGCGGCTCGAGCCCTACCACCTGGTGTCGTGGCAGCGGCGGTGGTACCTCGTCGCTCGCGACCCCGACAGCGGCCGCTGGGCGCCGTACCGCGTGGACTGGCTGGAGCTCCGCACGCCGGGCGACCGCCGGTTCACGCCGACGGAGTTCCCCGGCGACATGACCGAGTTCGTGGTGCGCGAGGTGGCCCGCACCGGGTGGGCCGTCCACGCCCGGTTGGTGATCGAGGCGCCGGCCGAGGAGGTCGTGGCGCGGATCAACCCCGCCGTCGGCACCGTGGAGCCGCTGCCCGACGGCCGGTCGGTGCTGGTGACCGGCGGCGACAGCCTGGAGATCGTCTCCGTGTGGATCGGGATGCTCGGCATCGACTTCACCGTCGAGTCGCCGGCCGCCCTGGTCGACCACCTCGCCGTGCTGGCGCGTCGCTACACGCGCGCCGCTCAGGTCGCGGAGGTCGCGGCCGATTCCTGAGGCGGAGTTCCCCGTCTCGAGGAGGGCCAGGTGCGGATCGTCGCTGCCGGCATCGCGCTGCTCGCGGCCGCCCTGGCCGCGCCGGCGCCCACGGCACCGGACCCTGCGGAACCGGCGCCGCCGGTCGCCTACGCCGAGCCCTCACCGTCGCGGCCCGCGCGCGTCGCCGCTCCGGGCGAACCGGTGGCGCCACTCGACGAGACGTTCGCGCTGCACAGCCGGCCCGGCGCGACCAGGACGATCTTCATCGACTTCGACGGTGCCCGGGTCGCGGCCACCGCCTGGAACGTCGTCAAGCTGCTCCTCGACGGCACCCATCCCGCGTGGGACCCCGGCTCCGACGGCCCGGCGTTCAACGCCGAGGAGCGCACGCTGGTGCAGGACGTGTGGCGCCGGGTCGCGGAGGACTTCGCGCCGTACGACGTCGACGTGACCACCGAGGACCCGGGCGACCTCGGCAACCGGGGCGTGCGCGCGCTGGTCACGCCGAGCCAGGGCGCGATGAGCGTGCTCTGCGGCAGCTGCTCGGGCATCGCCTACATCAACGTCTTCGGCCGGACCTACTACGACCCGGCCTGGGTGTTCGCGCAGCGGCTCTTCGACGACCCGTCGTACGTCGCCGAGGCGGTCAGCCACGAGGTCGGCCACAACCTCGGGCTGCGTCACGACGGCACCGCGGAGCTCGCGTACTACGCGGGGCACGGCGACTGGGCGCCGATCATGGGCGCGGCGTTCGGCAAGGACGTCACGCAGTGGAGCCGCGGGTCCTACGCCGGCGCGAGCAACACCGAGGACGACCTCTCGATCATCGGCTCGGTGCTCGGCTACCGGGCCGACGAGTCGGGCGGCGAGGTCGCCGCCGCCGTACCTCTCGGGGACGGCACCGGCTTCGTCACGACCGCCACCGACGCGGACACCTACCGGCTGCCCGCCTGCACCGGACCGACCACGATCACCGCCGAGCCGGCGGAGACCGGGGCCAACCTGGACCTCCGTCTCGACCTGCTCGACGCGGGCGGCTCCGTGGTGGCGACCGACGAGCCTGCCGGGCCGGGCGCGGCCGTGACCGCCGACCTCACCGCCGACCCGTGGTTCGTGCGCGTCGACGGCGCGGGCGAGGGCACCTGGCTGACCGGGTACGACGACTACGCCAGCGTCGGCGCCTACCGGATCACCGTCGCGGGCTGCGCCGGCGGCATCGAACCGCCGCCGAACGACACACCGACCGGGACGCCGACGGAGACGCCGGTGGAGCCGGACCCGGTGGCGGAGACCGACCCGCTCGCCACGCGGACCCGGCTGTCGCTGCCCACGCGCGCCATGCGCGGAAGCCGGCCGTGGGTGCTGGTCCGCGTCAGCGAGAGCGACACCGGCGACGAGGTCGGCGGGACCGTACGGCTGGCCGTCGGCGGCCGGACCGTCGGCACGGCGACCGTGGACCTCGGCACCGCCCGGATCCGGCTCCCCCGTCTCACCCGCGTCGGCCGAGCGACGGTCACGGCGACGTACGCCGGCTCCGCCGACCTCGCGCGCTCGCGGGCCGTGCGGACGATCCGCGTCGTCCGCCGCTGACGACTCGAATCCCGGAGGCGAACTGTGGGTCGGCTCACATAGGGTCCTCGCCATGACCCGCCCCGTGGACTCCAGGACCGACCAGTTCGTCGACGACGTGGCCACCAGCGACCCGCTGGCCGCGACGGCGATCGGCATCCCCGGCTATGACCACCTGCTGCCCGACTTCTCCCCCGACGGCTTCGCCGCGCGCGAGGAGCTGGTGCGGTCCGCCGTGCGCGACGTCGAGGCGCTCGAGCCCAGCGACGAGCGCGAGACCGTCGCGCGCGACGCGTTCCTCGAGCGCAACCGGCTCGAGCTGGAGAAGATCGACGCCGGCCTGGCGCGGCACGAGGTGTCCGTGATCGCGGGTGCCTCGCAGGAGCTGCGTGAGGCGTTCGACCTGATGGGCACCGACACCGCCGAGGAGTGGGAGGCGATCGACGCCCGCCTCGCGGGCATCCCGGCCGCGCTCGACGCCTACCGCGCCACGCTCCTCGAGGAGGCGGCCGCCGGGCGGGTCGTCGCGCGCCGGCAGTACGTCGAGCACGCCAAGCAGATCCAGGGCTGGACCCGCGCCGGTGCCGGCAACTACTTCACCGACCTCGCCGCGAAGGCGCCCGAGGGCGTGCGCGACCAGGTGCTCGCCCGCGCGGAGGGCGCGTCCGCGGCGTACGCCGAGTTCGCGAGCTTCCTCGAGAGCGACCTCGCGCCGCGCGGCAAGGACACCGACGGCGTCGGCCGCGAGCACTACGCGCTCGCGTCGCGGTTCTTCCTCGGGGCGGCCGTCGACCTCGAGGAGACCTATGCGTGGGGCTGGGAGGAGCTCAAGCGCATCGAGGACGACATGGCCGCGACCGCGCAGCGGATCACGCCGGGCGGCTCGGTCGAGGACGCCGTCAAGGTGCTCGACGCCGACCCCGCCCGCGACTGCGGCAGCCGCGAGGCGTTCCAGGAGTGGATGCAGGAGAAGTCCGACCGGATCCTCGCCGACTTCAACGGCGTCCACTTCGACATCGCCGAGCCGATCCGCAACCTCGCCTGCAAGGTCGCGCCGGTCAACGACGGCGGCGCCTGGTACACGCCGCCGTCCGAGGACCTCTCGCGGCCCGGCACGATGTGGTTCTCGTTCACCGACGACCACGAGATCTACTCGGCCTGGCGCGAGACGACCACGGTCTTCCACGAGGGCGTGCCCGGCCACCACCTCCAGTGCGCGCAGGCCGTCTACCGCGCCGATCTGCTCAACCGCTGGCAGCGCCTGCTGTGCTGGGTGAGCGGCCACGGCGAGGGCTGGGCGCTCTACTCCGAGCGGCTGATGGACGAGCTCGGCTACTTCGACGACCCGGGCGACCGGCTCGGTTTCCTCGACATGCAGGGCTTCCGCGCGGCGCGGGTGATCGTCGACATCGGCGTCCACCTCGGGCTGACGATCCCGAAGGACAACCCGTTCGGCTGGCGACCGGGCGAGGTCTGGAACGCCGAGCTCGTCTACGAGTTCATGCGCGCCCACTCACGGATGGACGACGGGTCGCTGCGGTTCGAGGTCAACCGCTACCTCGGGTGGCCCGGCCAGGCGCCGTCCTACAAGGTCGGCGAGCGGATCTGGCTGGAGGCCCGCGCCGAGGCGACCGCGCGCGCCGGCACCTCGTTCGACCTGAAGGCGTTCCACACCGCCGCGCTCGACCTCGGCGCCCTCGGCCTCGACCCGCTGAAGGCGGCGCTGGCACGACTGTGATGTCGAGTCGGCGTTGTCGGCGCGCCGTCGTAGGTTCCTGCTCGTGCTGGAGCTGAGCCGGGAGGACGCGCGCCGGATCGCGGTGCGGGCGCAGCTGCTCGACGCCTACCGGCCGCCGTCGCTGGTGGCGATGGTCGACCACCTGACCGTGCTGCAGATCGACCCGACCGCCGCGATCGCCCCCAACGTCGACCTGGTGTCGTGGTCGCGCCTCGGAGACGGCTACGAGCCGTCGGACCTGCGGTTCGCCCTCGAGGAGGAGCGCTCGCTCGTCGAGCACGGCTCCTACGTGCGGCCGATGGACGACGTCGTCCTCGCGCTGGCGACGGTGAAGGACTGGGGCCGCTACGACCGTGCGATGCGCTGGATCGAGGCCAACGCGGCGTTCCGGGCCGACGTGCTCGCCCGGCTGCGCGGCGAGGGTCCGCTGACCGCCTCCGAGATCCCCGACACCGCGGCCGAGCCCTGGGAGTCGACGGGCTGGACCAACGACAAGAACGTCGTGCTCATGCTCGAGTTCCTGATGATGCTCGGCGACGTCGCGATCGCCGGGCGGAAGGGCAAGCTGCGCCGGTGGGACCTCGCCGAGCGGGTCTACCCCGCCGACCTCGAGGTCCCGTCGTACGACGACGCGCGGGCCGAGCTGGTGGGCCGGCGGCTCTCGTCGCTCGGCATCGCGCGGGCCAAGCCGGCCGCGCAGTTCGCGGAGATCGTCGAGATCGGCGACGTGGGTGTCGAGGCGCGGGTCGAGGGATCGCCCGGCACCTGGCGGGTCGACCCCGATGCCGCCGCCGCGCTGGACGAGCCCTTCGAGGGCCGGACCGCATTCCTCTCCCCGTTCGACCGGCTCGTCTACGACCGCGACCGGGCGCTCGACCTCTTCGACTTCGAGTACGTGCTGGAGATGTACAAGCCCGCCGCCAAGCGCCGCTGGGGCTACTTCGCCCTGCCGATCCTCCACGGCGACCGGCTCGTCGGGAAGCTCGACGCGAAGGCCGACCGGAAGGCCGGCGTGCTCCGGGTCAACGCGATCCACGAGGACTTCCCTTGGGAGCCTGCCATCGGCGACGCCGTCGAGGCGGAGGTCGAGGCGCTCGCCGCGTGGCTCGGGATGGAGGTCGCGCGGGGCTGACCCGGCAGGGTCGAGTGCCCGAGACCGCGTCCACGCGGGTTCTCAGGCCCACGACCCGTCTCCGGTGATTGAGGTGCGAGGCCGCTCGCGGCCGAGCCTCGAAACCTCCGGCGTTACCGCGGCGGCCCGTCCGACTCCTCGGCGTCGAGCACCTCGACCTCGTCCCCCGTCTGCACGACGACACCGGGCGTGTCCGGGATCAGGTTCATCCCGAACCACGTCTTCCCGTCCCACCGCCGGTGCCGCGCCAGCGTCGCGATCGGCTCCATGCCGCGCTCCGCGGTCGAAGGATCGGTCGTCGTCATGACGCACCGGTCGCAGCCCTTCACCGCGCGGAAGACCGCGTCGCCGATCCGCACCCGGCGCCAGCCGTCCTCCTCGAACGCGCGGCCTCCGCTGACCACGACATTGGGCCGGAAGCGCGCCATCCCCAGCGGACCCTCGGCGGAGAGCGGACCCTCGGCGATCCAGTCGTTCAGTTGCGCCAGCGACTCCTCGGTGGTCAGCAGCAGCGGGTAGGCGTCGGCGAACGATGCCGAGTCGTCGGGGCGGCTGAACCGCGGGTCGAGCTGTCGCCGGGACGGGTCGTCCGCATAGACGAGCCGGACGGCGAGCCCGAGGTAGTCGGTCAGCCACGCGTGCGCGTCGTCGACCGCCAGCGAGCCGGCATACGGCGCGTTGCTGTGGACCTGCACCTTGGTGTCCGCGTCGCCGGGCGCGAGGATCGAGAGCGGCGCCATCCCGGGGCCGGCGAGCTCCAGCCCGCGGTCGGTCAGCCGCGGCGTGAGCAGCAGCATCCTCGGCAGCTCCCGTGCAGTGACGCTGCGCCCGTCGCCGTCGACGACCATCCACCGGCGATCGCCCGCCAGCCCCCACGGCTCGACCGCCGCCTCCGCGAGCTCCTCGCCGCGCATGGACTTCACCGGATAGCGACGGATCGAGGCAAGCTGCACTCGCGGCACGCTAGTCGGTGCGACGATCTGCCATGCAGTCATTTACGGCGACCGATGCGCCGAGGCGGCGCGCTCAGCGCATCGCCGGCTGGACGATCTTCACCCTTGCGGTGGTCTGCGCTATGGCCGCGTGGTGGATGCTCTCCGCCTACTTCTTCGTACTCAAGTGCGACGAGAGCTGCGGCGGCAGCGACCCGGACCACTGGGAGTACACAGCGCAGGCGATCTGGGTAGGCGCGGCCAGTGCGACCGCACTCGCCGGGATCTTCCTCGGCATCCGAGGTCGCCTCCATACCTTCGCCCTGCTGTTCAGCCTGGCCGTGACAGCGGCGGTCGCCTGGCTCTACTGGGCGTGGTCGGGCGGCTTCCAGGGATGACGCGCTCGCGTCGCTGTCACCCGTACGACCCACGACGGCGACGGAAGGTTGCCCCCACTTCGTTATCGTCTCGCGGCGTGACGACCTTCGTGCTCGCGTCCGCGTCCCCGGCCCGTCTCAAGACCCTCCGGTCGGCCGGGCTGGACCCGACGGTGATCGTGTCCGGCGTCGACGAGTCGCAGGCCGACGGGTTGCCGCCGTTCGAGCTGGCGCTCCAGCTCGCCGAGCTCAAGTGCGCGGCCGTCGCCGCCCGCGACGAGGTGCCCGGAGACGCGCTGGTGCTCGGGTGCGACTCGGTGCTCGAGCTCGACGGCGAGGCGCTGGGCAAGCCGGGCGACCCGGCGGAGGCGGTACGGCGCTGGCAGGCGATGCGCGGGCGCTCGGGCGTGCTGCTCACCGGCCACTGCCTCCGAGACATGGCCACCGGCCGGGTGGCCGCCGCCACGGCGTCGACCACGGTCCACTTCGCCGACGTCACCGACGAGGAGATCGAGGCGTACGTCGCCACCGGCGAGCCGTTGTGGGTGGCCGGGGCGTTCACCGTCGACAGCCTGGGCGGGGCGTTCGTCGCGGGCATCGAGGGCGACCACCACAACGTGGTCGGCGTCAGCCTGCCGCTGCTCCGCGACCTGGTGATCGAGCTCGGCCACTCGTGGACCTCGCTCTGGGCGGCCCGGGACGACGCTCAGGCGTAGCGCTCGACGAATGCCTTGAGGATCCGCTCCGGCTCGGTGACGCTCGCCTGCCGCGCGGCAGCCTTGATCGCGTCCGCCTCGCTCGGGACGAAGTAGCCGTAGTCGCGGTAGACGTCGATGCGCATGCAGATCCCGTCGACGTCCAGCTCGGGGTGGAACTGGGTGGCGTAGACGTTGCGACCCAGGCGGAACGCCTGGACCGGGCAACCTGTCGACGACGCCAGGAGCACGGCCGACCGCGGCAGCACCGTCACCGCCTCCTTGTGGCCGAGGAACACGTCGAACGACGGCGGCAGCGCGCCGAACACCGGGTCCGCGCGCCCCTCGTCCGTGAGCGTCACCCGCACCGCGCCGATCGGCTCGCCGTAGGTGCGGTCGACGACGCCGCCGTCGCGGATGCCGAGGATCCCGACGCCGTAGCAGCAGCCCAGGAACGGCAGGTCCCGCGCGACCACCTCATCGGCGAGCGCGGAGAGCTCGGCCTCCGCCCGCAGCTGGACGGCGGACTTCAACGCCGGCGGGTCGCTCATGTTGAACGGCCCGCCGCCGACGATGACCCCGGCGTAGTCGGCCAGGTCAATCGGAGGCAGCGGGTCCTGCTCGAGCCTGATCCGGCGTACCTGCGACTCGCCCAGGCCGGAGCAGGCCAGCACCGCGCCGTACTCGCCGTCGGCAGCCTCGTCCTCGGCGCGGGTGCCGAGGAACAGGAAGGGCCTCACGGCCCCGAGCCTGTCACGTCTACTCGACGGGCAGGCCCAATCCGCGCGCGATGAGCATCCGCTGCACCTCGGACGTGCCCTCGCCGATCTCGAGGATCTTCGCGTCACGGTAGAAGCGCGCGACGGCGTACTCCTCCATGAAGCCGTAGCCGCCGAAGACCTGGGTCGCGATCCGGGTCGCGGTGACCGCGGACTCCGACGTGTAGAGCTTGGCGACCGACGCGGCCTGCTTGAAGGCCTTCATCGGGGCACCGGAGTCCTTCATCGCAGCGGCGCGGTAGGTGAGCAGCCGCGACGCGTGCAGCATCACCTCGAGGTCGGCGATCTGGAACGCCACCCCCTGCTTGCGCCCGATCGGCCCGCCCATCGTCTGCCGGTCTCCGGCGTACTCGACGCACAGCTCCAGGCACGCCTGGATCAGGCCGACCGCGAGCGCCGAGATCGCGACGCGGCCGTCGTCGAGCGTGGCGAGGAACTGCGCGTAGCCGCGGCCGCGCTCGCCGAGCAGGTTGCCCTCCGGCACCCGGCAGTCCTGGAACGTCAGCGGGTGGGTGTCCGAGATGTGCCAGCCGAGCTTGTCGTACGCCGGCTCCGCGGTGAATCCAGGCGTGCCGGACGGAACGATGATCGTGCTGATCTCCGGCTTGCCCGACTCCGAGACGCCCGTCCTGGCGGTGACCGTCACGAGCGAGGTGATCGACGAGCCGGAGTTGGTGATGAACTGCTTGCCGCCGTTGATCACCCACTCGCCGGTCGAGGCGTCGAGCTCGGCCTTGGTGCGCGTCGCGCCCGCGTCGGACCCGGCGCCCGGCTCGGTCAGCCCGAAGCCGGCGAGCCGCTGCCCGCTGACGAGGTCGGGCAGCCACTGCTCCTTCTGAGCGTCGGTGCCGTAGGTGAGGATCGGGTTGATGCCGAGGCCGACGCCGGCCTCGAGGGTGATGCCCATCGACTGGTCGACGCGGCCGAGCTCCTCGATCGCCAGGCAGAGCGACGTGAACGGGCCGTCCTCCGGCGAGAGGCCCGCGCCGCCGTACTCCTCCGGCGCGATCAGCCCGAAGAGCCCGAGGTCGCCCATCTTCTGCACGACGTCGGTCGGGAAGTGGTGGTCCTTGTCCCACTGCGCGACGTGGGGCGCGATCTCGGCCTCCGCGAACTCGCGGACGGTGCGGCGGAAGTCCTCGTGGTCGCGGGACAGCTCGAACGACGTGGTCATGGTCACGCATCCTAGTCCGTGAGGTTAGCGATTGTTAACCTCGCACTCCCCCTACACTCCGAACGTCGTACCGCAGCCCGACGAGGAGACCCCGTGCCCGACATCAAGCCGTTGCAGAAGGTCCTGATCGCCAATCGTGGCGAAATCGCGGTCCGCGTGATCCGCGCCTGCAAGGACGCCGGCATCGGCAGCGTGGCGGTCTACGCCGAGCCCGACCGCGACGCGCTGTTCGTGCGGATGGCCGACGAGGCCTACTCCCTCAACGGCTCCACGCCGGGTGACTCCTACCTGGTGATCGAGAAGATCATCGACGTCGCGAAGCAGTCCGGCGCCGACTCGGTCCACCCGGGTTACGGCTTCCTCGCCGAGAACGCCAACTTCGCCCAGGCCGTCATCGACGCGGGCCTGACCTGGATCGGTCCGTCGCCCGAGGCGATCGACGCCCTCGGCGACAAGGCCAAGGCCAAGCACATCGCCGAGCGCGCCAACGCGCCGCTCGCGCCGGGCACCAAGGACCCGGTCAAGGACGCCGACGAGGTCGTCGCGTTCGCCAACGAGCACGGCCTGCCGGTCGCCATCAAGGCGGTGTACGGCGGCGGCGGCCGCGGCCTCAAGGTCGCCCGCACGCTCGAGGAGATCCCCGACGCCTACGAGGCGGCTGTCCGCGAGGCCGTCGGCGCGTTCGGCCGCGGCGAGTGCCTGGTCGAGAAGTTCCTCGACAAGCCGCGCCACGTCGAGACCCAGTGCCTGGCCGACCAGCACGGCAACGTCGTGGTGGTCTCCACCCGCGACTGCTCGCTCCAGCGCCGCCACCAGAAGCTGGTCGAGGAGGCGCCCGCGCCGTTCCTCACCGACGAGCAGAACAAGCGCCTCTACGAGTCTTCCAAGGCGATCCTGCGCGAGGCCGGCTACGTCGGCGCCGGGACGTGCGAGTTCCTCGTCGCCGCCGACGGCACCATCTCCTTCCTCGAGGTCAACACGCGCCTCCAGGTCGAGCACTGCGTCTCCGAGGAGGTCACCGGCATCGACCTCGTGCGCGAGATGTTCCGCATCGCCGCGGGCGAGGAGCTCGGCTACGACGACCCCGAGATCAAGGGGCACTCGATCGAGTACCGCATCAACGCCGAGGACGGCGGCAACAACTTCATGCCCGCCCCCGGCACCCTCACCGCGTGGAACCCGCCGCAGGGCCCGGGCGTCCGCGTCGACGGCGGCTACGAGAACGGGCAGACCATCCCGGGCTCGTTCGACTCCCTCATCGCCAAGCTGATCGTCACCGGCAAGGACCGCACCCAGGCGATCGAGCGTTCGCGCCGCGCCCTCTCGGAGTTCGAGGTCGACGGCATGCCGACCGCGATCACCTTCCACGAGGTCATCGTCAACGACCCCGCCTGGGTCGCCGCGTCCAACCCGACCGGCGAGGGCTCCTTCGACGTCTACACCACCTGGATCGAGACCGACTTCAACAACACGATCACCCCGTACGGCGGCGCGCCCGGCCAGCCCGACGAGGACGCTGGCGAGCGGCAGAAGGTCGTCGTCGAGGTCGGCGGCAAGCGCCTCGAGGTCGTCATCCCGGCGGGCCTCGGTGGTCTGTCGGCCGGCCCGGCCGCAGGCGGGGCGAAGAAGCCCAAGCGCTCCGGCGGCAAGAAGGCCGGCGCCGCCGCGTCGGGCGACTCGGTCACCAGCCCGATGCAGGGCACCATCGTCAAGGTCGTCGTCGAGGAGGGCCAGGAGGTCGCCGAGGGCGACGCCGTGGTCGTCATCGAGGCCATGAAGATGGAGCAGCCCCTCAAGGCCCACAAGGCCGGCACCGTCACCGGCCTCAAGGCCGAGGTCGGCGCCACCGTCGGCAACGGCGAAGTGATCTGCGAGATCAAGTAGCCGAAGGGTCTCGATACGACCTCGCCTAGCGGCTCGGTCTACTCGACCACCCTGAGCGCCAGGGTGGTCGAGTAGCCCGAGCGCCCTGGCGCTCGGGCGTATCGAGACCTCCTCAGGTCCCGCTCCCCCTCGCCGATCACACGATCGGCGGGAGGGGACATGAGCATTCGGAACGGCTTCGGCGCGCGCGGCGCTCACGTCGCGCTCGCCGTCGGCATGGCGTCCGCCCTCGGCTACCTCGCCACGCTGCAGACTGGCCTCTCCTCGCTGGTCTACCTGACCGTGGCCACCTTCGGCACGGCGCTGTCGTTCATCGGCGCGTCCTGGATGCCGCCAGCGCGCCGGCGGATCTGGTGGGCGTTCGCGTTCGGACAGGCGTCCTTCCTCTGCGGTGACGTGATCTGGCTGTCCTACGACTCGTTCCTCGGCGGCGTACCGGACCCGTCCGCGGCCGACATCGGCTACCTCGCCTGCTACCCGCTCCTGGCGCTGGGGATGCTGTGGCTCATCCGGGGCCGCCGGCACGGTCGCGACCGCGCCGCGTTCCTCGACGCCTCGATCGTCACCAGCGGCGTCACCGTGGTCGGCGCGGTCTTCCTCGTCGCGCCCGCCGCGGGGAGCGGCGCCGGGCTCTGGGGCCAGGTCGTCGCCGGGTCCTACCCGGCGTTCGACCTGCTCGTCCTGGCGCTGGCCGTGCGCCTGCTCACCGGCGGCCTCGTCCGCAACCCGTCCCTGTGGGCGCTCCTCGCCGCGATCGCGCTGCTCCTGGTCGCCGACATGTTCTACCTCCAGGACGTGGTCACCGGGGTCGCCTACGAGGGCTGGGTGGACTCCGCCTTCCTCGCGTCCTACGTGCTCCTCGGCTTCGCCGCCGTCCACCCGTCGGCCCACACGCTCTCGGAGCCCGCCCCCGACCGGGCGAACCGCGCCGGAGCCGGGCGCATCATCTGGCTGGGCGTCGCCCTGGTCCTCGCGCCCGTGACCGGTCAGGTCGCGCACCTGCGCGGTTACGAGCACGGCGAGTGGGTCGCCCTGTTCGGTGGGTTCGTCGTCGCCGCGCTCGTCGTGGCGCGCCTTGTCGACCTCGTGCACGAGCTCAAGGTCAAGGCCGTCCAGCTCGCGGCCCTGGCGCGCCGGGACGGACTGACGGGCGTGCCGAACCGGCGTACCTGGGACCACGAGCTCTCGCGCGCCTGCGCTCTCGCCCGCGACCGGGACGTCCCGCTGCACGCGGCCATCCTCGACTTCGACCACTTCAAGGCCTACAACGACCACCACGGCCACCTCGCCGGCGACCGGGTGCTGAAGGCGACCTCGGCCGCCTGGGACGCGGCCCTGCCCGCCGAAGGCCTGCTCGCGCGGTTCGGCGGCGAGGAGTTCGCGGTGCTGCTCCCGGGGATGGAGCCGGAGGAGGCCGAACGGGTCCTGCAGCGGCTGCGCCGGATCGTGACCCACGGCCAGACCTGCTCGATCGGCATGGCGACCTGGCACCCCTCGGAGGACCCGGCCGGGCTGGTGGCCCGCGCCGACGAGGCGCTCTACGAGGCGAAGACCCGCGGCCGGGACCGGGTCGCCGTGCACGACGGCGTCGACGTCACCGTCGCGACCGGCGCGACCCACCACGACCCGGCGCTCGACACGATCCGCACGGTGTTCCAGCCGATCGTCGACCTCCCGTCGGGCGACGTCGTCGCCTACGAGGCCCTCAGCCGCTTCGACGGCGTCGACCCGCGGGAGATTTTCGAGCGCGCGGCCCGCGAGGGCACCGCGGGGGCCGTGGAGGCGCTCGCCATCCGGACCGCCCTCGACGCCTGGGACAAGGAGCACCACCTCGCGCTCAACGTCAGCCTGTCGGCGCTCGCCAGCGACGAGGTCCGGGCCGCCCTGCCGGAGGAGCTCCACGGCGTCATCCTCGAGCTCACGGAGGCGGACCTCGTCGACTACTCGCACGCGCTGATGCTCACCCTCGAGGACCTCCGCACCCGGGGCGCGCTGGTGGCGATCGACGACTTCGGCGTCGGGTTCTCCAACGTGCACCGGATCCTGACGATCCAGCCCGACCTGATCAAGCTGGACATGTCGCTGATCCGCGGGATCGACCGCGACGCGATGCGGCAGGCCGTGATCACCGCCAGCCTGGTGTTCGCACGCCAGACCGACTCGCGGGTCGTGGCGGAGGGCATCGAGACGCCCGAGGAGCGGGACTGGCTGGCCCACCACGGCGTCGAGCTCGGCCAGGGCTACCTCCTCGGCCACCCGGTCGCGCATCCGGCCTGACCGTAGGGTCGGGGCGTGACCGACCTGCGTGACCCGGCCCACCGCGTCGCCCCCCGGGCTCGCACGATGTGGCGCGTCGAGTGCGCGCTCGGCGCCGTGGTCCCGCTCGTCGCGCTGCTCGTCGCCGCCCTCACCTGGCGCGAGTACGGCGCCCGCTGGCTGGTCGTCGGCGCGGCCGCGATCGTCGCGGCGGCGTACGTCCTGGTCGTCCCGCACTGGCGCTACCTCGTGCACCGCTGGGAGATCACCGAGACGGCCGTCTACACCCAGCGCGGCTGGTGGGCGCGCGAACGGCGGATCGCGCCGATGTCGCGCGTGCAGACCGTCGACCTCGCACAGGGTCCGCTCGCGCGGCTGTTCGGGCTCGCGACGCTGACGGTCACGACGGCCTCCGCCGCCGGTGCCCTGAAGATCGACGGCCTCGACCACACCACCGCGGTCGGACTGGTCGACCAGTTGACCGTGCAGGCCGAGGCGGCCGGGGGCGACGCCACGTGACCGATATCGGCGACGTCGGGGGCGGCACCGACGGCGCCGGCGGGACCGACTGGCAGCGGCTCGACCCGCGGATGCTGCTGGTCCATCCCGTCACCGAGCTGCGCACCATGTTCTTCCCCCTGCTGGGCGCGGTCGTGTTCGGCGTCAGCCAGGGCTTCCCGCTCCTCGGCGTCGCGCTCGTCGGGCTGCCCGTCCTGACGGGCGTCGCGCGCTACCTCACCACCGCCTACCGCATCGCCGACGGCAGGATCGAGCTCCGGCGCGGCCTCCTCAACCGGACGCGACTCTCGACTCCGCTCGACCGGGTGCGCACCGTGGACCTCACCGCCTCCGTGGTGCACCGGCTGCTCGGGCTGACCACGGTCACCATCGGCACCGGCAGCGTCGACGAGGACCGGCTCTCCCTCGACGCCCTGGCCCACGAGCAGGGGCGCCAGCTCCGGTCGCGCCTCCTCGCCGACCGGGCACCCGACGACCACGAGCTCGCGCCGCCGCCGCCCGCCGCCGAGTTCGAGACCCGCTGGGTCCGCTACGCGCCCTTCACCAGCCTGGGCCTGGTCGCGTTCGGCGGCGTGGTGGGCGCCGTGGCCCAGGTGACCAGCGAGCTCGAGCTGCGCATCGACGTCCGCGACCTCGGCGTCCCGGAGCCGGTCCTGGTCATCGGCGCGATCGTCGGGCTGGCCGCCCTCGTGCTGGCGATGACGCTGGCCGCCTACCTCGTCACCTACTGGCGGTTCACGCTCCGGCGCGACGCCGACACCTGGCACCTGAGCCGCGGCCTGCTCACCACCCGGGAGACGTCGATCGACGTCGAGCGCCTGGCCGGTGTCGCCGTCGCCGAGCCGCCCGGCCTGCGGCTCGCCCGCGGCGCCCGGCTGTCGGCGATCGTCACCGGCCTCGACCGCAGGCAGAGCGGCTCCGAGACGCTGGTTCCGCCCGCCCCGGCCGACGTCGTACGCCGCGCCGCCGCGACCGTGCTCGGCACGGACGATCCCCTGGCGGCCGACCTGGTCGGGCACGGCCCGCTCGCCACGCGGCGGCGGTGGGTGCGCGCCCTCGGTCCTGCGGCCCTGGTGGCGGCGGTGCCGGTCGCGGCGGTCGCGTCCGGTGCGTCCCCGTGGCTGCTGGTCCCGGCCGCCCTCGTGCTCGCCGTCGCCGCCGCGCTGGCCGCCGACCGGGCGCGCTCCCTCGGGCACGCCCTCGTCGGCCGCCACCTGGTGGCTCGGTCGGGGTCGCTGCTGCGCGACCGCACGGTCCTCGCGACCGACCACGTCATCGGGTGGACGCTGCGCGACACCTGGTTCCAGCGGCGCGCGGGCCTGGTGACGCTCGCGGCCACGACGGCCGGAGGCGGCGGCGCCGTAATCGTCCTCGACGTGCCGTCGGCCACGGCCGTCGAGCTCGCCGACGCCGCGACGCCCGACCTCGTCGCTCAGTTCATGCGCTGAAGCCGGCGTCGTCGGCCAGCGCGTCGAGGTGGCGCTCGAACAGCGCCTCCGGGTCGCCGAGACCGTCGGGCCCGTACTGGCCGAACACCTCGAAGCTGACGCAGCCGAACATCGCCGCCCACGCGAGCACGCCGCGCGCGATCGCGGCGTCCGGCAGGTCGTTGGCGAACTGCTCGCGCACACCCTCGAGCCCCCTCGCGAGCGCCGCGCCGGGCTTCGGGGCGTCGGGCACGGTGAGGGCGCCGTCGGCGTGCGCCGCCGCGGCGATGTCGAGCAGCGTGCGCGCCACCCGGGTGCCCGGCACCGTCGTCTGCTCCTCGGGCGCCGCGTAGCCGGGCACGGGGGCGCCGTAGAGCAGCGCGTACATCGCCGGCTCCGCGAGCGCCCAGCGGCGTACGGCCCTCCCCACCGTGAGGAACCGCTCGCGGTGCGCGCCCTCGGGGACCTTCGCGACGGCGTCGTCGACGGCGTCGCCCAGCTCGCTGTAGCCCTCGACGAGCAGCATCGTGAGCAGCTCGTCGCGGCTCGCGACGTAGCGGTAGACCGCCGACGACACGACCCCGAGGTCGCGGGCGACCGCGCGCAGGGACAGCGCGGCGGCGCCGTGCTGGGCGAGGTGCTCGCGTCCGATCCGGGCGATGTCGCGCATGGTCTGCGCCCGGGCGCGGGCTCGGGGGGTGTCACTCATGCCGCGATCCTAGATCATCCGTCGCAAAAGTGAGCACTGCTCTTGCTTTTCGGTTCCTGCGGTGTCATCCTCGATTTCGAGAGCACCGCTCTCGCTTTCTCCCTTCTCACGCAAGGACTCCTCATGAACCAGCTCCACGTCGTCACCGGCGCCGGCCCCGTCGGCAGCACCGTCGCCCTCCAGCTCGCCGACCGGGGCCACCAGGTCCGGCTCCTCACCCGCAGCGGCAGCGGCCCCGACCACCCGCTCGTCGAGCGACGCCGCGTCGACGTCTCGCGGCCCGACGAGCTCGACGCGGCGTTCGCCGGCGCCGCCGCCGTCTACCACTGCATCCACGCCTCGGCGTACGACGCCGCGGCCTGGCGGCGCGAGCTGCCCGCCGCCGAGCGGGTCGTCCTCGAGGCCGCGGGCCGCGCGGGCGCGGTGGTCGTGTTCCCCGAGAGCCTCTACGCCTTCGGCGTCGTCGACGGGCCGATCACCGAGGACACACCGCGCGACGCCGTCGGCGGCAAGCCGGGCGTCCGCACCGACCTGCTCCGCGCCCGGGCGGCGTCGCCGACGCCGACGGTGAGCGTCGTGGCGTCGGACTTCTACGGCCCGCGGGTCCGCACCTCGCACGCTGGCGAGCGGGTCGTGCCCAACGTGCTGAAGGGCAAGGCCATCCGGGTGATCGGCAGCCCCGACCTCCCCCACGCGTTCACCTACGTGCCCGACCTGGCCGCCGCGATGATCAAGGCCGCCGCCACTCCGGAGCTGTGGGACACCGTGCTCCACGCCCCGACCCCCGCCGCACCGACCCAGCGGGAGCTCGTCGCCGCGTTCGCGGCCGCGGCCGGAGTGGCGACGCCCGCCGTCGGCAGGCTGCCGATGGGCCTGATGCGGGCCGTCGGCCTGGTGCACCGCGGCACCCGCGAGCTGCTCGAGATGAGCTTCCAGTTCACGGCGCCGTTCGTCATGGACTCCTCGCGCAGCGAGCGGCTGCTCGGGCTCGCCCCGACGCCGATCGACGTCGCCGCGAAGGAGACGGTCGCGTGGTGGCAGACGCAGTGACCGCTCGGGCGCGGTCAGCCGGTGGTCGCTGACTCCACCGGCGCCGCGCCCAGCGTGGCGTGCATCGCGGAGAGGCAGCGCCGCGCCACGTCGATGTCGCCGTGCAGCTGCCGGGCCCGCTTGGTGCCGTCGGCGAGCGCCTCGAGCACGAACGCGACCTGCTCCGCGTCGGTGCCGGCGGGCAGGTCACCGTCGTCGATCGCCTGCCGGATGTCGCGCAGGAGGGTACGGCGCCAGCGGCCCAGGACGGTGACGAGCGCGTCGTGCACCGGCCCCGCCTGCGCGCCGTACTCCATGCTCGTCAGCGCGAGGAAGCAGCCGCCGGGGAACGGCGGGTCGCCCAGGTAGGCGACCCAGCTCCGGCAGATCGCGAGCAGGCGCGGGAGGCCCGGCGCCTCCTCCTCGACCGGCGCCCAGACCGCCTCGCGGAACATCCCGGCCGCCAGGTCGATCGTCGCCAGCTGGAGCGCCTCCTTCGAGCCGAACTGGCCGATGACCCCGGCCTTGCTCATCCCGAGGTCGGTCGCGAGCCGGCCGATCGTGACGCCGCCCAGGCCCTCGACCGAGGCGATGTCGGCGGCCCGGCGCAGGACCAGGCGTCGGGTCTCACGAGCATCGGAGTCGGAGCGACGGCCAGCCATGTCCGAGATCTTAGCGAACGTTCGGTCGCCAAATCTATTGACGACCGAACGATCGTATTCTTAAATGGCGACATGACCTCCTCGTCCCTCACCGCGCCGCCCCCGGCCGCCACCGGGAGCCGGGCCCGGACCGCGCTCCTGCTCGCCTCGGGCGGCACCTTCCTCAGCTTCCTCGACGCCACCGTCACCAACCTCGCCGTGCCGCCGATCGGAGCGGAGTTCGACCTGAGCATCACCAGCCTCGCGTGGGTGGTGACGGCGTACGCCATCCCGTTCGCGGCGCTGCTCGCGCCCGCCGGCGCGATCGCGGACGCGGTCGGCCGGGTGCGGCTCTACCTCGGCGGCCTCACCCTCTTCACGATCGCCTCGCTCGTCGCGACCGTCGCGCCGAGCTTCGAGGTGCTGGTCGGGGCGCGAGCGGCGCAGGGCGTCGGCGCGGCGCTGCTGGTGCCGGCCTCGCTCGGCCTCCTGCTGGCCGAGATCCCGGCCGAGCGACGGCAGGCGGCGATCGGGGCGTGGAGCGCGGTCGGCGCCCTCGCCGCCGGCATCGGCCCGGTGCTGGGCGGCGTCGGCGTCGAGTGGTTCGACTGGCGGGTGCTGTTCGTCGTCAACGTGCCCGTCGGGCTCGCACTCCTGTGGGTGGGTCGCAGCATGGTCGCCGGCGAGACCCGCGGTGGCCGGGCACCCGAGCTGCTCGGCAGCCTGCTGCTCGCGGCCGCCGTCGCGGCAGCGGTCTATGCCGTCACCGAGGGCCCCGAGCGCGACTGGGACGGCTACGTCTGGGCCTGGGTCGGCGTCGCCGTGGTGGCGCTGCTCGCGGTCGTGGCCCGGTCCCGCCGGCACGAGCGGCCCGCGCTGCGGCTCGACCTCCTCCGCGGGCGGACGTTCGCGACCGCGACCGGCGTCTCCGTCGCGTACGGCGCGGTGCTGTACGGGACGATGCTCCTCGGCGTCCTCCTGCTCACCGGCCTGTGGGGCTACTCGGCGCTCGAGGCCGGCGCGGGGATGACGCCGTGCGCCATCGTGGTCGCCGTCGTCGGGATCGGCCTCGGCCGGCTCCCGCGCAAGCCCGCGGCGCGCACCCTGATCGTCTCCGGGCTGGTCCTGATCAGCCTGAGCACCGGCATCATCGCGCTGGCCCTCTCGTCGACCCCGGCGTTCTGGACGCTCTGGGTGCCGACCGGAGTGGTCCTCGGCGTCGGGATCGGGCTCGCGACCGTCGGCATCTCCAGCGCGGCCGCCCTGTCGGTGCAGCCGGTCCACTTCGCCGCCGCGACCGGGCTGGTCATGGCGGCCCGGCAGGTCGGCGGCGCCCTCGGCGTCGCCGGGCTGGCGGTGGTGCTCGCCAGCGCGGCCCCCGGCCCCGACGCCTACTCGTGGATCTACCTCGCCGCCGCCGTCGTACCGCTCCTCGCGGCCCTGGCCGCGCTCGGCATCCGCACGGCCACCCCACCGGCCTCCCCCTCCGCGGCGTAGGGCGCTCACGGGACCCCTCCCCTGCGTCGCCGGTGCCGAGTCGGCGCGTGATCACGCGCCGACTCGGCACTTCCGTGCCGCCTATGCTCCCCGCGTGAGCGATTACCGCCCCGAGGCCGACGGACAGCCCGACCCCGGCGAGGTGTGCTGGGCCTGGGTCCCCTACGAGGACGACCCCGCGCAGGGCAAGGACCGGCCGGTGCTGGTGATCGCCGAGGCCCGCGACGCCGACGGCGCGGTGGTGCTCGACTGCCTGGTGCTGACCAGCCAGGACCACGACCGCGACGCCGAGCAGGAGGCCCGAGCGGGCCGGCACTGGATGGACGTCGGCAGCGGCGGCTGGGACTCCTCGGGCCGGCCGAGCGAGGTCCGGCTCGACCGCTTGGTGCGGCTCCGGGCCGACGAGGTACGCCGCGAGGGCGCCGCGCTGGACGAGGCCATCTTCAACGCGGTGCTCGAGGCGCGCGCGGCGTACCTCTGAGCCTCAGGCCGAGGCCCCGGAGGTCTCCGCGTACGCCGCCGCGAGCCGGCGTACGGCCTCGGTCATCGTGGCGGCGTCGAACGTGAACGGCAGCCGCAGGTGGTCGTCCCACGCCCCGGTCGGGTCGGTCTCGCGGCCCGGCGTCACCTCGACCCCGTGGCGGAGCGCGACCCGCGCGAAGACCGACGCGTCGACGCCCGGCAGGCGGATCCAGAGCGCGGTGCCGCCGGCGGGCTCCTGCCACTCCCAGCCGGGCAGCTCCGAGCGCAGCAGGCCGGTGACGTGCTCGAGCCGCTCCCGCGCGACCGCGGTGCGGTCGGCGGACAGGTCGGCCAGGTCGTCGAGCAGCCGTCGGGCGATGGCCTGGTCGAGGAGCGGCGTGCCCATGTCGGCGCTGGCCTTGAGGTAGCCGAGCCGCTCGATGTCGCCGGCGCTCGCGCGGATCCAGCCGATCCGCAGGCCCGCCCACAGCGCCTTGGAGAGCGAGCCGGTCGCGAGGACCCGGCCGCCGGCGGGCGCGAACGCGGCCAGTGGTGGCGGCAGCTCACCGGAGTGGGTGACCGGCGTGGAGTAGGCGTTGTCCTCCACGACCGGCACGCCGAGGTCGGCCGCGACCTCCGCCACCTCGCGCCGCCGGGCGGCCGTCATCAGCGTCCCGGTCGGGTTGTGGAACGTCGGCATCACGAACAGCGCCGCGACCTCCTCGGCCGCGAGGGTGGCGCGCAGCGCGTCGGGCCGGATGCCGTGGTCGTCCATCGGCACCCCGACGATCCGCGCACCGAGAGCACTGAACGTGTCGAAGCACCCGGGCCAGCTCGGCGACTCCACCGCGACGGTGGCGCCGCGCTCGACGACGAGCTGGGAGATCAGCGTCATCGCCTGCTGCGTGCCGGTCGTGACGATCACCTGGTCAGGCGCGGTCGGCAGGCCGCTGTCGGCGTACGTCCTGGCCAGCGCCTCGCGCAGCGCCGGCAGGCCGCGCGGGCTGTAGCCCAGCTCGTCGAGCAGGCTCGGCAGGTCCTCCTCGACGACCGCCGCGGCCGCGGTGGCGATGCGCGGGTCGCCGGGCTCCAGCGCGTACCGCATCGAGATCAGGCTGTCCGGCGCGCTGTCGAAGCGGCGCACGGCCTCCGAGGAGAGGCCGCGCTGAAGCCGCTTCGTCACGGCCGCCGGCTCGCGGTCGATAGGCGCGGCCACCCGGGTGCCGCTCCCCTGTCGGCTCTCGACGAGCCCGCGACCGCGCAGCTCGTCGTACGCCGCCACGACCGTCGCGCGGCTCAGGTGCAGCGACCGGGCCAGGTCCCGCTCGGACGGCAGCCGGTCGCCGGAGACCAGCTCCCCGTCGCTCACCGCCCGCGCGAGCGCCGTCGCGAGCTGGCGGTAGAGCGCGCCCGACGCCGCCGACATCCAGTCGCCCAGCACGCGGGCCAGCACGTCGGGGTCGCGAAAACGGTCCACTTGCGCCTCCATTGGCCCGGGTCCGCCGGGCCGGCGGCACACAGGCTAGGGGAAAGCCCTCAACCGACGGAGAGAACCGATGAGCACCATCCTCGAACCCCACCAGCTGCTGGCCTTCGCCGCCGCGTCGGCGGTGCTCGTCGGCATGCCGGGGCCGAACATCGTCTACATCATCACGCGCAGCATGGCGCACGGCGTCCGCACCGGCGTCGTCTCCGTGCTCGGCGTCGAGACCGGCACGGCCGTCTACGCCATCGCGACGGCGCTCGGGCTGTCGGCCCTGATCGCCGCCAGCCCACTGGCGTTCAACGTGATCCGCTACCTCGGCGTCGGCTACCTGGTCTACCTCGCGATCCGCGAGCTGACCCGGCGCCGGCACGGCGCGGACAGCCCCGGCGATGAGCAGCCGGTGCGGCCCAGGAGGGTGTACGTCGACGGGCTGCTGATGAACCTGCTCAACCCGAAGGTGGCGCTGTTCTTCCTCGCGTTCCTGCCCCAGTTCCTGACCCCGGGCGCCACCGGCTCCGCGGCCCAGGCCGAGGTGCTCGCGCTCGGCGTGGTCACCGTCGTCGTCGCGCTGGTCATCGATCTCGGGTACGCCGTCGCCGGCGGGCTCGTCGGCCGCGCCCTCCGCGACCGGGTCTCGCGCGGCGGCGACTGGAAGCGGCGCCTCCCCGTCGCCGGGATCTACCTCGCCATCGCGGCGGCCGCGGCGACAACGGGCTCGAGCGCCTGACCGTGCCGGCGCGAGGCCGCAGGCGCGGCAGCTAGGCGAGGCCCTCGAACGCCAGCTGCAGCTGTCGCCTCGCGTCCTCGGGACGCACCGGTCGCGTCCGAAGGAGGAGCCGGTAGTAGATCGGCGCGTAGACGAGCTCGACCGCGTCGGCCGGGTCGACGTCGGCGCGGAGCTGGCCGGCCACCCTGGTGACCTTCTCCCCCGAGTGGGTCATCTGCGCGCTCGGGGGCAACGACGTGGCACGGGTCGGGCCGGGTGTTCCCAAGACCCAGGTGTCACTCGCCGAGTCGATCGCCAACCTGCGCGAGCTGCGCCGGGTCGCCGGCGCCCTGACCTCCGCGTCCTGGGTCTGGATGACGCCGGGGCCGGTACACCCGGAGCGAGTGCGCGAGTTCCCCGGCTTCCGCTTCGGCCAGACGTCGTGGGACAACGCCGACATCGTGGCGCTCGCGGACGCGATGGCCGAGACCTTCGACGACCCGGTCGTCGACCTGGTGTCCGCCTTCGGCGTCCCGGCGCACGAGTCGCTCCAGGGCCCGGACGGTGTCCACCCGAGCCTCGCGGGTCAGTGCGCCATCGTGATGGCGCTGCTGCACACGCTGGCCGGCCCTACGGCGCCGGAGCAGCGCCGCTCATGACTGCTTCTTGGTGAAGCGGATCTGGCCGTTGGCCAGGATCTGCCAGTCGTAGGTGGGGTCGTGGATGCGGTGGTGGTCGTGCGGGCACATCAGGACCCCGTCGTCGAGGTCGGTGCGTCCGCCTTGGGACCAGGGTTTGAGGTGGTGGACCTCGCACCACTCGGCGGGATGTCGACAGCCCTCGGTCCGGCATTGCTGGTCTCTGAGTCGGATGGCCTTGCGTTGCGCGGGCCGGTAGAGCCGATCGGTGCGGCCGAGGTCGAGGACCTCCGAATGGTTGCCGAGCACGACGGGGATGATCCCGGCGGTGCACGCCAACCTGCGGGCTTCGGAAGCCGAGATGGGGTCCTTGTCGCCCAGCAGCCCCGCGACCGCGAGGTCGGTCTTGAGGTCCTCGAGGGTGATGGTGACCATCAGCGTGGTCGCGTCCCCACCGTGGAGGGGGAGGCGGTGGGGGTCGAGGTGCTCGAGCAGGGCGCAGAACGCGCCGGCGAGCTTGCGGGAGTAGGGGATGGTGTCGGCCTCGCCGTACTCACCGTTGGCGTGGCGGGGGCTGGTGTAGGCGTGGAGGTAGGTCTTGAGGCGTTCTGCCTCACTGGTGGGCAGCAGGCCGGTGAGCCTGGTGGTGCCGTCGCCGGTGTTCTTGAAGAACAGCCGCATCCGCTTGCGCGCGGACTGTTCTTCCTCGAGCAGCTTCTTGGCCTCGGCGTCCTCGAAGATCTCCGGGGCCACGACCTCCAAGATCCGTCGCCCGAGTCGCCGGATCTCGTCGGGGGTGAACTCCGTCGATCGGTTGATGAGCTCGGCCTCGGCCTTGTCGCGGATCTCGAGGGAGACCACCGCCGGCAACGCATCCAAGACCGCGACGATCACGCGGGCATGCTCGACCGATAGGACACCGTCGGCCATGGCTTTGGCGACCTTCGGGTAGCGGGCGTCGAGGCCTTGGGCGAGCTTGAGGTCCCGCTTGCTGCCGCGCAGGTCGCACTGAGTGTGGTGGGACAACCACGACGCGACGTCGCTCGCGCCGTCGGCCTCCGCCACGTCCGACGAACTAGCGAGGAGGCGGGCCTGGAGCTCGGCGAACTGGGCGCGGATCCTGTGCGCGGCAAGAAGGGCCTGCTTCTTCTGCCTCGTGGTCATGAACACCGGCTGGGTCTCCCGCACCGACGCCAACGCCGCATCCACCGCCGCCAAGGCAGCCAGCACCGGATGGTCCGGCACCGGGTCGCCCACGACCGGAACCGCCGGTGCAGTGCCGGTGGTGCTGGTCGTCATCGGAGGCCTCCCTTCGTGAGCGTGCAGTCGATTACCTCGAGTGCCGCTCCACGCGGGGGCCCTTGCCGGGGCCAACGACCCTGAATCCGGAACTCGCGGTCCGGGGGCCTGCCATGTGGTGGAACTGGTCCTGCTGCTTCCAACCCGCGAGGGGTATCGGTGTCTGGACCTACGGTCCATCGTACACGTGTTCGATCGAACACACAAGCGAACCGCACGATTTCCACTGACGCCACAAGATTCCTGCCTGCGCGCCAGGCCAGCGTTACCGTCCGACGGTGTACCGCTCGAACTCCATGAGTTGGTGGCTGGAGCACGGCCTCGACGGATTGGTTGCCGGCCTGATCGGTGGATTCATGACTGGCATCGCAGTCATCTCCGCGATCGCATGGGAAGCCTCCATTCGGCGCCAGGACCGAGAGCGAGCCGCGCACGAGGAATTGCGCCGGGCGACGGTCGACCTGATGTCGGCGGCGAACTCAAACGGCGAGGTGGAGCGGTACGCGCGGCTCCTGTTCATCCAACTCACCAGCACGATCAATCTGGCGATGCCAATCGACACTGCGTACGCCGAGGAACTCAAGAGAGTACGAGTGAGCTTGAATGGCGACTGGGTGACGCTCGGGTTTCGCGTGCCGGGCGTAGATTGCCGTTCCAGCGAGGTAGAGCAAGTGGCCACCGATTGGCTATCCGGTCGGGTCGGTCAGCCCAAGCTCAACCCGGCGTATTTTTCGGATCCGCAGTACCACCAGTTCCCTCAGGCTGGCGACTGACGGCCAAGCATCACCCCGATGGACTCTCGGCCTCGCCTGATCGGCCTCACGGCAGCAGGAACGAAGCCCGCCACGTCTTCAGCTGCGAGCGCCCGACCATCCCGTGCTCGTCGAGGAACGGCATGACCTTCTCCCCCATCCACGCGATCGTCGCGCGGTAGTGCTCGTTGCCCAGTGCCGCACCCCGGGCCTCGTGCGGGTCGAGCCCGACGGCGGCGTACACGTCCGGGTGCACCAGCGAGCGCATCGCGACGTACGCCACCTGGGCCGTGACGAGCTGCTGCGCGGCGCGCTCGGTGCGGCCCATCCTCCGGGCAGCCTTGGCGAGCTCGTCGCGCGCGAAGCTGACGTGGCGCGCCTCCTCGGTGACGTGGATGCGCGAGGTCATCCGCACCAACGGCTGCACCCGCTCGTCGCGGATCAGGTCGCGCTGCCAGCGGTCGACCGGCTCCTCACCGATCAGCACCGCCGCGAACGCCCCCGCGCCGCGCAGAGCGAGCTGCCCGAACCGGCCGAGG
The DNA here is from genome assembly GCF_013410655.1 of Nocardioides thalensis. Lineage (NCBI taxonomy): Bacteria > Bacillati > Actinomycetota > Actinomycetes > Propionibacteriales > Nocardioidaceae > Nocardioides > Nocardioides thalensis. Next base: position 3,204,616 of record NZ_JACCFP010000001.1, read on the forward strand.
GAGCGCACCTTCTGCCGCGGGCCGTACGCCGGCACGCCCATCGTCGAGAGCGCGCGGGCGAACATGACCGCGTGCCGCGTCTCGTCGCCCACCTCGGTCAGTGCGAACTGTGTGCGCGGGTCGCGCGGGTCGGCGCCGTACACGTCGCGGAGCAGGAGCTGCATCAGCACGACCTCGAACCAGATGCCGACGCTCGCCATGCTGCCGGCCTCGTGGCACGACAGCGTGCGCCGCTGGTCGTCGTCGAGCGAGTCCCACAGCGGGGTGCCGTAGAGCGACATCCGCTCCGGCTGCATCCCCCACAGCCCGGGCACCAGCGGCGCGTCCCAGTCGATGTCGACCTCGGGGTCGTAGGACTGGCGCGCGGTCGAGCGCAGCAGCCGGTCGGCGAGGGGGTCGGCGACGGTCACAAGCACCTCCGTTGATTGCTGTTACCGACGGTAACATCTATGGCCTAGAGTGGACCGCATGAGCACTCCGGTCAAGGGCGACGGCCGCTCCCAGCGCTGGCAGGCCCACCGCACCGCGCGCCGTGCCGAGTTCGTCGAGGCGGCGGTCCGCGCTGTCGAGGCGGTCGGCCCCGACGCGTCCATCGCCGACATCGCGCGAGAGGCCGGCGTCAGCAAGCCGGTCCTCTACCGCTACTTCGCCGACAAGGCCGAGCTGCACGCCGAGGTCGGGCGCTGGGGCGCCGAGCTCGTGCTCGACCGGGTGGTCTCCGCGGTGCTCGCGCCCGCCACCGCCCGCGCCCGGATCGACGCCGGCGTCGCGGCCTACCTCGACACGATCGCCGAGCACCCGCAGACGTTCCTGCTCCTCAGCACCCAGCACGCCGGCAGCGCCGACCCGCTGGCCGACGGCAAGCAGCGCGCGGCCACCAAGCTGGCGCGCATCATCGGGTCCGGCCTCCGGCAGCTCGGCGTCGACTCGGCCGGCGCCGAGCCGTGGGCGTTCGGGATGGTCGGCATGGCCGTGTCGGTCGGCCAGTGGTGGCTCGACCGCCGCACGATGTCGCGCGCCGCGGTCGCCGACTACCTCAGCGGCTTCATCTGGCACGCGCTGTCCGGAGCGGCGGACGAGTACGGCGTACCGCTGTCGGCGCTCGACCCGCCCGACAACGTCCGCCCGCTCGACCCGGGCCGCCAGGCATGAGCGCCCACGAGCCCGGTGAGGCGTACGACGGACCGGCCGACCTGGTGACCGACGACGAGAGCCACCCGGTCGAGGTCCAGCTGCGCGGGTTCTTCCAGCCGCTCGACGGCCATTTCCACTGGTACGGCCGGATCGCGGAGACGCCGGCACTCGCGACGGTCCGCAGCGGCGCGACGGTCACCCTGCAGACGCCGTACGGCGAGGCGACCGGGAGGGTGTCGGACGTCGACCCGTGGCGCCGCTTCCGGATCTCCGGCACCGGCCGCCCGCCGTTCTGACCCGCAGCCCCTGAATAATGCGGGCGTGCCGCTCTCGGACCACTCGACCCACGCCGCGGCACTGCGTCTCCTGTCCTACTTCGTGGCCGCCGTACGGGTCGGGACCCTGGTGCAGATGGCGCCGTCGCTGGGCGCCGCGTTCGCCGAGACCGAGCGGCCCGCCCTCACCGCCGTCACCTGGGTGGTCGCGGCGACGATGCTGCTCACCGTCGCGGCGGCCGCCCTGGTGCGGCGCCGCCCGACCGGCACCCGCGTCGCGCTGCTCGACGTCGGCGTCGCGCTCGCGCTGCTGGTCGCGGGCTCGTGGACCGTGCCCGAGGCCGACCGGATGGGCACCTGGGTCGGGTTCCAGCTGGGCTACGCGCTCTGCGTCTCGTTCGGCCTGATCGGAGTGCAGGCGCGCTGGGTGTGGCTGCTCCTGCTGGCCGCGCTGGCGGTCGCCGAGGCCGCCTACCTCGCGCCCACCGTCGAGGGCTGGGCGGACCTCGCGGCCGTCGCCGGCAACGTCCTCACCATCGCGGTGCTCGGCCCGCTGTCGTGGTTCGGCGCGCGCCTCATCACCCGGATCGCCTCCGACGCCGATGAGGCGCGACGACTGGCCGCGGCCGCCGCCCAGGCCGAGGAGGAGCGCCGGGCGCGGCTGGCGATCCACAACGGCACCGCGGTGATGCGGCTGATGGTCGAGAGCGGCGTCGGCGACCGCCACGGGCTGCGCACGCAGGCCGAGGCCGAGCTCAACCGGATGCGCGCCTACCTCACCGGCGCGCCCGCGCCGACGACCGACCCCACCACGCTCGCCGCCCTGGTCACGGCGGCCGGCGCGGAGTTCGACGACCTCCCGATCACCGTCGTGGCCGACCTGGCGCAGGACACCGTCCTCCCCCGCGAGCTCGCCGACGACCTCGCCGCAGCGCTGCGGAGCCTGCTCCTCAACGTGCGCCAGCACTCCGGCGCCGGCCGCGTCGTCCTCCACGCGGAGGAGCAGGAGGACCCGCCGGGCTGGGAGGTCAGCCTCCACGACGACGGAAGCGGCTTCGAGACGACGCGGACGCCGTACGGCGTGGGCCTGCGCGAGGTCGTGGTCGAGCAGCTCGCCCGCTCCGGCGTGACGACCACGATCGACAGCGTGCCGGGCGTCGGCACCACCGTCACGCTCGTGGGGCAGGAGTCCTGACGTGGGAGGGCCGCGCTTCGCGCTCGTCGACGACGCCACCGCGCTGCGGGCGTCGCTCGGGCTGCTGCTGCCGGGCCTGACGTTCGTGGCGTCGCACGCCAACGTCGAGTGCCTGTTGGCCGAACGGCCCGAGGCCGACGTCGTGATCCTCGACCTGCACCTGGCCAACGTCGGGCAGCCGCAGGCGAGCCAAGGCCCGACGGCGATCCGGCGCATCACGGAGGCCGGCTACCGCGTGTGCTGCTACACCCAGGAGGAGCGGCGCTTCGTCCTCGCCGCGTGCCTCGCGGCCGGCGCGACCGGGGTGATCTCCAAGGCGGCGACGCTGGAGGAGGCGGAGGCGGGCTTCCTCGCGGTGGCCGACGGGGAGCTGGTCGTGCCGCCGTCCGTGGCCGGGATCCTCGAGGTGCTCGTGCGGCGCGGCAGCCTCACGGTCGTGTCGCCGCGCCAGCGCGACGTGCTCGCCGGTCGCGCGCGTGGCCTGACCTACGCCGAGATGAGCCGGACGCTCTTCCTGTCGGAGTCCACGCTTCGGGGCTACTGGCTCGAGCTCACCCAGACCGTGTCGCGCTACCTCCAGGTCACCTCCCCCGGTGACATCGAGCAGGCGCTCGGGCTGGGCCCGGGCGACCTGCTCGATGTGTGGCCCGAGGTCAGCCGCGGCTGATCTCGACGGTGCCGTCGACGTTGTCGGCCTGCTTGCCGGTGACCGAGGTCGAGCCGCCGCCGAAGATCCACGACTTCGGGACCGTGCCGAGGCACTTCTGCGGCACCGAGAAGGTGACCGCGCTGGCCTTGGTGCTCCAGTTGCCCTTGACGCCCTTGCACTTGACGACCTTGCCGCCGGTGGAGGTGATCTTGGACAGGACGGCCTTGAACTTGCCGCTCTTCTTCATGAGCGCGACGCCGTAGTAGTTGCCGTCGAGGTCCGGCGGGAGCCAGACAGCGGTGAAGATGCCGCTCTTGCCGAGGTCGTTGACCGAGAACTTGCCCGAGATGGTCTTGGTGCCGTTGTTGAACCTCACCGCGGTGATGTCGATCGACTTCGCGGCGTCGCCCTTCTTGTCCTTGAGCGAGCCGGTGTCCGCCTGCGCGGAAGCCGGCACGAGGAGGACGGCGGCGAGGCCGAGAGCGAGGGCACCGAGAAGCAGGCGCACCAGCGGTCGTGCGTTCGAGAACATGTGATCCTTCTTGTCGCTGGAAACGAGAGCACGTCCCGCCCAGGTCCTGGGCGGGGACCGTCTCATCGTTCCGGGAGGCGACGCGGCGGCGGCACCAACGAATCCGCGGAATGGCTACTGTCCAGTACTCCGCAGCGGGGCTGGCGCGTTGTGATCCCGCTCATAGGGTTACGCCATGTTCTCCAAGGTGTTGGTGGCCAACCGGGGCGAGATCGCGATCCGAGCGTTCCGTGCGGCCTACGAGATGGGTGCGCGCACCGTTGCGGTGTTCCCCTACGAGGACCGGGGCTCCGAGCACCGGCTGCGCGCAGACGAGGCCTACGAGATCGGCGAGCGCGGTCACCCCGTGCGCAGCTATCTCGACCCCGACGAGATCGTGCGGGTGGCGCTGCAGTGCGGCGCCGACGCGGTCTACCCGGGCTACGGGTTCCTGTCGGAGAACCCGGCGCTGGCCGAGGCCTGCGCCAACGCCGGCATCACGTTCGTCGGGCCGACGAGCGACATCCTGGAGCTGACCGGCAACAAGGCGCGCGCGATCGCGGCGGCCAAGGAGGCCGGCGTGCCGACGCTCCAGAGCGTCGAGCCGTCGACCGACGTGGATGCCCTCGTCGAGGCCGCGCAGGCGATCCCGTTCCCGCTCTTCGTCAAGGCCGTCGCGGGCGGCGGCGGTCGCGGCATGCGCCGCGTCGACGACCCGGCCAAGCTGCGCGAGGCCGTCGAGACCTGCATGCGCGAGGGCGAGGCCGCGTTCGGCGACCCCACCGTCTTCGTCGAGCAGGCCGTCGTCGAGCCGCGGCACATCGAGGTGCAGATCCTCTCCGACGGCACCGGGCCCGACGGCGTGATCCACCTCTTCGAGCGCGACTGCTCGCTCCAGCGCCGCCACCAGAAGGTCATCGAGATCGCGCCGGCGCCGCACCTCGACCCCGAGCTGCGCGAGCGCATCTGCGCCGACGCCGTGAAGTTCGCGCGCCACATCGGCTACCGCAACGCCGGCACCGTGGAGTTCCTCCTCGACCCCGACGGCAACTACGTCTTCATCGAGATGAACCCGCGCATCCAGGTCGAGCACACGGTCACCGAGGAGGTCACCGACGTCGACCTCGTGCAGTCCCAGCTGCGGATCGCCGCCGGCGAGACGCTGGAGGACCTCGGCCTGTCGCAGGACACGGTCCGGCTCCGCGGCGCCGCGCTCCAGTGCCGGATCACGACGGAGGACCCCTCCAACGACTTCCGCCCCGACACCGGCAAGATCACGACGTACCGCTCCCCGGGCGGGCCGGGCGTCCGCCTCGACGGCGGTACGACGTACACCGGCGCTGAGGTCAGCCCGCACTTCGACTCGATGCTGGCCAAGCTCACCTGTCGCGGCCGCACGTTCGAGAAGGCCGTCGAGAAGGCGCACCGCGCGGTCGCCGAGTTCCGCATCCGCGGCGTGAAGACCAACGTCGGCTTCCTCAAGGCCGTGCTCGAGGACCCGGACTTCGCGGCCGGGCGGGTCACCACCTCGTTCATCGAGACCCACCCGCAGCTGCTGATCGCGCGCAAGTCGGTCGACGTCGGCGGCGGGCTGCTGCGCCACCTCGCCGACGTGACCGTCAACAAGCCGTACGGCGAACCGCCGGTCTCCGTCGACCCGCGCGAGAAGCTGCCGCCGCTCTCGCTCGACGTGCCCGCGCCCGACGGCACCCGCCAGCTGCTGCTCCAGGTCGGGCCCGAGGAGTTCGCCCGCCGGCTGCGCGAGCAGAACACGGTCGCGGTCACCGACACCACGTTCCGCGACGCCCACCAGAGCCTGCTCGCCACCCGGGTGCGCACCGCCGACCTGCTCGGCGCGGCCGGCCACGTCGCGCGATTGACGCCGCAGCTGTGGTCGGTGGAGTGCTGGGGCGGGGCGACGTACGACGTCGCGCTCCGCTTCCTGTCCGAGGACCCGTGGGAGCGGCTCGCCAAGCTGCGCCAGGCGCTGCCCAACGTGTGCCTGCAGATGCTGCTGCGCGGGCGCAACACGGTCGGCTACACGCCGTACCCCACCGAGGTCACCGACGCCTTCGTCGAGGAGGCGGTGGCGACCGGGCTCGACGTGTTCCGCATCTTCGACGCGCTCAACGACGTCTCGCAGATGCGGCCCGCGATCGAGGCCGTGCGAAGCACCGGCACCGCCGTCGCGGAGGTCGCGCTCTGCTACACCGGCGACCTGTCCGACCCGGGCGAGAAGCTCTACACGCTCGACTACTACCTGCGCCTCGCTGACGAGATGGTCGAGGCCGGCGCCCACGTGCTCGCGATCAAGGACATGGCCGGCCTGCTGCGCGCGCCGGCCGCGCGCACGCTGGTGACCGCGCTGCGCGAGCGGTTCGACCTGCCCGTGCACCTGCACACGCACGACACCCCGGGCGGTCAGCTCGCGACGATCCTCGCGGCGATCGACGCGGGCGTCGACGCGGTCGATGCCGCGACGGCCACGATGTCGGGCACCACGTCGCAGCCGTCGCTGACCGCGCTGGTCGCGGCGACCGACCACTCCGACCGCGAGACCGGCCTCGACATCGGCGCGGTCAGCTCGATGGAGCCCTACTGGGAGGCGGTGCGCCGCGTCTACGCGCCGTTCGAGTCGGGCCTCGCCTCCCCCACCGGTCGCGTCTACCGGCACGAGATCCCCGGCGGCCAGCTGTCCAACCTGCGCCAGCAGGCGATCGCGCTCGGGCTCGGCGAGAAGTTCGAGGCGGTCGAGGACATGTACGCCGCCGCCAACGACATCCTCGGCAACGTCCCGAAGGTGACGCCGTCGTCGAAGGTGATCGGTGACCTCGCCCTCGCCCTCGTCGGTCGGGGCGCCGACCCGGCGGAGTTCGCGGCGAACCCGGAGAAGTACGACATCCCCGCCTCCGTCATCGGCTTCCTGCACGGCGAGCTCGGCGACCCGCCGGGCGGCTGGCCGGAGCCGTTCCGCAGCAAGGCGCTCGACGGTCGCTCGTGGGAGCCGCCGGCCGCGGAGCTGACCGAGGAGCAGCGGCGCGGGCTCGCTGAAGACCGGCGCGGCACGCTCAACCGGCTGCTCTTCCCCGGCCCGACGAAGGACTTCGAGGCGGCGCGGGCGACGTACGGCGACATCTCGATCCTGCCGACGCTCGACTACCTCTACGGGCTGCGACCCGGCGAGGAGCACGAGGTCGACATCGCCGAGGGAAAGCGGCTGCACATCGGCCTGGAGGCGATCGGCGAGCCCGACGAGCGCGGCTACCGCACGGCGATGCTCACCCTCAACGGACAGCTGCGCCCGGTCGCCGTACGGGACCGGTCGATCGCGGCCGACGACGACGCCGCCGAGAAGGCCGACCCGGCCAACCCCGGCCACGTCGCCGCGCCGTTCCAGGGCGCAGTCACCGTCGCCGTCGCGGAGGGCGACCAGGTCGAGGCCGGCGCCACCGTAGCCACGATCGAGGCCATGAAGATGGAGGCGGCCATCACCGCCCCGGCCTCGGGCACGGTCAAGCGGCTCGCGATCACCGGCACCCGCCCCGTCGAGGGCGGCGACCTGATCCTCGTCGTCGAATGAGCGCCCCAGGGTGGTCGAGTAGCCCGTGCGCGCTAGCGCGCGGGCGTATCGAGACCGCCGGTGGTTGAGGTGCGAGGCCGCCCGCGGCCGAGCCTCGAAACCTCCGGCCACAACCCGATCGCCGCCGGCATCGTCGCGGCCATCGTCGGCTTCAGCAGCGCGTTCGTGGTGGTGCTGGCCGGCCTGACCGCCGTCGGCGCCACCCCGGAGCAGGCGGCGTCGGGCCTCCTCGTGCTGTGTGTGACGGCAGGCACGGGAATGCTCTGGATGGCAATCCGCCACCGGACGCCGATCTCACTCGCCTGGTCGACGCCCGGCGCAGCGCTGCTGGCCACGACCTCGGGTGTGACCGGCGGCTGGCCCGCGGCGGTCGGGTCGTTCGTGGTCGCGGGCGCGCTGATCATCGTCACCGCGGCGGTGCCCAAGCTCGGCGACCTGGTGGCGAGCATCCCGCCCGCCCTGGCCAAGGCGATGCTCGCCGGGGTCCTGCTCCCCCTCTGCCTGGCGCCGGTGGTCGAGCTCGTCGACGACCCCGAGGTGGTCGCCCCGACGGTGCTGACCTGGCTGGTGCTGCTGCGCCTCGCGCGCCGCTGGGCGGTGCCCGGCGCCCTCGCGGCCGCGCTGATCACCGTGCTCGTCACCGCCGACGTCGACGCCTCCGCCCTCGCGCCGTCGCTGACCTGGACCACCCCGCACTGGACGCTCTCGGCGGTGGTCGGCATCGCGCTCCCGCTCTACGTCGTCACGATGGCCTCGCAGAACGTGCCGGGCGTCGCGGTGATGGCGGGCTTCGGCTACAAGGTGCCGTGGCGGGAGACCCTCGCCGTCACCGGCATCGGCACCGTCGTCGGCGCACCGGCCGGCGGCCACGCGATCAACCTCGCCGCGATCACCGCCGCTCTCAACGCGGGCCCCGACGCCGGGCCTGACAAGTCGCGCCGCTGGATCGCGGCCGTGAGCGGCGCGATCACCTACCTCGTGCTCGCAGTGACGAGCGCCGCCCTCGCCACCCTCGTCGCGGCCGCCCCCGGCGGCGTCATGCAGGCCGCCGCCGGCCTGGCCCTGCTCGGCACCCTCGGCAGCGCCCTCGCCGACTCACTCGCCGACGTCAGCGAGCGCGAGGCCGCCGCGGCCACCCTGGTCGTCGCCGCCTCCGGCGTCACCATCGGCGGCGTCGGCGCCGCGTTCTGGGCCCTCGTCGTCGGCCTGGTCCTGCGCTGGTTCCTCAAGGTCGGCCGCGCGACCGCGCCCTAGCCGAGTTGTACCCCGTGGCCCGCCCACTTGTGCCTGATGGTCCGCCGACTTGTACGTCGTGGTCCGCCGTACGATCCCCGGATGCGCCGTGCCCTCGGACGCCTCGCCCTGCTCCCCGTGCTCGCGGCCTGCAGCGGCGATCCGGAGTTCACGTACGGCGCCGAGCTGGAGGCGCCCCCGCGGTCGGCGTACGAGCGCTCCAGCGACGAGGACCCCACCCGCGACCACGGTCGCGCTGATCTTGAGCTGGACAGCGGCGCGAAGGTGATCATCTGGATCGATCCCGGCGACTACCGCCTGGTGCTCGTCCAGCACTCCGACCCCGACGACGCCGACTCCTGGACCGAGCCCGAGCGGCTCTTCGAAGGGTCGGGTGACGGATGCCTGTTCGTCCATGCCGACACCGACGGCGAGGTCGTCGCGGCGACGCTCGGCTGCTATCACCACGACGCCTTCCTCCAGCAGGCCCCGACGGCAGGCCACGCCGCCGTGACGACCAACCTCGAGGACTGGCGACTGGAGGACTTCGGCGAGTTCTGGGGCGAGCCCCACGTCGAGGACGGCACGGTCGAGTGGGACGACTCCTCCGTGTCCTGGTCCGAGGACGACGGCTTCACCGACTGAGGCGCACGCGCGCGCTGAGACCTTCTTCGTCCATGGATGCCACACTTCCGGCGTCACCATCGGCGGCGTCGGCGCCGCCTTCTGGGCCCTCGTCGTCGGCCTGGTCCTGCGGGGGTTCCTCAAGGTCGGCCGTGGCGCCGGAGGTTTCGAGGCTCGTCGCTAGCGCTCCTCGCACCTCAACCACCGGCGCATCGGTGGTTGCAGTGCGGGTCCAGGTTGGTCGAGTAGCCCGGGCGCCCTGGCGCCCGGGCGTATCGAGACCCTTCGGCCCCTCAGACGACCTCGCAGTGCGTGTGCACCTCGGTCGGGCAGATGTCCGCGCCCGACCCGCCGTCGCCCTTGTCGAAGCCCTTGCCGCCGCGGAGCAGGTCGCTGCCACCCATCCCGCGGAGTACGTCGTTGCCGGCGCGGCCGTCGATGTAGTCGGCGGAGTTCGACCCGACGATCGTGTCATCGTGCCGGCTGCCGCGCGCGACGTTGACGCTGGCGAACCGCATCGTGCTGCGGCCCAGCTCGGCCCGCCCAGCGCCGAGGTCGACCCGCACCCCGCGCTTGAACGGCGCGAAGGAGATCGTGTCGATGCCGGAGGCGCCGTTGACGTCGGCCGAGGACCTCGCCGAGGCCACGATGATCACGTCGTCCCCACCGTTGGCGGAGCCCCGGACCGGCCCGTGCTTGAGGATCAGCTGGTCGCCCTCGGCGCCGCCGGAGCCGTTAGCCCTGCCGGCCAGCACCAGCCGGTCGCGGCCGGCCTCGCCCTTGGCGACGCCGTCCCTCATCTCGACCGCGTCGTTGCCGGCGCCACCGTTGGCCACACCGCCCGCGCCGCGGAGCAGGTCGTCGCCGCCGCGTCCCTCGAGCGTGTCGGCGCCGCCGCCGCCAGCGAACGCATCGCGACCCTCGCCGCCGATCATGTCGTCGGCCTGCGGGGTGCCGCGGACCAGCTCGATCTGCCCGTAGTCGTCGGTGCCGGCGCCGGTCACCGTCGCGGTCGTGGCGTCGACGGTCACGCCGCCGCTGCGCACGGCGTTGTAGCTGAGCGCGTCGACCCCGCGTCCGCCGGCGAGCTGGTCGTCGCCGTCGCCCTCGGAGATCTCGTCGGCGCCGACCCGGCCCCAGACCTCGTCGTTGCCGGCGAGGCCGGCGAGCGCGTCGTTGCCGCGGCCGCCGTCGATCATGTCGTCGCCGCCACCGCCGGTGATGTAGTCGGCACCGCCGCCGCCGCAGATGAGGTCGTTGGAGGCGTCGCCGCGGTACTTGTCGTTGCCGCCGCCCAGCCACACGACGTCGGTCACGAGCAGGCCGCCCGTGCCGGAGAGGTCGTCGGCGCCGTTGGTGCCGATGATCGTCGCCGCCTGACCGCCGCACATGGGCGCGGCCTCAGCGGGCGCGGCTGACAACGCCGGCACGAGCAGCGCCGGCACGACCAGGGTGACCGAGAGCAGTTTCCGCATGCACCCGACAACGAGGCGACCGCCGAAGGGTGCCGCCCTGAGACGAGCGGATCATTCCGTGAGACACGTCAGACGATTCGGAACCAGGTCGACTTGAGCCCGAAGATCACCCGGAAGTCGTCGCCGCTCCGCACCACGGAGCCCGCCGAGCCAACCGCCCTGATGCTCAGCACGCGCCCGTTCCAGGCCCCGTTGCCGTCGCGGCGCCGTACCCGAAGCCGCTGGAAGTCACCGATGCCCGGGAACGCGTTCTCGATCTGGTTGTCGGTGAGCCGGTGGGTCCAGCTGCGGTTGGGGTTGCCCGACCAGCGGTCCCAGGGGTCGCGCTGCGCGTGGAGGTAGGGGAAGTCGCCCTTGACCGTCCAGCCGCCGTTGCTGGAGGAGAACTGGGAGAAGATCGGCGCCCCGCCCTTGGTGACGACCTTGCCGCTGGTCGCCTCGATGGCGTCGTCGGAGGCGGGGTGCTCGTCGGCGACGCCGCCGTAGACCTGGCAGTCGGTGGTGTCGCAGAGGTCGTAGCGCCCGGTGTGCGCGCGCCGCTCGAACGCGGCGTAGGTGCGGGCGGCGACGGACTGGGCGCGCACGGCCTGCGGGTGCCAGAGCGCCGGCACCTCACGAGGTACGACGCCGCGCAGGTAGTGCTCGAGCGCCACCACGTTGATCGTGTCGCGGCCCGCGGAGCGCAGCGCACCGCGATAGCGGGCGTCGCCGGACGGCGTCACCAGCGCGACGGGGCGGCCGCCGGCGGAGAACTGGGCGTTGTGGCCGACCTGCCGGACGGTCCGCCAGCGGTCGGTGAGCACCGCCAGCGTGGCCCCGGAGGAGGTCGGGCTGAGCCGCCACTGCCTCGCGCCGCGGCGGTCGAGCGGCACCGGGTCCATGCCCCGCGCCTTCAGCCGCAGGCGGGACCGGTCGCGCACGACGACGTCGTCGGTGGTGTCGGCGGTGATGAGGATCTTGATCTTCCCGCCGACGTCGCCGATCTCCGTGCCTGGGTAGTAGAAGCCGACGATCCCGCGCCACTTCTTGCCGTGCTGCGACGCCGCGCCCTGCGCGCCGTACTGCGACATCCCGCGGCCGTGGCCGTAGCCGCGTCCCTCGAGCTTCACCGACCCCGGTCCTCGCGCGGCTCGCTCGCGCTCGTCGTCGGCGGTGGCCGGGCCGACGGCGAGCAGGCTGGATGCGACCAGGATCACAGTGAGCAGCAGGCGCATCCGTCCGAGGGTAATGCTCAGTTTCAACCAATCACTGCATGCGCCCTAGGCTTGTCTGTTATGAGTGAGCCCCGCGCAGAGCAGTCCCCGGAGCAGACCACACCGGCCGGTGCGGTCGCCGTACCGGACAAGCCTGCCCTCGAGGGCCTCGAGGAGAAGTGGGCCGAGCGGTGGAAGTCCGACGAGACCTACAAGTTCGACCGCAGCCAGCCGCGGGAGAACGTCTACGCCATCGACACCCCGCCGCCGACCGTCAGCGGCAGCCTGCACGTCGGGCACGTCTTCTCCTACACCCACACTGACCTGATCGCCCGCTTCCAGCGGATGACCGGCAAGTCCGTCTTCTACCCGATGGGCTGGGACGACAACGGCCTCCCGACCGAGCGCCGCGTCCAGAACTACTTCGGCGTCCGCTGCGACCCGTCGCTGCCCTACGACCCGGAGTTCACTCCCCCGGAGAAGCCGGATCCGAAGCGGCAGATCCCGATCAGCCGGCCCAACTTCGTCGAGTTGTGCGAGCAGCTGGTCGAGCAGGACGAGAAGGTCTTCGAGTCGCTGTGGCGCCAGCTCGGCCTCTCCGTCGACTGGTCGACGACGTACACGACCATCGGCGACAAGGCCCAGCTCGCCAGCCAGCGCGCGTTCCTGCGCAACCTGGCCCGCGGCGAGGCCTACCTCCAGGAGGCGCCGACCCTGTGGGACGTCACGTTCCAGACCGCGGTCGCGCAGGCCGAGCTGGAGGCGCGCGACTACGCCGGCCACTACCACCGGGTCGCGTTCCACAAGGCCGACGGCTCGCCGGTCTACATCGAGACCACGCGTCCCGAGCTGATCGCCTCGGTCGTCGCGCTGATCGCGCACCCCGACGACGAGCGCTACCAGGACCTGTTCGGTACGACGGTCAGCTCGCCCGTGTTCGGCGTCGAAATCCCGGTCCTCCCCCACGCGGCGGCGGAGCAGGACAAGGGCGCCGGCATCGCGATGTGCTGCACGTTCGGTGATCTCACCGACGTCACGTGGTGGCGCGAGCTGAACCTCCCGGTCCGCACGGTCATCGGCCGCGACGGCCGGTTCACCCGCGAGACGCCGGAATGGCTCAGCGGCGAGCAGGCCGCGGCGGCGTACGAGGACCTGAAGGGCAAGACCGTCTTCTCCGCCCGCGAGACGATGGTCGCCAAGCTCAAGGAGACCGGCGACCTCGACGGCGACCCCAAGCCCACGCAGCGGATGGCGAACTTCTACGAGAAGGGCGACAAGCCGCTCGAGATCGTCTCGACGCGCCAGTGGTACATCCGCAACGGCGGCCGCGACGCCGCCACCCGCGACGCGATGCTCGCGCGCGGCGCGGAGATCGAGTGGCTGCCCGCGCACATGAAGCACCGCTTCGACAACTGGGTCGGCGGCCTCAACGGCGACTGGCTGATCTCGCGGCAGCGGTTCTTCGGCATCCCGTTCCCGGTCTGGTATCCCCTCGACGCCGAGGGCGAGCCCGACTACGGCAACCTGCTGCTCCCGACCGAGGCGCAGCTGCCGGTCGACCCGTCGACCGACGTCCCCGAGGGGTACACCGAGGACCAGCGCGGCAAGCCGGGTGGCTTCATCGGCGACCCCGACGTGATGGACACCTGGGCGACCTCGTCGCTCACCCCGCACATCGCGGGCGGCTGGGAGACCGACGACGACCTGTTCGGCCGGGTCTTCCCGATGGACCTGTGCACCCACGCGCACGACATCATCCGCACCTGGCTGTTCGGCCGCGTCGTCCGCGCCCACTTCGAGAACCACACCGCGCCGTGGTCACACGCGATGATCTCCGGCTTCATCGTCGACCCCGACCGCAAGAAGATGTCGAAGTCCAAGGGCAACGTCGTCGTCCCCAACGAGATCCTCGACAAGTACGGCGCCGACGCCGTCCGCTGGCGCGCCGCGATCGCCCGCCCCGGCCTGGACTCGCCTTTCGACGAGACCCAGATGAAGGTCGGCCGCCGGCTGGCGATGAAGGTCCTCAACGCGTCGAAGTTCGTCCTCGGCTCCGTCGGCGCGACCGAGCTCAACCGGGTCGCGGTCGTCGAGAAGGTCGACACCGCCCTCATCGGCCGGCTCGCCGTGACGATCGAGAGGGCCACTGACGCGTTCGAGGCCTACGACTACACGACCGCGCTCGAGGTCACCGAGAAGTTCTTCTGGGAGTTCTGCGACGACTACCTGGAGCTGGTGAAGGAGCGGGCCTACAGCTTCGAGCCGGAGCTCGACCCGATCGCCAACCAGGCCGCCGAGTCGGCGAAGGCAACGCTCGCGATCGCCCTCGAGGCCCAGCTCCGGCTGCTCGCGCCGTTCCTCCCCTACGTCACCGAGGAGGTCTGGTCGTGGTGGCAGGAGGGCTCGGTCCACCACGCCTCGTGGCCGACCGTCACCGAGCTCGGCTCCGCAGCCGCGCAGGCCGCCCGGATCATCGACTCCGTCGCCGCCGCCCTCTCCGGCATCCGCGGCGCCAAGTCGAAGGCCAAGGTCAAGATGCGCGCCCCGCTCGCGCGCGTCGAGGTCAAGGGACCCGAGAAGCTGGTCCGGGACGCCGAGTCCGCCGCCGACGACCTGCGCCGGACCGGCAACGTCCTCGGCGACCTGGTCTTCACCGTCGACGACTCGCTCACCGAGCTGGTTGTCGACGCGGAGATCGCCGAGCAGCCCGCGGAGTAGTCAGTACGTCGCAGCCGCCGACGCAGGTTGGTCGAGTAGCCGGCGCGCCCCGGCGCGCCGGCGTATCGAGACCCGCGTGCGAGGAGCGCTAGCGACGAACCTCGAAACTTCCGGCGCAGCCCGCGCTCATCGTCGGATCCGCCTGCATTGCGTCGGGCGCACCGCATAGCCTCGCTGTCATGGCTGACGCATCTCAGGACAAGCTCTACGCGACCACTCTCCAGACAGTCGGAGCCGTGTCGAAGCTGCCGATCGTGCGAGTGGATCGCGAGGCGTTCCTACGGAAGCAATTCGGCGACTCTCCGCACCTGGACGTGATTCTCGCGAAGGGGCCTCAGGAGGTCTACTCCGTCGAGTCGCTGCGCAAGAAGGCCGACTCGATCATCAAGAGCAGCGCCACCAAGACTTCAGCGGTCTCTTTCGCTTCCGGCCTTCCCGCCAATCCCGCTGTCATGGTGGCCGCGGGTGGCGCCGACGTGGCGCAGTACTTCGGCTTCGCGATCAACCTGGCCCAGCAGATCGCCTACCTGTTCGGCGAGGACGAACTGTTCGAGACAGGTGAGCTCTCGGAGGCGGCACAGGTCCGGATCATCGCCTACTTGGGTGCGATGTTCGGCGCTGCTGGCGCGGCCGCTCTGGTGTCGCAGACGTCGAAGGTCGCCGGCCAGAACCTCGGCAAGAAGGTGGCAGCGCAGGCCCTGACGAAGACGACGTGGTACCCGCTGGTGAAGAAGGTTGGCGCGCTGGTCGGAAGGCAGGTCACCAAGAAGACGGTCGAGAAGACGATCACCAAGGCCGTGCCCGTCGTCGGAGGCATCGTCTCCGGCGGTCTGACATATGTGACCTTCCGGCCGATGGGGCACCGGCTCGCGGACACGCTCGCCAGAAACCTCAACGGAGAGTTCGAGGAAGAGCTCGACCTCAATCCTCAGTTCGCGGCCTCGCTGGACAACAGCACCATGGTGGAGGGCACTGTTATCGAGGACTGACCGAGTCGAGGCAGGATCAAGTCCCTGCGACTCAGTCGCTCGCGCGCCAGGAACTATTCGGGCGTTTTGAAGTCGGCGATCGGGGCCCTCCTCGAACTCTCGTGAAACGGCAAAGAAGGCGGTCAGCCGCATTATGGTCAACGACGTGATCGCACCGCCTTGCCCACTCCGGGCGTCGTCTGCAACGAGCAGGCTGACCCGAGTTACGGCTGCATAACCCGATGGCCGCTCCCGACGCCGCCGTGGTGCGGTCAACCTACGGCTATCACCCGGTCACCACCGACCTCGACGCCGTGATCCGTGCCGGTAGCTTCCGACAACTCCTGATCTTCGGTCCCGGCGTAAGTGATGTAGTGGACCTCGTCGACGAGACGCGGATGGTCTCGGCTCCGCCCGTGCAGCTTCCACAGGGCATCTACTGGTTCTCTGGTGTCGATCCGTCCGTTGTCCTCTCGGTCACCAGCGGTGCGTCTCCCGGCGCCAGCGCTGCCATTCCTCCCGAGGAGGTCGAGGACGGCTCAGCGCTTGACAACGCGCTCGGCTGGATTGACGCGTCGTGGGATGGCGCCCCGGTCGTGGCGAAGCCCCGATTCGCCGTCGGCGAAGACGTCCTCGTTGACGGCACCGGACAGGACGGTGTGGTTCGTCCAGGTCGGCGCTACGTCAGTGGCAGTTGGCTCTACAACGTGTTCGCTGGGGGGCAGACCGTTCGACGAAACGAGGACTCCCTATCGCTGCGCCCTACGATCGACGACGCCTCCGCGTGGGTGAGCAGGCGGCCGGATCCGCCAAAGCGGTTCGCGGCGACCCTCACCAGGGCGAAGCTCGAAGGGCACTTCACGGACACGATGTTTTCGTTTCGGGCGACGAGGACGCTGTTTCGTCCGTACCAGTTCAAGCCCGTGCAGAAGCTTCTCGACACCGGCACCCTGCGACTGTTGATCGCTGACGAGGTCGGTCTCGGCAAGACGATCGAGGCAGGTCTCGTGTGGACCGAAATGGAGGCACGTCGCCAAGCGGACCGAGTCCTCGTGGTCTGCCCGAGCTCGCTGGTGCAGAAGTGGAAACGGGAGATGGAGGATCGCTTCGGGTTCCTTCTCGTCGAGTTGGACAACCCAGGCCTCGCCGATCTGCTCGAGCGCCTGGAGACCGACCGTCTCCCCCGCCGGGCTGCTTACATCAGCAGCATCGAGAGGCTGCGGGTGTGGGACGGAATCGAGCGCGCCACCGAACTGGGTCTGCAGTTTGACCTCTCGATCGTCGACGAAGCGCACGCGTTCCGAAACTCCGACACCAGGAGCTACGAGCTTGGTGAGCAGATCCAGGACTGGTCCGACGCCCTGGTGATGCTGTCCGCGACTCCAGTCAATCTCCGCAATCGTGACCTCTTCAACCTGCTCTCTCTCTTGGTTCCGGGCGAGTTCGAGGACGTCGAGTCTCTCGAACGGCGAATCGCACCGAACGCCGTCCTCAACAAGCTGACGAAGTCCCTCGCTGACCCTCGAATCACCAATGCCGACCGGCGAGCATGGCTGACGGAGCTGGAGCAGGACGTTTTCGGGTTCATCCTCACGCTGCGGCCCGACTATCAAGTGCTCCGCGAGACACTCGCGACAGACTTCCTCGACGCCGCAGGCGCCGTGGCCGTCAAACGTCTCTGCGCCGAGCTTCACGGCCTCTCTGCGCAGGTCACCCGGACCCGGAAGATCGACGTCCAGGAGGACAAGCCGCTGCGCGAGCCTCGCCGCATCGACGTGAACTTCGACGGTGCGGAGGCACGGTTCTACGACGCCTACTTCCAGTGGTGTGTCGAACGCGCTGCGCTGAGCGGCACACCGCTCAACTTCTCAATGCAGATGCCGCTCCGGTTGGCCGGCAGTTGCCTGCCGGAAGCGGCACGATACGTCCTCGAGTGGGGCCACGGCGACGACGTCGAGTCCGAGGAGTCCGCTGAGGTACCACCCGCAAAGAAGGCCGACCTCGCCCCTGGTCCAGCCCTGCTCAAGGCCGCACGTGGTCTGTCGGGCGATACCAAGTACGACCAGCTCGTGACTGCCGTCGCCGACCTCGTCGCCCAGGACAAGCAGGTCATTCTGTTCACGTTCTCGCGTCGAACCCTGCGCTACCTCGAGCAGCGGCTCGGCCGTGACTTCCGCATCGGGGTACTCCACGGTGGCGTCCCCAAGAATCGCCGCGAGCGCATCATGAGCAACTTCCGGCGCGGGGAGTTTGACCTGCTCTTGGCTAGCAAGGTGGCAAGCGAGGGTCTCGACTTCGAGTTCTGCTCGGCGGTCGTCAACTACGACCTGCCGTGGAATCCGATGGAAGTCGAGCAGCGCATCGGCCGCATCGATCGCATCGGCCAGATCGAGAAGAAGATCGGCGTCCTCAACTTCCACACTCCGGGCACGATCGAGACCGACATCATCGAGCGGGTCATGGAGCGGATCGAGGTGTTCGAACACTCCATCGGCGAACTGGAGCCGATCCTCGAATCAGAGTGGCGCAGTGTCGAGAAGCTCCTCTTCGACTTCACGCTCACCCCAGATCAGCGACGTCTGCGCACCGACCAGGCCATACAGGCGATCGAAATGCAGGCCAAGGACCGCGAGTTCATCGAGTCCGCGGCCCCCATGCTGGTCAGCAGCGACGGAGCGGAGATCGACGGCCTGGAGCGCGATCTGCTCGCTAGCGGGCGTTACGTCGGCCAGGAAGAGCTGGCCCTCCTGGTCGAGGACTGGGCGGAGACGTACGGCGGAACTACTCATCGCGACGGATCGGTGCTCCGGCTGCGAGGAAACGAGGAACTCGCTGACCATGTGCAAGCGCTGATCAGGACTGGCGAGCGTCGCGCAGCCGAGGTTCAGGATCTGTGCGCGCAACTGCGTTCCGAACAGGACATCGTCGTGTCCCTCGACCAGGAATTTTCCCGCACATCCGACGTGCCGCTGCTCACGGCAACGCATCCTTTGACGCGTGCTGCGGTTGGCACTCCAGGCCATCGCCACGGCAGGTTCACCCTCTTACGCATGACGCCCGAGTCCGCCGGCGTTGCTGAAGGGATCTACCTTGCGCTCCTTGCAGTCGTGCACTGGAACGGCGTCCGGCCCATCCACGAAGTCTGGTCCTCCAGCATCGACCTATCCAATCTGTCGGACGCGGGTGATCCACTGGGCTCGGCCATCATGAAGGAGCTGGCCACAGCGTCGTACAAGGCAGGGCCACTCCGGGATCACCCTCACCTCATCGAGGCGGTCGACTTGGCGACGATGAACCTGGAGGCACGCGTGGCAACACGACGTACCGAGCTGATTCAGGAGAACGACGCGTTCATCGCAACGCGTCGTGCCTCTTTCACCGAAGTCCACGAGCGCCGCATGCGGGTGATCAACAGTCGGCTACAGACCCACATCGAGCGCGGACAAACGAAGATGATGCCGCTTGCCGAAGGCAAGCTTCGCAAGGAGCAGGCACGGTACGACGCCCAAGTCGCCAGCCTCGAGTCCGCCGCCGCGCCCTCGCTGACCACCGACGACCTCGCCACCTGCGTCGTAGAGGTCATCGGATGACGACCCATCCCGACCTGCCCTACGAGCAGGCCAAGAACAAGGAGTACCTGGCCAAGCTAGAGAAGAAGCTGCAACGCAACCCCCTCGCCGACGTGGAGCGCAACGTGCTGTGGATCGACGCAGTCGACCACCAGATCAAGGCCAATGGCTTCCACCATCCTCTGCTCGGCCGGGTGGGCTGCGACAGCGACGACGAGGAGTTACGTGACTTCTACATTGGATCGCGCTTCATCCAGGACGGTGACGTGCAGGTCTACAGCTGGGCCGCCCCGATCGCGCGCTTATTCTTTCAGCCAGAATCGGAAGGCTCCGAGGACGTTGTCGTGCGGCGCACCTTCACGCATAGGCTGACCGATGTCAGCGACCTGGACGACGATTGGGCTCGGGAAGGCGCGGACTCGCCGTTCACCGCTCGGGCGCTGAGCGTTCCCGTCCCGGCACCGGGCCGCTCCACCCGTCGCCGCGTTACCCCGGCGCCCGCTGGCTCGTCAACGCCAACGGATGCGGAGCCGTCGTCACCGATTGGCTCGGCCGAGCGCGGTGCCGCAGCCCTGCCCGCAACTACGAAGGCGCGCACCGGCAGCGCCGCCGACATCCGCGAAGGCATGCGCGCCCAAGACGCTGTGCTGAAACGCCTCGCCGCTCCTCGGGAAGACAAGCTCCAGTCCGTCCTCGCTCTACTGCAGCCGGACCAACACGCACTGGTCTCGTGGCCGGTTGATGAGAGCGTGGTCGTGCAAGGGCACCCGGGCACAGGGAAAACGGTTGTCGCTGCCTACCGCGCGTCATACCTCGTCAATCCCGCTCTCTACGAGCAGGGTGGCGCCTTGGCAGGACGCGCGACCAAGCCGCTCCGGGTCCTGGTGGTCGGTCCGACTCCTGGCTACGTCGCGCATGTCGAGGGACTCATCAAGCCGCTGGCCGCGTCCGAACAGGTCCGTGTCACACATCTAGCCGACCTTATGGCCGAGACGACGGGTCTGAAGGGCCCTTGGCCGGGCGCGATCGGGGGTGAACATGACGACGTCGATGCTCAGGCACGCAACTTTGCGGAGCGCGCCGCTCGGATCTTTGAAAGCAACAATCGATGGCGCGAAGGCAATGGCGCTCGCCGGGAGAACATCAGGCAGGTCTACGAGCTGATCCGGAGCAACGGGACGCCTGGCCGACCCTTGGTCGAGGACGTCGAGCAGATCTCTTGGATGCGCAAGCTGCCGCCCTTTGACCAGGCCTTCAAGCGCCGATACCTGCCACTGATGGCCCAGTGCCGTCTGGCGTACAGCCCGATCCCTGACGCCCTGCGCTTCGACCACATCATCGTTGACGAGGCCCAGGACGTCTCCCCCATCGAGTGGAACGTCCTCGACCACTACCTCCGTCGCGAGGGGCGCTGGACCCTCGTAGGCGACATGAACCAGCGGCGGTCGGACGTGACCTACGGCTCGTGGAGTGAAATCGCCGACCACCTCGCGCTGACTGCTGACGGAGAATTCCAACCACAGAAGATGACGCGCGGCTACCGCTCGACCGGCGCTGTGCTGAGATTCGCCGACCGACTGCTTCCGGCGAAGCACCGCGGCAACCAAACGGTCCAAGCAACGGGCGAGTCCGTGGCAGTCCGACGCGCCCCGCGCCCCAACCTCGTATGGACCACGGCGTTGCAGACGGCGCGGGACCTTGCGACCAAGCACGCCGACGGCTCAACGGCAATCATCACCGTCAACCCCGGGGAGATGATCGGCGAGCTGGGCCGCAGCGGGTGGCGTCGCAAAGGTTCCGGTTTCCATGTGTGGCAGAAGGACAACCTGTCCGTTCGTCTCTTCCCGCCCGAGGATGCTCGCGGCCTGGAGTTCGACGCCGTTGTCGTTGTCGAGCCGGGGGACTTCCCCGAGAACCTCGGCCGCACAGGACAGCTCTACACCAGCCTGACCCGCGCCAATCGCGAGCTCGCGGTCGTGTGGTATCGCAACATGCCTGATGCGCTACGTCGAGCGGCTCGGAGCTAGGCAGGAGGTCCAGGTTTGCTGAAACTGATGTGCGTGGTCTACTCGCGATCTAACCTGAACGAGTCCGACCATCCGACCAGTCCGAGTTGCGATGACCGCTCGCCTTCACACCGAGTTGCCCGACCTCAAAGGCCACCGGGCCGAGCGCGCCTTCATTGAGCGCCTCGTCGAGCTGGGCGACGCTCAAACGGAGGTCTGGGGCAACGTCGACTACCTTCAGGGGGTCGGCGATCTCGATACGATCTTGCTTCATCGCGACATCGGGATATTCACGATCGAGGTCAAGGGTGTTGGCCTCGATGCAATCCTCGACTACGGCCTGAAGACGTGCCGAATCAAGGATCGCTCCGGCCCCCATCCGGTGGATCAGGTGAGCCTCGCGACGCTCGACCTCCGGCACTACCTTGGTCGATTCCCCGGTCCGAGGAGTCCGTTCTTCATCATGACCGCAGCGTTTCCTCGAATCAGGCGGACGGCATTCGCGGAACGATTCCGTGATGCTCAAGTGGTCCAGCACGCCGAGAGCCTGATATTCGAAGAGGATCTAGACAGTTCCATGGCGCTGTGGCGCCGGCTCCGGCACATCCGAGAAGTACCAGCCAGAGGGCGTGGTGCCCGCAATCCGGTCCCTACCAGCGAGCAGATCTCTCATTTCACGGACCTAGTGAAGCCCGGTCCCCTTCCCGCTGTGAGCCAGGCCGACCAGCAACGCGGTGGCGTGCTCCGACGACAGATCACTAAACCCTCGAACCTAAGCCAGAAGTACATTGAGCCTGCCAACCGTCCTCCGACCATCTTTCGTGGGGCACCCGGCACCGGAAAGACGGTGCGCCTGCAGGAGATAGCTGTCGGTCATGCACGTGCCGGCCGAGCGGTTCTCTTCACATGCTTCAACCGTGTGCTCGCATCGACGCTGCGCGGAATCATGGCGAGCCAGGACCTTGGCGAAGAGGTCTCGAGGCGGATCGTGGTCACTCACGTAGACGAGCTTCGCAAGCAACTAACTGACGACCTGGACACATTCAGATCGACCTTCGGCACGATCTGCGTTGACGAGGGCCAGGATCTCGCCCAGGACGCGTTCGAGTTCCTTCAGGCCCTAGCCTCACCCGACGCAGAGTGGTTCATGGCCGACGGCCCGGGCCAAGAGCTGTATGGCTCGGCCAACAAGACCGGAGAAGCGTCCGCCTTTCTGCAGGCGGCGCGTGCCGACGGAACAACCGAGATTCTTCGACGCAACTTCCGCAACTCCTCGGCCGGCTATCTGGTTGCACAAGGTGTCTTCGAGAAGTCTCCCGATATCTCCGCTGTGGCGAAATGGGTGTCCACGCATCCACTCCACCGCCCGGCCGAGGACGCTAGCGAGATGCTCGATCTGGAGGGCACTCAGATGACTGCCGGGGGTGAGCTGCCGCAGATCATCCGCGTCAAGGCTCCACCAACGGGTGACTGGCGTGAAGCCAAGTTGCATGCCTACGTCGCCGTATTCAATGCTGTACTCGAGCAGCTCGCTGCAGAGGGCAAGAGACGAGATCTGGCTGTGCTCTGCGCTCGAGGTGATCGAACGTCGGGCGAACCCCAGCTTGCCCGGGAGGCGCTGGCCATGCTCGGCGTTCCTGTGCATGATCAGATCGAAGGCGCTGCCCGCGACGCCGTCGTCCCTGAGGATCATGTGAGGCTTACGACCATCCACTCCTCCCGAGGCATCGAGGCATCACGGGTGGTCATCCTCGATTATGACCGCGGCGTCAGCTCGGTCGAGGCCCACACTCGAAACAGCCGGATCATGTGCCACATCGCGCTGTCGCGCGGCCAACTCGGCACGACCGTGATCGCGCTGGACGATGCGTCGAGCCCCCATCTGCTGTTCTTGGAAGAACTCATCCGTGCCTACCAGCCACAGGAGGATTGACCCGTCAGGCAATGAGCCGGCTCGCTAGATCACCAACCTGTTCCAGCAATCGCTCCGGCGGCTGGTCGAGGTCGAGGGTGTGGCAGGTGATGGCGACCTCCGCGCCACGCACCGCATGCTCCACCGCCAGCTCGTTCCCAGCGGCATAGACGAGGTGGCCCTCTGACAGCCCCAGGACAGTGCAGTAAGCCAAGAGCTGGTAGAGGTCGGCCTGGGGGAAGCCGGCGGGCTTCTCCGCCTTGTACTTCGCGTCGACCACGATCCGACGTCCGTCGAGGGTGGTCCAGAGGAAGTCGGGTCGCATCTCGACCTGGTCGGCCTCGTCGAGGTACATCCGGTGCTGCAGGGAAGCCGACCCTCCAAAGGGAGTCATTGCCTCGCGCAACGCGACGCTGACGAAGTCCTCGTAGATCTTCCACATGTCGAAGACGAAGCCACTTACCTCGAGGTCGCCGACCCGTTGCTCGAACGAATCACCCGCCAGAATCAGAGCTGCCAGGTGGAGGGCGGGCTGATAGCGAGTGTTCAGCCGCGTGGCCTGCCAATCGGGCATCATGTCGCCGCGACCGAGTTCCGTCACCACGGCGAGTTGGAGGCGAAGACGTTGGAGCCGCTGGCGGACGGGCGCGGACAGGTTGGCCATGCGAAGGAGACGGATGGTGGTCGCCAGCAGGATCTGGTTCTCTGGAATGTCGACGGTGAAGTCGTCGTAGGTCACCTCGAGCGGCAGCCCGATGCCATACCGGTGCGAGATCTGGTCCCGCACGCGGATGCGTCCCCGCAGGACAGGCAGGCTGTCATCGACTGTCTTGTAGCCCTGGAGGAGACCCTGCTCGACGGCCTTCCCTGCCAGGCGGGTGAAGGCGTGGGCGAGAGCTTCGGGAAGGTCGGACTCGACGTCGAGCAGCACGCTGTGGTTACGCCAGAACTTCGGCTTCGTCGCATAACCCATCAGGAACACCAAGCGGTCGATGCTGATCTTGGGCTGGATGCTGACCTGGAGCTGCCCCACGCGGACGACACCGACCTTCGTGCCAGCCGCGACGAACCAGTCGTCCGACCCCGGCGCACGGGTCACCACCGCTAGCTCCGCCGAGCCGAGCGCCTCGGCCTCGGCGTTGGACAACCGGACGGCCTTCGCTGGCTCGCCCTCAGTCAGCGTCAGGGGATCCATCGGATGCCTCCGCGAGCGTGACCACTGGCGCGTCGACTGCCGCAGCGACCACCTCCAGGCCGTAACGCGCCGCGACCTGTGTGCCCGTCAGCTCACCAAAATGATGCTCTTCCAGGAGCGGGAGGATCGACGTGCGCCATGTGCGCTCGAGACCACCCGGAGCATGAACGGCCGGACGCATGAAGTACGACGGTCCGATCTTGAAGTCGGGGTCCTCAATCCGCCGGTTGAGCTCATCGAGCAGGTCCGCGACCCGCGTCGTGAGGCCCTCCTCGCCGAGCCATGAGCGCAGGATGCCTCTGGTCGGCTCCTCCGACGGATGCAAGGGCAAGAACGCGAACCGCCTACGCATCGCCGCGTCGACGAGCGCGATCGACCGGTCGGCGGTGTTCATAGTGCCGATGATGAAGACGTTCTCCGGGAGGCTGAACTCCTCGTCGGCGTAGAGGAGCTCCACGTTCTCCTTGCGGTACTCCAGCAGGAAGTAGAGCTCACCGAACACTTTGGCGAGGTTGCCGCGGTTGATCTCGTCGATGATGAGCACAAAAGGATCGCGTGGGTTCGCGAGCGCCTGGTCGACGATTTTGCGCATCGGACCCGGCTTGAGTTCGAAGCTTCCGGACGGCGTGGGCCGGTAGCCCTCGAAGAAGTCCTCATAGGAGTACGCCGGGTGGAACTGCACCAAGCGCACATTCTCATCCGCGACGTGGCGCGCGATCGCCTGAGCAAGGAATGTCTTCCCAGTTCCGGGCGGACCGTAGAAGATGAGTTGGGGCCGATCATTGAGCAGGTCAATGCACTCCTGCAGCCATGACTGCGATACATGCAGCTCCTTGGCAAGCTCCGGCGCGGCCGGCCTGAGTTCGACCTTGACGTAGACCGGCGGCGGCGCCTGCTCGGTCTCGGTCTCGAGGAGAGTTTCGAGCGTGTCCAGTTGCTGGGTGAGATCGACGACGTCACGCTGGACCTTCAGTTTGGTTGCCAACTCCGCCGGCAGGTCCGCGTAGTCGATCCCTTCGTCGCTCACCCAGTCGACCTCCCGCACGAGGTTCGAGTCGCCCTCGGGTGTGGGCTGGTAGCGAGCATCGCCGACAAGGTTGCCGACGTAGAGCCGCCCCTGGTCGACCGTGGCGATGAGATGCCCCGGCTCCATGCGGGTGAGGAATGCGTGGAACTCGTCGAGCTTCTCGCCCTTCACGTGGTACGAGGCATGTGCGTAATCCTCGTCGACGATGGGCTTGAGTTCGTCACGGGTCATGCCAGGGGAGACTTCGCGGAGGTTGGATGCGGCTAGCGAGATCCACCCCTCCGTCCGCCACGTGGGCACCAGGTCCTTGCCGTTCACGCTGCTGCCGCGAATCAGCCAACCCCTTCGCGTCACCTGGGGTAGCAGGCCGCGGGCGTCGAGTTGCTCCCGCAGGTCCTCCTTGCTGAGCTTCTTGGCTGGATCCGCAGCACCACGTTCATCGAACTGGATCCCCTCTGCTTCGAGCGCCGCCTGGTTCTCCTCCGTGTAAGTGGTGCCGTCAATCTTGATGACCCGGTGACCGGCGAGATGCTCGACGTCGCCGATGTACTGCCCGACCTGTCCAGGGACCAGTCCTGCGAGGTCGGCGATGTCGGTATACGTCGACCACGAACCCTCAGGCACGAGTTCGATGGCGGCGCTGGCTATGGCATAGCCGCGAGTCTTGTACTCCTTGCGGGCAGCCAGCAATCCAGGGGAGATGGTCACGCCCGAGATCCGCCGCTCAGGGTCCCACTGATCGACAATCGGCTCGGCGTAGAAGCTCGTCCCCGCATTCCGCCGACCGAGTTCCTCTCGAATGCGGAAGAGCTCGTCGTCCTCGTCGATCTCCGAGCCATCGAGGAGGTCCGCGAAGGCCGCACGGATCGCGGCCCGATGCGGTTTGCTGACGACCGAGAGAAAGTAGTCGGGGAAGAGAAGCCACGAGAGCGCTTTGCGCTGCGCCGGCTCCTTCGGGTCAAGGATCGAGTCGAGCAGCGCTTTCCATCGGCGCGGCTCCGACAGCGCGATCTCGCGCTCTGGCAGGTCCAAGGCGGTCACGGCAACCGCGATCCGCACCAGCAAAGCAAGCTGGAAGGGCCGCCGGGTCTTGAACGCTACTCCCCCGTTGAATGCTTTCGCGGTCAACGCAGCGGTCACGACTTCGGGCAGCTCGACCGGTTCCCTCATCTTGTGGAGGATGGTCGAGATCAGTGTTCGTTTGGTGCTCGGCGCATAGTCAGCGAGTGGCGCGAGATTCGCATACCAGAGCTCGGCGAAGAGCTGCAGTGCGCCGTCGGACGCTCCGGCGAGCTGGTCCGCCAGCTTGTCCGCGAACGACCGACCGCCGATGTCGGGCCGGTCAACGAATGCCGTCACTAGTTCCTCGGCATTGCCAGAAGTCCAAATCGGGCGGCCAGGTGTGAAGACCGAGCCACCCTCGCGCATCGCCCGCAGATACTCCTGGCCGACCGCGCGCAACTCCTTCGGCGCCGGATCCACCCCAGCAACAACGTCGCTCATCACGTTTCTCCTTCGCGTTCCGTGGCGTGCTGCAATCTCGTCCGGCGCGTCACTCGGACTCCGACTCGAAGTACGCGAGACGATCGGCTGCTGCCGAGAGCAGATCCGCGCCGAGTGCGTATTGGCCCGCAAGCTCGATGGTGAGTCGCTCAATGCTCAGATCGAGGCGGCCCGCACGGTTCAAGGCAAGGAATGTCGCCCCTGCATGCCCGCCGAGCACCAACTCGCGCAGCGCGTTCTCGGGATCGGAGGCGCGCGCTACGGCGAGGTAGTCGGTGGCGGCGACCTTGGTCTCGGCTGTGATCCGAGCGGCGAGCTGATACGCCGCCTCGGCCAATGCACTGCGCCGCGCTTCCGCGCGCTCGGGTCGGCGATGCGTGCCGTTGTAGGTGTACCGGCCGTTGCCGTGGAAGGTCAGCAGCCCCGAGTCTCTATGCCGCTGCAGGATCTGACGGATCGTCGCCTGCACCGTCGTGTTGTCCGGATACATCGCTTGTAACCGCTTCTCCGCCTTTGCGTAGAAGTCGGCCAGCGTGAACTCCTGGCCGGGACGATAGAGCCGCGCCAGCTCGCCCGCGACGGCCTGCTTCCACGTCGTCCCGACCATCGGCTCAGTCCTCGTCGAAGGGTGACGAGTACGGCGTTCCCGAGGCGATCGCCTCTGCCATCTGGTCGTACGTCTCGAGGATCAGCCGCTTCGTCCGATACTCCCCGTGGGCCACCTCGTCCTTTCGCTTCACAATCGGAAACGTGTCCATGATGTAATCGACGTCCTCCCGAGAGACCGCGTACAGGTGAAACATGGCGGCGTCAATCTCCGCGCGGAGAAGGTCGCGTTCGGAGGCTTTCCAGGCGTATGGGTGTTGGGCTCCCACGAGCTCGGACGCCATGCGGACCATCGAGTGGCTCGTGACTGACAGGCGAACCACCCGTTCAGTCAGCCAGTCTGCGAGCGTGCCTAGGCTCCATGGACACCACGCTTCAAAAGTGTCAGGCGTCGGGACGGGAAACTGGCGAACGTAACCGTAAGTCAGGTGTAGCCCGGCAACCTTCTGCCTGGCCAGGTAGTCAAGGACATGAGAGTTGAGCACGGCGAGGAGCAACTCACGTCGTTGCCCGAACCACAGGGGGTAGGTATGTCCGACGCCTGCCCGCGGGAACGCCGCTGCCAGAACGGTTCGCTCGTTCGTAGCGCTAGTTACGTCGGAGAAGCCGGTCAGCCAATCTGGGAGATCCTCTGGGAGGACCGATTCTCGCACCCATGCGATCGGCATGGCCTCGCGCGAACGATCGCGCTTCTCCTCATCGGTCAAGTATCTCGGCTGGTTCTGTCGCTTCCCCGCGGTTGCGCTCTTGAAGACGTCGGCGTCACGGTGGTCGTACGCATCCAGCATCTTCGCTTCGTAAAGCGGCAGCATCCGCTCGAAGGTCTTGGTCATGTGAGCTCCTCGAACGCGTGGACGACGGTACTGAGGATCGCCAGGTCCTCGCGAACCTCGACGGCAGTGATCGGTGCCTTGCCCTGGCCTCGCCGGTCACCGGTGTGGGCGATCTTGTTGCGACGATCGGTGATCCGCTCGAGGTCGGCCCTGGTGTTGGTCTCGCCGGGCCGTCTCTTGTCTATGGCAGTCGCGCCCCCTGTAACGCCAAGCAGACGAAGGGCCTTCCCCACCTTGTCCGGGTGCGTGGAAACTTCGCGCCGCACCCAGGGTTCGAACACCTTGTACTTCAGGCCGGACGTCTTCTTCGTGTAGACCGCATCGACGTCGAGCCAGTCGCCGAGCGTCAGCGGCACCTCCCGCAGCGTCCTCGACGCCTGCTCCGCCACCATGAAATCGCTGACCCGCTCCATGACTCGGTCGGCGAGATATGTCTCCGTCGCGGCGCACGCCACCACCAAGGCCTGCCGCAGCAGCGGCTTGTGGTCAGTGAACTGCTCGCGGCGCAGCCGGGCATTCGGCTTCAGGACGACCCACAGATCTCCGGACTCCACGCAGTCGAGCGCCTCTCGCTGCTTGACGGGGATCCGCAAGGCGGCACCGATCCTGGCCCGCACCTCGCTGCGCACTCGTCGCGTGCGTGCGTTGGTGAGTCCCTCAGCGAGGTCGACCAGCAGGTAGGCGTCGGCCATGTTGTCCTCGAACACGTCCAGAGCCGGAGCAGCCATCACTGCACCTCCGACGCGAGCCGGTCGTAGGCGTCGAGGATGAGGTCCTTGGTGCGGTAACTGCCGTGGGCAGCGAGGTCCTTCCTCTTCACGATTGGGAACGTCTCCAGGATGTAGTCGACGTCGTCACGGGAGATGTCGTAGATGTGGAACATCAAGGCGTCGATTTCGGCGCGCAGCTTGGAGTTGGTCTCCGGGTCCAGGCGCTGGGAGTTGAGGCGGTCAACGAGGTCCTCAATCCGAGCGCGAACTCGACCGACCTGCTCCGCGGACGGCATCGGCAATTGCTGCACGTAGTTGTAGGTCAGATTGGTGCCACCGAGCTTCTGTCGCATCACATAGTCCGTCGCGTGGGAAGTCAGAACGGCTTGGAGCGGGCGGCCGCCGCTGGTGAAGATCAGCGGCATGCTGTGACCCACCGGCACAACAGGAACCAATGTCCCGATAATCGTCCGAGCATCCGTCCCGCGCGCAATGTTGCGATAACCGAAGAACCCGGTGCCGGCAAAGTCGGCCGGCAATGCCTTCTTCATCTCCCTCTCGTGGACCCAGTAACGCGGCATGACGTGGAAGTCGGGATCGCGCTTCTCCTCGGGGGTGACGTCGCGGATCGATCCGTCGGGTTCGTAGGTGGCCCATTTGGTGTCATAGTGGTGGATCATCTTGGCCTCGTAGAGCGGCAGCATGCGCTCAAACGGCACCCCCCCGCCGCTCGAAATTTCGCGCTCGAAGACGTTGCCGTTGAGCGTCCAGCCGTCGGCCTCGAGCTCCTCGCGGGTGTGGAAGAGGTGCGAGTCGCTGGTCATGTTGAACAGCCCCTGCATGAACTTGATGCCCCAAGGGTTGCCGTTGACGGGGTCGTTCTCGTTGATGAGCACCGGGACCCGTCGATAGATGCCGAGGGTGATCTCGGCATCGCGACGGGAGCGGAACACCGGGCAGGTACCGGTGTTCGGGTTTATGAGCTTGATCTCTTCCGGCGTCAACGCGAAACGAACATCGGCCTTCTTCAAGTCGACCGGATCGTGGGCGAAGAACGCGAAGTCGGCGGCAGGCACCCGGTCGTCGCGCCCGGCGAGCGTGAGCAGGCAGAACTTGAACGACCGGTGCACGCCCTCGAAGAGCGGCTTGGCGTTCTCGAAGTCGTACAGGCTGGCCAGCGTGCCCGTCTCCACGAGGTCGCGGAAGAAGTACTGGGTGGTGGCGTCGGTCGCGATGCCGGTTGGCAGGATTAGCCCGAAGCGTCCGTGCCCGGCGATGAGATGCCGTGCCATCTCGGCGAAGACAGGGTCGGTCTTGATCCTGCCGCGGCCGCACAGTGGGAAGCGACCGGAGTTGGCCGCGAAATGGCGCAGTCCGTCGAGGTTTCGCTTGGCTGACGCATAGGCGCGACCGAGCGCAGGATTGGTTTCCGGAAGATTGGCGATCAGCCGCTTCCGCTTAGCGCCCGCTGCGCTGGCGATCTCCGGCTCGCGAGCATCAAAAAATTCCTGCTCTTTCAGTTCAATGTGCTCCCACGGCGGGTTGCCGACTACGGCGCTGAAGCCGCCGTACCACCCAGTGGTCGGGTTGATGGTTCCGCCGTCGTCGGGACGCTCGGTCGGGAAGAGGTGCGGAAACTCCAGGTGCCAGTGGAAGAACCGGTACTCCGCCGCCAACTGCTCGAGCTCGCGCTGCACGTCTTCCTCGATGCTGCCCTTGCGGATCGCGTCCAGGGTCGCGTTAGTGGGACACGTGACCGCGCCGTCGGTCTTCGGCCACACGAACGCGGCGCACCAGGCGTCGGCGTGGAGCTTCGCGGAGCGGTACGCCTCTGAATCGACGTACTGCTTGAGGCGCTGCTGCTGCACGTGTACATCGGCCAGAGACAGGCCGGCGCCGCCCAACATTGCTGCTGCGGCCACGAGCTCGGCGTTACTGACCCGGACCTCGTCGGCACCGAAGAGCGTGCCCTGCCCGCTGGCCTCGTCCTTGTTGCGCTTGGCCAACGTCGAGACGACCTTCTTGTCGTCACCTTCAATGGGCTTGAACGCCTCCTGCGGCAGGCCAGCTTCGAGCAACGCAGGAGTCGCGCCGACGAGGGCGTTACCGACCTTGACGTGGGCGTCCAGGAAGGCCAGGGGGCGGCCGGGCTCCATCGCCTCGAGCCACAGCGAAACCTTGGCGAGCTCGGCCGCCAGCGGGTTGATATCGACGCCGTAGATGCAGGTGCCGATGACCTCACGCAGCGCGGTGCGGACCTGCTCCGGCGGCGGCTCCGGGTCACCGCTGCGGGCGGCTGCGACGGCCTTGGCGATGCGACGGGCGGCCCCCACCAGGAAGTGGCCTGATCCGCAGGCCGGGTCACAGACGGTGAGAGCGAGGAGACGCGCCTCCGCCTCCTCCGCGGTTGCTGCGTTCTTGACCGCGTCGTCGATGACTGGGTCGAGAGCGGAATCGAGGAGGGTCTCGATCAGCGGGGTGGGGGTGTAATAGGAACCGGTGGTCTTGCGGCTGTTGCCGGCCGCGGCGCCGAGGTGGAAGCGGCGGTTGGCGGCGTCCCACTGCGGGACGTACTCGAGCAGCGCCTCGTAGATCGAGCCAAGTTCCTCGGAGTCCAGGCTACGGTAGTCCACGACCCGGGTCAGGCCGCTGCCCTTCTCGGTCACCAGGCTGAGTGCGCGAACCGCGCCCAGGAGGGCCTCGTTGGTGAGCTGAGCGTCAGCGAGGAAGTCGAGAGGACCGTTCTCGAAGAGGCCCCCTATGCCGACCAACCCGAGCTCGGGTCGCCCCGCCGGGTCACCCAAGCCCTTCCACACCAGATTCAGCGCCTGCCAACGGTCGCCGTGTCGACCGCCGCGACGGTTGCGGGCGATACGGCGAAGCCGGTCGGTGGAGAAGTAGTCGGTGTACCGCTGCCTCACCGCCGGGTCCGCAGCCGGGTCCAGGAGCACGCCGCGGTCCTCGGCAACGAACGTGAACAGCAGCCGGTAGATCACCCGCAACAGCGCGTGGTTGAAGTCGGCGAGGCTGATCTCGTCGGCCTCGACCTTCGCCCGCAGCTCGACGTTCGCCCGATGGCTGAGGAAGCCGGTGCCGAGGGTCTCGATCGCTTCCACCACCCCGACCCGCAGCTGGTCCAACGCTCGGGACCCGGCCTCGACCGCGGCCTCCCGCCACCGCTCCAGCCAACACGAATCAGGTCCGATCTGCTCATCACGCACCGCCAACCGAGTCGCGTGCGCGAGGGTGAACATCACCAGGAAGTCGCTGAACAACTCTCCTTCGAAGATCGCCTCCAGGTCGAACTCAACATAGGCACTGCCCACCAGGCTGGTCGAGTCCCGCAACAGCCGCAGGGTCGAGCCGTTCGACAGGATCGCCCACAGGTGGTCGTCGGACCGGTTGAGCAGCTCCTGCACCATCGACTGGGGCGCCTGGCCCGCCGCTCCCGCGACACCGGCCGTACGACGGTCGAGGTCGATCCGCTCACCGAGCAGGTGCACCGGCACCGGCCCCCAGGCGTGGGAGACCGGGAACTGCTTGCCCTCAACCTCAACGCCGGTACGGGTCGGGACCCGGCCATAGCCGAACTGATCGAGCAGGATCAGCAGCCACCGCTCACGCGTCAACGACGTGGCACGGTCCGACTCAGGCAGCTCCGCCAACGCCGTGCGATACCCCGCCCACACCGTGCGCAGGTACGCCCACACCCGGTTGGCCGCCTCCCGCACGGACTCCCCGTGCGCCAACCCATAGTCCGCACCCGACACCCCCTCCAGGCCCGTCGCCCTCGGATCCGCCAAGCGCCCCAGCAACGACGACGGCAGCAGCCCACCCTCGATCCGCACACCGACGTAGGTGTTGTCGCCCATCAGGCACCTGCCTCGGGGAGGAACACGTAGATCCCGAGTACGTCGGCGGGCCGCTCGACCTTAACGCTCAGGCCACGCTTGATCTCGCCGCTGGCTTCGCGGACCCGCCTGTGGGACGCGGTGATCCGGGCCGCGATGTCGTCGCCGACCTCGTCAAGATGTGCGTTCACCTCGGCGAGCTGGTCGATGACGCGTCGTACGAAGTCCTGGGCCTGCATCTGTGGGATGTTGCCGGTGGCCTTTGCTGCGCTGAGGAGCTCGACCTGTTCGTCCTCCAGCCATCGAGCACTGGTCGGAGAGCCCTCGAACGCGAGCAGCCGGGCATCCTCGGCAACCACGGTGCGCTCACCGGCGCGGCTCGGCAGGGTGAGGTGGAAGCGGTAGCGCACGAGCAACAGCGTGGTGCGGGTGGCGACGTGGGCACTGCGTACAGCTGCGCAACGGCGCGCCGGGCGCAGCTGGTCGGGCAGGGTCGGGTCGAGGGCCGCTTCGAGCACGAAGCTCGCGACCGCCGAGACCGTGGGGTCCGTGCGGTGAAGGACCGCCTCTCCCATGCCGACGGGGAAGTCGTCACGGAAGGTGATCGGGTCAGGCCTTCCCGGCGGCAGCGCGTCCAGCAAGCCGGTGGGCAGCGTGCCGGTCGTCGCGGTCAAACCGCCGTCGATGCTGCGAACCGTAGAGTTGAACGCCGCGAGCGCCGACCTCACGAAGGCGTGGATGCTGGCGTTGTCGCCGATGCCGGCGCGGATCTCGGCCACTTCAGCGGCGACTTCCTGGGGATGGATCGCGTGCTGGGCATACTTCGTCATCGACTGCTTCTCCCGCTCCGCCGCGCTCTCCCACTCGCGCTCGAGGTCGCGGATCTGCCGGTCAAGCCCCAGGTCGAGCGACTCCTGGTAGGAGTCCTGGCCCCGGAGCAACAAGCCCTCCATGAGGGCCTCGACAACGGCCTGGTTGTTGTCCGGCACTGGCACGCTGACTCCCGTCGCCTTTCGGATCGCAGCGTGCTTGCGGATCAGGACGTCGAGGACGAGACCGTCGATCTGGTTGTCGGCGCCGAAGAGCGTGACGGCGCGCACCACGTCGGCCTTCTGACCGAATCGGTCGACGCGGCCCTCGCGCTGCTCGTGACGGGTGGGGTTCCACGCCAGGTCGTAGTGGAGCACGGCTTGGAACTGGTCCTGGAGGTTGACGCCCTCCGACAAGCAGTCGGTCGCCACCAGCACCCGGTTGCCCTCGACCTCGGCGAGCGCGGCTATCCGGGCACTGCGCTCCTCGGGAGGGAGGGTGCCGGTGACGGTGGCGACGGTGGTGTTGCGCTTGAGCTCGCGTGCGAGGTGCTCGCCGACGTATTCGGCGGTGTCGATGAAGCGGCAGAAGACGATCGGCTGGAATCCGTCTGCCAGGAGGTGCTTGACGGCCTTCGTGAGCACGGCCAACTTGGTGTCGGCCTTGCCCTCCAGCTTCTCTGCGCGGGCGCGGAAATCACGGAGCAGCCGCTGCTCGCGGCTGCTGGTCTCTGAGTCGTCTGCCCCGGGCGTGGCGTCGGCCGCTTCGGTGGCTTCGTCGTCGGCTTGGTCGAGGACGACCGCCCGTCCGATGGCGTCGGCCTCCTCCACGGACGCGACGCGCGCAGCGCGGGTGTTGAGGGTCTGCACTGCGGCTCGCGGGCTGGAGGCGAGAGCACGGAGAAGGGCGAGTGCCGACCAGTAGGAGACGCGCTGCTGCACGGCGGTGCCGTCGGTGCGGATCGAACCCCGGGCGTAGGCGAGCACGTCGTCGAAGAGCGCCTTGTAGTCGGCACCCAGCGAGTAGGAGATCTCCTTGGTCTCCCTGTCCCTCGGGAACGGGGTGGTTTCGTCGAGATAGCGGCGAATGTCGGCACGGCGGCGTTGCACGAAGTGCCGGGCGAGCAGC
Source organism: Nocardioides thalensis (assembly GCF_013410655.1). Lineage (NCBI taxonomy): Bacteria > Bacillati > Actinomycetota > Actinomycetes > Propionibacteriales > Nocardioidaceae > Nocardioides > Nocardioides thalensis. The sequence goes on from NZ_JACCFP010000001.1 coordinate 3,239,321, forward strand.
TCGCGGCCCGACGGCTTGTCGAGCTCGATGGTCGCGAGGTCGGGGTGCAGGAGGCCGATCAGGTTGCGGAACGCCTCCTCCTTGCCGCTGTGTGGTGTGGCAGAGACCAGCACGAGGTGGCGCTCAGCATTGTCCGCCAGCGCGCGGACGAGCTCGTAACGCTGGGTGCGGGCCTTGCCACCTGGCCCGCCGTCGGCCACGGCGGTGTGGACCTCGTCAACGATGACCAGATCGGGCGCCGTGCGAAGGAACTCGTGGCGGCGGCGGTCGGCCTTGATGAAGTCAGTCGAGACCACCGTCACCGGGTAGCGCTCGAAGATCGTCTCGCTGCCGATCAGCCCGCGCTGGAGTCGCTTGACGGTGCTGGGCAGAACCAGCTCGGCGTCGAGACCGAACTTCTCCCGCAGCTCGCGCTGCCACTGCTCGGCGAGAGCGGGGCTGCACAGCACAGACAGCGCACGGGCGTCACCGTTGGCGAGCAGCTCCGCGGCGATCAGTCCCGCTTCCACCGTCTTGCCAATGCCGACGTCGTCGGCGATGAGGAGCCGAACGGTCTCCTGACGCATCGCCATGAGCAGGGGAACCAACTGGTAGGAGCGCGGCTCGACCGCAAGACCGGCAAGGCTCCGGAAGGGACCCGTGCTGGAACGGAATCCGATCTGCAGGGCGCTGCGGAGCAGAGCGGCGCTGGTCTGGTCACCCAAGTCGCTCGGACTCGGCGGCGGGAACGACGCCGCTGTCACGTCCTCGATCGCAGGCAACACCGCCGCGACGTCGTCGTCGGTGCCGCCCAACGGTCGTAGAACGAGCAGGTCGTCGGCGCTGTCGGGTAGCACCACCCATTCACGACCGCGCGCCGAGACCAGGCTGCCGGGCCGAAATGCCACCTCAGATCCTTCCCACACCGAACACGTCGGGACGGGCTGCAACCGCTTCCGACCACTCTTCACGATTTTCCAACCGGATCACGTTCCAGCCGCGGTCGAGGAGAGCGTCCTCGGCGTCAGCACCGCGTTCGTCTGCGGTGCCGACCGGAGTCCCGTCGTCGACGAACACCGCGGTCGGGCTCGGCCCGCGGAAGACGAAGTCAGGGCGGGCGGCTCCGATGAGCTCTGTGTTGCGCTCGGGGATGGCATAGCCCCGCTCGCGGAGAAAGGCGTCGAGCGCGCCGGTATCAGAGGGCACCGCGTCGTCGACCGTGCTTGACGTTTGTGAGCCGGCCTCGGGGACCACCTCGACCGCGGCAAGCTGCAGGAGCAGGTCGCGGACCGCGTGGCGATCGATCAACTCGTGTTCAAGCTGGTTGCCGTAGGAGAGCAGGCAGTCATAGCACGCCTTCGTGCACTCCTCCGCGGCTCCGGGCGCGTGCTGGAGGTCCTCGCCGGTCATCGGGTCGAAGTGTGCAACCTCGAGTGCCTGGCGTGCTGCACGGGCGAGGGCATCGGGCTCGGCGAGGAGACGTCGCAGCACGCCGGCGCCGCCCTCGGCAGACTCGGTGAAGAGCATTCGTCCACGCTCCAGGTCGTCGGGCAGCAACTCGCCAGAGAGCTCCGAGTCCTCCAGCTGGAAGGCGGCCTCGATGCCGCGCTCGAGGGCGACGCGCAGAGTGACCGCGACCTCCACCGGCACGCGGCGCGAGAGCCGGAGGACCATGATGTTGCGGGTGTCCTCGACGTACGGGATGACCTTCTGCTTGCTCTTGACCTGGGCGGCGTCGGGCAGATCCTCGTCGCCTGCAACCGCCATCGCGCGCTCGCTGAGCCACTGGCCGCTGACCGTGTCGAGCCAGTAGCCGCGGTCAGTGGGGTCCCTTCGTCGTCGGAGACCGAGGTTCGTGACCCGGATGGTGGCGGTGTCGCCGTAGCTCAGGTCGCCCAGGATGTCGCCCTCTGCGCGGATCTCGGCATCGACGCGCGCGACCTGCTGACCGTGCTGCGCGAACCGGTAGGAGGTCTCGAGCTCGTAGCCCGCACGGCGCCTCTCCTCCTCGTCGCTCGAGATCCGCTCACGGCGGCGCGTGAAGACTGTTCGCATCTGCATGAGTCCTTGGGCAACACCGACCAGCTCTGCGCCGCAGTTCTCGCACACGTCGAGGCCGGGCTGGCGGCGATGGTGATAGCCGCAGGACTCACAACGTCGGGCCTCCTCCACATCGACGCTGCCCACGCCCTGCCCTTGCACCATCGGGATCTGGACGCGGGTCACCTCGTAGCGAGCGCCTTCGTGATAGATCAGTGCGCGGGGACCGAACTCGCTGATCGCCAGGAATCGCGGGCGCTGGAGGTAGTCGCCGCCATCGCGGTTGAGGGTGCTCTGGCGCACCGCCGGGATGTATGCCGCGAGCGGCAACCGCGGGAACGAGTAGCCCGGGAGGAAGCCTTCGGAAGCTAGGTAGCGGTAGGTGTAGAAGTCGGAGTGGGACTGGCCGTCGTCCTCGTTCTTGAGTAGCCGGAGCTGGTTCTCCGCCTCACGCCGGCGGGATTCCGCCGCCTTGCGTTCGAACGGCGTCAGGTTGGCCATAAGGACGAGCCGGTTCTGCTCGGCCTGGTCCGCCAGCGCAGCGCGATAGAGACTGCGCCACCGCTCGCAGGCAGCATTGAACTCGGTGAAGGCTTCCTTCATCACCTGCGCCGCCCAGTCAGGGCTCCACCACGGCGCCGACTCCAGCTCGTCGCGCAGCTGGTCGATCACGTCCTCGGCGATGGCCGTGGCGCGTTGTACGGCCTCGGCGTCGTTGAGCAGTGTGGTCTTCTCCTGCTTGATCACGAGCGTCGGCTGCTCACCCTCGGCGTCGATCAACTGCGGCATCCGAGAGCCCAGGTCGACGTGGGTCTCGGCGAGCCAGATCGCATGCAGGTGGGAGCGCAGGAGCGCCTGGTTCGTCAGGTCGAGCCGTGGCGCGACCACGGAGCCGGAGACCATCGCATCGGAGCGACGGAAGTAGTACTGGTCGTGGGAGTTGCCGGTCGCGCAATAGGTGACCACGAGGGCGGGCTGGCCCGACCGTCCCGCCCGACCGCTGCGTTGGGCATAGTTGGCCGGCGTGGGCGGGACGTTGCGCAGCCCGACGGCGTTGAGGCTCGCGATGTCAACGCCGAGCTCCATCGTCGGTGAGCAGAAGAGGAGCGGGAGGCTGCCCTCTCGGAACTCGCGCTCTCGGGATTCGCGGTCCTGGGCAGTGACCTGGGCCGTGTGTTCGGTTGCGCGGAGACCCGCGAGGTCGTCGGAGACCTGGCTGTAGAGGTCGCGGAAGAACACGTTGACGCGCCCGCCCTGGTCGGCGTCGACCGTCACACGGAGGGGGTCCGCAGCCGCATGATGGCCGTCGCCAGCGGTCCAGCGGAGCGCGCTCGCCTTCAGCCGATAGCCAGGGCCGCCCTGTTCCAGTGGGATCACGACATCGAGCACTCCGACGTCGGCGAGCAGCCGCAGGATGTCGGAGATGATCCGTTGGGCGTCGTCGGTGGTGAGCTTCTCCGGGTGGCCGGGGAAGCGATTCGGCTTGCGGAGGTAGGTCCCGAGCGCTGATCGCCCGGAGAGGAAGAGCTTGTCGATGCTGCGTTCACGGCCGCTGCCCGAGCGCCCGAAGGCCGTGCCGACCATCGGCAAGAGCTCGCGAGACGAGATGGTCCACAGCCCTCGAAGGTGCTGGCGAGACTGGCGCTTGAGGCGCTCGAAGCCCTCCTCGGACAGGCAGTGGACATCGATGGCCAGAGCACGTCGAAGCTCGTCCAGCACGATCTGGCACAGCTCCTGGCGCAGGCCAGGGCGCGCCTCTTTCAAGGGCTGGTAGGCGGAGCCCCAGACGGACTCGTCCGCACAGATCTCGGCGAGGTCCTTGTATTCCAGCTTGAGCAGGCCGGTCTGCTCCAAGTTGGGGAGGGTGATCCGTCGGCCGGGCTGGATGTCGGAATAGAGCCGGAACTCGATCAGGTCGCGGAAGGCGGCCTCGGCCTCTCTGCGGGCTGCGAACTTGGCGCCGGGGCTAGCGGCGTACTCCTCGAAGTCGGTGCCGAGGGCAGCCACGACGGCCTCGGCGAGGTTGAGGTGGTCGATCCCGTCGTTGTCCCTGGCAGCGCGGTAGAGGGCGCCACGCATCTGGACGATCTGGATGAAGTCGTTGAAGTGGCCGGCCTGGAGACTCGCGTCCTGGCGGTTGTCGACGAAGGTGAGGAGCTTGCGTGCGTCGTCGTTCAGGTCGCGGACCTTGCGCAGGGAGCGGACCACGCTCTGGCTGATGATGCTGACCGCCGAGCTCCGGCCCTCACGGTCGAGCGTCGCCAGACGGGTGTAGTCGTTGCCGCGTGTGGACTCGTAGCTGACCCGGCATTTCAGGCAGAAGAGGAATGGCGACGGGACGAATGCGGCGAGAGTTCCTGTGCCGTCCGACTGCTGGCGGCCGGTGGTGTCGACCCAGACCCGCTCGGGGAGGTACTTGCGGCGATTGGTGACGACCTCAGTTCCGTCGACCCAGGCGTCCGGCAGGCGGTCCTCGGTGATCGGCTGGATCGGCCACGGGTTGTCGGTGGAAATGAACAAGTAGCCGTCGTACTGCTCACCACCCGACGCGTCGCGATTACGCCTAGGGCGGAAGGTGGTGTCGCCGTGCCGCTCGGTCTTCGCGACCGTGAGATATTCCTGACCGCATTCCCGGCAGAAGGCCAGGGGGTAGAGCAGCTTGTCGGGCTGACCCGGGGCAGCGACCTGGTAGTTGGAGGTAACTACTCGAGTCGCCTCGTCCTCGAGGGTCACGTAGACGGAGTCACCCTTGGAGAGGAACTGGTGGAGCCGGAATGCGAACAGCGGTCGCTTGGTCTCCGGGTTGGTCGCACGCGACCCCGCCAGGAGGGTCGCGCGTATCTGCTCCTCGCAAACATCGGTGGGGACGCCGGTGAGCTCGGACAGCATGGGGGCGGCGTCCTCACGCACCTTGCGCGGCTGCTGTCGGACCAGCTGACCGGTCGTGTTGTCTTCCTTGAGGCCGAAGGTGTCTTCCACCCAGCTGGCCAGCGGCCAGGCGCGAAGCTCGGCATACCCCGTCGGCACCGATGAGCGGAGGCAGTCGGCGAGAGCGGCAGGATCAGCTGCGGCGGCATGGGTGGCTCGGGTGAGAGACTCGCCGATTACGCCGTCAGCTGTGACCTCGGTTCCGAAGATCCGGGAGGCGACCTCTGCGACCTTGGCGCGCTGGTCGGCAATCGACCCGCCAGTGGCCATCGTCGCGGAGGTACCGACGCACTGGAGGTTCGGAGCCTTGCAGGCTTCCCGGACCCGACGCACGAGCATCGCGACGTCAGCACCCTGCCGGCCGCGGTAGGTGTGGAGCTCGTCGAGCACAAGGAACTCAAGACCCTTCGCTGCCGCAACCAAGCGCTTGCGCTCCTCGGGTCGGGTCAGGATGAGCTCGAGCATCACGTAGTTTGTGAGGAGGATGTCGGGCGGGTCCTTCAGGATGCGCTCGCGCTCCTCGCCCTGCTCCTGGCCGGTGTAACGGGCGAAGGTCACCGGCTCATTGCCGGCGCCGTAACCGAACCGGAGGAACTTCTCGAGCTCGAGCTGCTGTGAGTTCGCCAGCGCGTTCATCGGATAGACGACGATGGCCTTCACGCCCGGGCGGCGCTCGGAGCGAAGCACCCGATCGACGATCGGAACGATGTAGGCAAGCGACTTGCCCGAGCCTGTGCCGGTGGTCAGTACGTAGCTCTCTCCAGAGCGGGCTACCTCGATCGCGTCGCGCTGGTGGCGGTGGAACGTAAGCTCGCGGGTTCCGACGTCACTTAGATCACTCTTCACGCGGAAGATCCGCTGGCATTCCGCGTCGAGGAGGCCCTGCTGAGCCAGGTCGGCGACGGTGCCCCCCGACTCGAACGCCGGGTTCAATGACAACCAGGGGTTTGGCCACTGCCCGCCGCGCTCAAGCTCGTCAGCGACGTACTCCTTGATCCGGGCGTCGTCAATCTCAACGAACGCAGTCGTGAACGACCGGTAGTCCTCGATGAGCTGGTCGCGAACGTCGAACACGTCCATGCCGCGTGCATGGTTGTCTGCCACCCGAGGTCCCCTCACTGTCTAACCACCTATCTATCAGAGCGCTCGCAGCGAGGGACCCGGATCGCGCGAAATGGTCTGATCTAGATGTTCAAGCCCGGATGCGACACAACAGGATCGTCAGAAGGCGAGCGTGCCTGAGCCCTGTCGCGGGCAGCAGGTCTTGAAGGTCGGTGGGCTGAGGAGCGGTGCAGACGTGACTCGCGTTCGGTCTGCTGCGTGACCGATCGCATCAGGTCGCCGTCGTCGGCTCGTCCCCTTCCTCCCACACGGCGAATCCTGGCGGCGCCAACTCGAGCAACTGCTTGATAAACCCGCGCGTGTGAGTGCCCCAGTTGTTGTTGAGAACCCAAGTGTGATCGCCGAACGTCATCGGATCTTCCAGATGCCAACGCGGCCGGTTCTGGTCCGAATTGCCGTGCTGGATCTGGATCGCGGTCCACAACTCGTCCGCGTCGTCGTGTGGACCGTCCACTCGAAGCATCTTGCTCTCCGGCAGGACGTCGGCAATCTTCTCGACGGAAACACCCGCTGCGACCAGACCCTCGACGAGGCGCAGCATCGCCCACCTCTTGGGCAACGGTTCCCACGTCTTCGTGGGCGTCTGCACGACGAACTTGGTGCGGTCGGCCTTTGACGTTCCCTCGGCCTGGCGGACCGCCTTCTCCTTCTCTCGCACACGGACTGTGTATGCCGACGCTTCCGGAAGAGGAATCACGTGCTGCACGTCGAGGAGGAGACGATCGCCGAGCAGATATGGGCTCAACCTGACGCAGCGGATGTCGAAGCCATGGAACTCGTTGAGCCACAGCACGGTGGTCGTGATCTCCTGGCTGAAGTCCTCCGAGGCAAGGACGATCCCGACCTCTCGCGAGACGACGGGCTCTTCATCTGCGTCGAGCCAAGCGATCAGGTCGGAGCGAGCCGTTTCCTCGCTGGCATCGTCGAAGTCGCGCTGCTTGCGATACGTCGCGAGCGACCGGACCACCTGGTTGAAGGTCATGGTGGACACCATCGCTGCGTACCGCAAAGCCTGGAGCTCCATGTGACCGCCGTCGACGGTTCGCTTGAGCTCCACGACGACGAGCCGGCAGTCCCGATCCAGGCACAGCAGGTCGACTCGACGACTCGCGCCCTCGAAGTCACCGAACTCCTCGGACACCACGAACAGGTCATCGTCGATCAGGTCGATGTGGTCGCGCAGGGCCGCTTGCAAGTGGGCGCGCTCTTGGATCCCCTGAGCCGCGAACGAGGTGCGGTGCAGCTTCACCAACGCCTCGGAGGTGACCGGCATGCCACTTCCGAGGCTCGTCATGTCATAAAGCGCCATCGGCTCCTCCAGTCTCGTCGCTCGTGATGCAAGTGCCCGGGGCCGCCAGAGTCAATACTCACCGCCGCCATGCCGGTGGGTGCGGATACCGAATGCCACTTCCCCAACCGACCTCCCAGCCCTCGTCGTCGTCGAAGTAGTCGGCATAGGCGATCGGGAGCGCGCCGTGCTGCTCGGCGAGGCCGAGCAGGCCGGCGTACCAGCCGGCGTACTCCCAGTCCGGCTCCCGCCCCCTGATATGCGACAAGCCTCGCAAGATCGTGTCCGCGACCTCGCTTGCCGGCGTTGTCGCAATGATTCTGGTGTCCAGCAACCGATCCGCAGCGCCCGTGGTGTACGAGATCGCGCCGCCCTTCGCAGCGACCGCCGCTTGGCCGAGCGGCGCCTTCAAGTCGGCTGCAGCCGCGATCTTTACCCTCCAATACATCCCCGATCCACTCATCCCCGGTCGGACCCGCACCTGTTGGTATCCAAGGTGGTGGAGGTGCGACACGGCCCGGAGGATCGTGTGCTGCACCCCAAGCCGGGCATGCAGTATCCGCGGCTCCCAGTACGGCTCATCGGTGTACAGATAGAAGCCCGGGATCCGTTCTGGCGGGTCGCCCGCCGCGACCTTCACGGGTCGGCCGGCGGAGTCGTTGATGACGACCAACGGCACTCCTCGCGCCATCAGCTCGAGGAATCGGCGTACGCCGTTGCGCGTCGTGTCCGCCGCCAGAGCACACGGGATCCCGTCGATCGTCACGCTGACGAAGCCGCGATCCGCGCTCGAGCCACCAGAGATGGTCGCCTCATCCGTGTCGTCCAGCCACTTGCTGAGGATGTGGAGAAGCTCATGGAACTCGAAGGCCTGGCCTCTCCTGATCGGTGACTCGGCATCGCGGGGCGCCACCTCCTCCGTCGGCCCCTCCGCCACGAGGTCGTCGTCGCGGCCCAGTTCGACCAGCATTCGGCGGACTCGAGGCCACGCCTCGCTTTCGGTTGCCTTACCCCGACGCAGGGTCGCGGCGAAGTCATCTACCGCGGACCGCAACTGCCGGTCGGCAGCGGCAAGGGCTGACTCATACCGCTGATCGAGCACGTACGACGCCCGCAGGTGGTGGCTTGTTGCAGCTCGCCACGCGAGGCGGTCAAGGAAGATCTCGAGAATGCGCGCGGCGGTGGCGGTGTCGCCACCCTCCTGCATCGCATGGAACTCAAGATCGTGACGAAGCTCGTGGCGCACGTCAACGGACGTCAGCGCCAGCGCCGTACCTGCTCGCTCACCGTCCCGGGTCTCTGCCTCGCGCCGCACCTTGGACACCGCGCGCGCCAGGTCGAGAAAGTTGTCATCGGCCAGCCCGAAGCCTACGAAGAGCAGGTGACTCGTGAGCATCAAGCCCTGCACGACTCCTCGGATCGCTTGATACTCCTGCGGATGGCGGTCGTAGTCCTCCCGGGTGAAGACAAGGCTCGACGGGTGGGCGATATCCCCGTGGAGCTTGAGCACCCACGGTTGACCGCCAACGGCGAGGGCCCGCGTAAGCACGCGGTAGCTATCGGGATAGATCGCGCCGAGCGCGTTCTCGAAGCAACGATCGAAGTTGGTCGTGACCGTCTGTTTCACGCCCAGGCCCGCGAGGATCGCGTGAGCGAGGGCATGTCGATCAGTAGTGAGGAGTCGAGCCAGAATCTGCCCATACCGGCGCTCTCCCAGCACGATCTTCAATGCGGACGCCCGGTCGATCAGGTTATCGGTGCTTTGGGAGAAGTCGACGCCGGCTTCGAGCGCGAGCGCGTCGACGAGGCCCTGCCAGTTCGGCAGTCCGACCGGCACGGATACGCCGGCGCCGAGGAAGAGGGAGAGCTCACCGGCGGCGGCCCGGGTTCCGAGGTCGTCGGCGAGCCGCACGAGGTGTGGCGGCAGTTCAGCCCACTGGTCGTCGGTGCGCCTGGCCTGGGCGGCAGCCATGTCGCGCGGGTCACGGAGGGTCAACGCGATGTCAACGTGCGCCTCGCGGCTGACTGCTGTGAGCGCGGACAAGAGTTCCTCGATCAGCTCCCCGCGCCTTCCGCCGAGGCCGCCCGCACTGGCGCCTGCGAGGGTCACGCCGACAAGCGGAAGCACCCGGCCTCCGCCGGGCTCCAGGTCGGGTGTTAGGCGGCGTACGCCTTCTGCCATCGCCGCAGCGACCGACGCCGGAGTGTCTGCGCCTCCGGCGCTGATCGCGATGACTGGTACAACCCACGGGCCGTTACGGGGCCGCGGCAAGCGAACGATGTTCCCGTCACGATGTTCCGCCGGCAGACGAAGCCACCCTGCATCGCCCTGAGGCAGCCTCTCGGGAAACAGCCCGGCCCAAGCGCGGGTGATGTTGAGATCGCTATCGCAGCTGGGCATCACCGCGTCGCAGGCGAGCCGCGTCAGGTCAGCGCGGATGACATAGACGTGGCCGGGCATGTCGATATCGTGCCAACCTCATGGCTGGCGGTCAGCGGTTTCTGCCTCGCTGTGGCCCCATCCGCCCTCCCGCTGGAGGGCCGCGCGGAACGCTCGGTTCGGGTAGGCGGACGGCAGCGCGTCGCAAACCGCCGCCAGGGCTTCGTCGGCAGGCACTCCGAGCAACTGGGCGTAGCGCGCGCCGACCGTGGGAGTGCGGCTCTGAGCCGCGACGCAGTGCAAGAGCACTGTGTGCCCCTCGTCGCGGAGCGCCTTCACGGTCCGCGCGGCATCGTCGATGACGTAGTCGAGGTGCGCGTTGGACGACTCGTCTGTCTGGTCGATCAGGCGGAAGCTGACGTGTTCGACGCTGCTGGGGACATCCTGCGTGCCGAGCAGGCAGAGGCTGATTACCGCGGTGACGCCAAGGTCTTCGATCTGGCTGAGCGCGGCGGCGTTCGCGAGGAGGACCTTCTCGTCGTGTGGGTGCGGGACGACCACGGGGCCAGAGTTCCACTCGGCGTAGTTGATCCGCTCTGCGAGGGCCAGCCGTAGATGCCCGGACCCTTCGTGGCAGCCAGGTGCGCCAGGTGCACGAGGTCCTCGGCGCGCTTGCCGGGCCAGCCGTGGACGACGCGGCGCCACTCCGCCGGGATCGCGCTGGCGCCCCAACGGGCGCCGAGCATCGCGCCAGCGATGGCGGCGACGGTGTCGGTGTCGTTGCCGATCGCGATGGCGGCATTGAGTCCCGCGACGACCGGGTGGTTGTCCAGCTCGCACACCTCGACATCGGCCACGGTCTTCACAACTGCCCACGCGGCCTGGAGGGCCGTCACGACGTACCCGTTCGGGGTGAACGTGGCGGGGTCGCGCTGCTCGGCCTCATCGATCCTGTCGGTCCAGAACTCTTGCGCGTCGTCTGCGAGGCGACCTATGAGTTCGCGGAGGTCGGGGAGCTCGCCCGTCACGACCGCGTGCCGGATGCCGAGGCACCACAGCGCGCAGGCCTCGCCAGCGCGCGGGTCGTAGTGGGTCAACGCACTGACCTTCATCGCCGCATCGACCAATCCTGCCGGGTCGCCCAGGTGGGCGAGGGCGACGGGGGCGGTCCGCATCAGTGACCCGTTGCCACCACTCTTTCCCGTCCGCTGGTGCAGCTCAGCCGCGACCCGCGTCATCGTTTCGGCCGTTGGCTTCGTGCCGGCTCGATCGAGCACCGAGCTCGTCTGGATGCCGACGTCGGCCGGGCCGCCGTCGTACCACTCCCGGAACCGGCGGGCGATGGCGTCGAGCGCGTCTGTCGTCCGGAGGTCAGCCTTCGTTGCAGCGACCTCCGCGATCGGGAAGAGCATCGACGTGTCGTCGGTCCACTCCCCCGGTGCGAAGTCGCCGAGGCCTCCGCCGATCATCCGCGGTCCTTCCGGCCCAGGCGTCGCGACGCCGAACTCGTATCCGGCGCCGAGTGCGTCACCGCATGCGGCTCCCAGCAGTACGCCGCATGCGCGGTCAATCTGGGCTGTCGCCAGCTTCACGATCTGGTCCACCAGATACCTCTTTCGTTACGCACTCGCGCTTGAAGGTCGGAGGGTTGCGGCGCCGGCCGCGCTGTCGCGCCGCGAGGGCAGGCCCGGCGAGGGTTTCACCTGCGACGTCACGTGGTAGCCGCGGCAGGTGCCGCAGAAGTAGGCGCGGCACACGCGCAGGGTCGTCGCGGCGCCGTACTCCTCGTCGAGCTCGACAGCGTGACGCGTGTTGTCGGCGTGGTGCAGGAAATCCACCGCCTCACGCTTGTCTCGAAAGCGGAGCTTCCCGCAGCCGCGCTCGCGGCGGGCCTTGCCGTGCCGGCGGCTGACCGGACGGTCCCAGCGGGCGTCTGCCCGGTTCCTCACGACTGATCCTCAGCGACGCTCAGGAAGCACCTTCCGCCGACGCGGTGGGCGGTGTCCGGCGCAGTCTTGGTCACGAACTCGCAGATCTCGCCCATCAGGAATGACAGGTGCTCCGGCGAGAACGGCTCGGCGAGGATCTCGGTGCGGAGCATGATGCGGTCGCCGACGAGCACGAACTTCGCCCAGCGGCAGTCTCGGTTGAGGACGGCGACTTCGAAGGCAGCGCGCCCGGGGTCGGTCACGCCGACGACGAGCTCGGCGAAGATCCGCGCCACCGGCATCTGACCCTCGACGGGTCGAACGAAGACGACCGAGTGACCGTCGAGGATGAACCCGTAGTCGCCGTCGTCGTCCGCGCTCGGTGTGTGGCCGATGTTCGCGGCGAGCGCCGCCTCGATCTCGGCACGGAGGCCAGCGTCGACCGACATTCCGCGGCAGGTCGGTGTGGCGTCGAAGTCCTCGTCGTCGGTCTCGACGACGTCGTCGGAGTCGATGAGGAACGACGGGTGCGGGACGCCGAACACGTCGCGCAGGACAGCCACGATCATGGCCGCCGCGTCGGCCGCGTCGATCTCGCAGCCGGCCTCCATCGGCCACCAGTAGTTGTCGGTGTGCTCGTTGGGCTTCTCCCACCCGCTCGCGCGGAGCGCGCGGCGCGCCTCCTTGTCGAGCCGGTAGCGCGAGGCGAGGTAGTGGTTGCTCGACACCTCCGCCGTCGCGGCGTCACCGCTGCAGAGCACCTGGACGTACGGCGTGCAGCCGTCGTCAGGGTCCGGCCCCTCGAGCTCCAGCAGCAGGGGCTCGCCGGTGTCGAGCTCCGCGATCCGCACCGCCAGGTCGCGCTCCATCGCCCGCCAGGCGCGCCGCGTCGCCCGGTCCAGATCTACCTTCGTTCCCACAGTCATCAACCCCACTTCGTGTCCCCTTGTGATGCCGAAATTACGGGGAGGATCCGACACAAATCGGGCCCTTCGCGGGCCTACGCAGCGGCCTTCGCGAGCTCGTGCTTCGGGCTCGTCGCGACCAGGTGCACGACGTGGTCGCGGAACTCCAGGGCGGCCGCGTCGACGTACTCGTTCCGTCCGGTCGCGGTGGCTCCAGCGCCCGCGCGAGCCGTACGGCGGCGCGGCAGCCCCGTCACGCGGTCGGCGAACCGCCGGGCCCGTCGCGAGGGCGTGACGAGCGCGGGCTGCCCGAGGGCGTCCATCGCCGCCGCGGTCAGGATCGACACGAACTGGGCCTTGAACGTCCACGGGTTGTCGAATACCTCGAGGGCAATCGGCTGGCCGGCGATGCCGACGACGATCCCGACCTGTCCGGCGAGCGGCCGGAGTCCGCGGGTCATCGCCTTGACCTCTGCGGCCGCCCGGTCCGCGTGCTCGACGTACGAGCTGGTCGCGGTCGGCCCGAAGCGGGCGTCGTACTCCCCGATCCGGCGCCACACCTCCTGCTGGCGTGCGTCCGCGGCGGCCTCCCGGAGCCCGGTGCGTACGCGGTTGCTGGCGCGTCGGCTGCGCGTGGCGTGCGCGTCGCCGCCGTGCCAGCGGCCGGCCTCGACGCAGACGACCTCGGCCTTCACCTCGCTCCCGGCCGGTACCACCAGCGAGCGGGCGAGCATGCGGTTCTGCCACCCGCCCTCGAGGATCTGGCCCTCGAACAGCGCGACCGGCAGGTCGCCCTCGTTGCGAACCTGGAGCACCGGCACCGAGGCGCCGGTCGTGCACTCGTCGACGCGCACGGCGTCGAGCTTCGTGGTGTAGCCGCGCGGACCGACGTAGTCGCTCCATACGGGGAAGATCGTCAGGGCACCTCGCTGGGTGCCGGCTCCTACGTGCAACTGCATCCGTCATCTCCGATCTTTGCGCGCTTCCGTTCATTAAGGTACCACACTAAACGCGGAAGTGCTTATAGACTGCCGGCATGGCTGCTTCAACCGACGGCGGAGATCTGACCAGACACCCCCGACCCAATGTCGCGATCGACGTCGCGGTCCTGACGGCATTGCCGAACCGGCCGGCAGACGACGAGCCCGGCGACCTTCTGGTTCTGGTGATCGAAGGCGTGACCGAGCCCGGCTGGGTCCTCCCGGGCCGGTTCCTGCGGAAGGACCAATCCGTCGAAAGCTGCGTGGAGCAGAGCCTCGATCGCAAGGCGGGCCTGCGTGACATCGGCAAGAAGCCACGGCTGCTGCGGGTGTTCGACGACCCGAAGCGCGACAAGCGCGGCTGGACGCTCTCGATCGGACACTCGGTGGGACTCCCCCACGACGTCGCCGCGAGTGGGAACGGCCGCTTGGCGCGCGTCGACGGCAACGGGAAAGTGCCTCGGAGCATCCGACTGCTGTTCGACCACGACCGGATCGTCGAGGAAGCCGTGGCCGACATGCGGCGCCGCTACGAGATCCTTCCCGACCCGGACGGCCTGCTCACCGGGCCCTTCACCATGACCGACCTGCGGCTGGTCCACGAGGCCGTGCTTGGTGAGCGACTCCAGCGGGACTCGTTCAAGCGGCGGATGGTCAATTCACTGCGGCCCGTCCTGAAGCGGGACGGAAGTGCGGTCACGCGGAGCGACGGGGGTCGTCCCACGCCCTTGTTCACCCATGGGGACCCGGAAGACTCGCCCCAGACGCGGCGGCGGCTCAGGCTGCCGCGGCTGGCGACTTAGGCGCAGCGCCGTTGCGCCAGGTGCTTGAGATCGACGGCAACGACTACCTCAAACGTATGGCACGCGCGATTGTTCGCACCTCGATCAACGGGTCCACACCCAACAGTCAGAAGGCCAGGCTCGGGAAGCTACTCGTGAAGCACGGGTTCACGAAGATCGGCACGGGTGCGTACGAGGGGTACGGCGACACGGCGGATGACGTTATGGAAACCGTCGCTACGGTCGTGGCGCACCTCGCCTCGCTCGCCGAGGGATTCTCGGTCGACCAGTTGTGGTGGTACCACGACCAGGCAACCCCACCCGCGGGCACCTGAGCATCCGGTTCCGTAGCCGGACCTGAGCACGCTGAGACGCTCGTAGCAAGGGTTCGCGGCCTGAGTATCCAGCCGATGCCGTGGGTCCCTCGGCGACATCGGCGTGCTTCAAACGCAGTGCATTTCCCTGCTGCGCGTGTCAGAGATCGGCTACGGCGTAGAAGTCGCGAGCGCATCCTTGTAGGCGCTCGCCACGCCGAAACAGAAACCCAAGAGCGGCTCGACCCGATCAGTCGACAGCCACCCCGACTGAGTCCGCGCCTGCTTCTCCGTGCCGTTGAACGCGAACAGCGCGTCGGCGCTTGCCCGAAACTCGGGGGTTGTGAGTGACGGAATCTCGATGCCGCTGTTGACCCCGGCGTACGAGCTAAACGGTACGAGGATTCGACCGTCGTTGAAGATCGCGATCACCGTTCGCACACCACTCGTCGCCGGCCCTGCAGCCTCAAGCACCACATGGTTCGACTCGATTCGCCGCCGATAACCGGATGTGAGCCATGTGGTCAACACCTTCTCTGCCGCGGCGCGGGCATCGGGATTTGAGAACTGTCCGTAGAACTCCTCCAAGGAGCCAGGCTTCTCGGCAAGCTTCGCCTGCTCCACCGTGGCAGTGAAGGAGTTGGGTTCGATAACGGCCGTGAACAGCGGCGCCCACGGACTGTCACCGATCCGGACGGCCTTCGCTTCGACAAGCCACACCGAGATGCCCCGCTCCCGATCCAGTTCGGCCAGGTCATTGAGGTACTGGGCGACTGCTTTGAACTCGTCTCGATGCTCCTCTGCCACCACGACAAGACCCCGAGCATGTCGAGCCACTGCATAGGCCAAGCCGCGCGTCAGGTGGTCGTGATCAGCCCTTCCGTACTGGTTCTCGATCACAAACTCGGAACCATCTTCGCCTTGCGCGACGATGTCGATCCGCCGTCCGCCAGTCGTGAGCACTTCTGATTTGCCAACCGCAGCGAGATCGATGCCGAGCGCGTCACCAAGATTGTCCAACTGGTCGGCCAGCAGCGGGGTGAAGTCGGACGCTTCACCCTTCCAGGCCTCGCTGAGCCTGCCGAACATCAACTTCGCCATCGTCATGAGTCAGGTTTACCAGCAGCACCCTTCACAACCCGTGACACACCATCCCGGCTCTAGGAAGACCGCTCAACCGTTCCAGACCATCGGTGTCCCGCGGGAGGTCACCGAACTTCAGTACGTGTTGCCACCTCGACTGCGGCGGACCAGGTACGGAACCGGTAGCGGATCGTGTGGGCGCTCGGCGCATCCGGGTGGTTCTTTGACCAGGTGGCGTAGCCGCCGTACGAGCCGGTTGTCTCGGGGTCGGCGAGGTACCGCGCGACCCAGCTAGCGAGGTCGGCGTCACTGCGGTGTGCCTTGTGACCGCTCGCCTGGTTCGTGGGCAGGCCGGCGGCTTGGAGGGAGGCGTTCCAGCCGCCGAAGCGCTTGTTGATCGTGAGGCCGCTCGGAGCACCGGCCGGCCGTAGAGCGTCGTACGCCTTGGCGCTCAGCGGCGTTTCGAGGCCGTCGGCCGCAGTGCGGAGCGCGTCGAGCATCTGCTGGTCGGTGTACTTCTGCTGGGCCACGAGGCTGATTCTCCACGACCGGCAGCGGAGGTCTGGAAGGATCCCGAGCCGTGCCGAAGCTCATCCTGGCGCTGCACGGCGCCGACCTCGCCGACCTCGCCGACATGCTGGTCTCCCCTGCGTTCCGCCACCGGCTCGCGGAGGCGGGGGCGACCGCGGTCCAGGTCAACATCGACGACGAGGCCGTGGCTCCAGCGCTCCGGTTCGGGCCGGGTGAACCAGTCACAGCGGTGGTCTCGGTCTGGACCGACCGCGACCCGTTGACCGCGATCGCCGCCGTCGTTGACGCGGCCGACGAGCCCGACCTCCACGCCTGGCGCGTGACGGAGAAGGTGCGGCTCGATCCCCTGCCGGCGCCAGACGGCGAGCGTGCAGACGTCTACGCACAAGTCGCTCTGTTGCGGCGGCCCGATTCGATGTCACGCGAGGATTACCTGACCTATTGGCAGGTGCACCACACGCCGATCGCCATCCGCACCCAGAACACGTGCGGCTACATCCAGAACATCGTCGAGGAGGCGCTCACGCCCTCGACACCCGAGGTCGCGGCGATCGTCGAAGAGCACTTCCCGATGGCCGCCCTCACCGACCCGCACGAGTTCTACGGCAGCCGCGGCGACGACGCCGAGCTCAACCGCCGGATGACCGAGCTGATGGACAGCGTGGGCAGGTTCGGCGCCGGCGACGGGCTCGACGTCGTACCCACGAGCCGCTACTTCTGGGCGCTGTGACGGAGCGACCCTGGACGGCCAGTCAGTCGGCGCTCGTGACGGGTTGATCGACCGGCTCCGACTCCGGGTCTTCCTCGATGACACCCACCGGTCCTCGCACGAGGACGAAGCCCGCCAGCGCCAGCGACGTGACCGCGGCGGTGGCGGCGCCGAGGTGGAGGCCGGTGGTGAAGGCCGCTTCTGCGGCGACCACAAGGGCGTCGCCGGTGGCCGCGGGCAGGCCGGCTGCGACGTCGAGCGCTCCGCCGAGCGTGCCTTCGGCCGCGTGGGCGTCGTCGGGCGACAGCGCGGCGGGGAGGGCCTCGTCGACGCCGCGGCGGTAGGCCGCCACGCCGATGCTGCCGAGCACCGCGATGCCGAGGGCGCCACCGAGCTCGGCCGCGGTTTCGGAGACGCCCGCCGCGGCGCCCGCCCGCTCCGGCGGGGCGGACCCCATGATCAGGTCGTTGGTCAGAGTGAAGGCCGGGGACATCCCGAGGGAGAAGCCGATCGACGACAGGACGATCAGGGCGAGCCCGGAGCCGGCGTCGACGCCGAGGAGCACGCCGAACCCGAGGGCGGCGACCACCAGCCCACCGCCCATCAGCCAGGCCGGGTCGATCCGACGGGCCAGGATCGGCGTGACGTTGGAGCCCACGACGAACGACAGCGCCCACGGCAGGGTCCACAGCCCCGCCTCGAGCGGGCTCATGCCGAGCACCAGCTGCAGGTACTGCGGGATGAACAGGAACCCGCCGAACACCACGAAGACCCCGATGCCGTACCTCGCGAGCGCCGCGCTGAACGCGGGGATGCGGAACAGCGACAGGTCGATGAGCGGGTCGGCCAGCCGGCGCTGCCGGCGTACGAACACCGCTCCCAGGCCCAGGCCGGCCAGGGCTGCCACCAGAGCGGTCGCGGTCACCCCGTCCTCGGCGACCCGCTTGAGCCCGTAGACGAGCGCGAGCATTGCGACCAGCGAGAGCACGGCGCTGGGCAGGTCGGCGCGGCCGGCGTCGGGGTCGCGATACTCCGGCAGCAGCCGCGGGCCGAGCACCAGGAGCGCGACCATGACGGGCACGTTGATAAGGAACACCGCGCCCCACCAGAAGTACTCCAGCACCACGCCGCCGATAACCGGCCCGACCGCGGCGCCGACCGAGAAGCTGGTGATCCAGATCCCGATCGCGGTGGACCGCTGCCGCGGGTCGTGGAACATGCTCCGGATCAGGGAGAGCGTCGAGGGCGCGAGCGTCGCGCCGGACAGGCCGAGCAGCGCCCGGGTGGCGATCAACATCTCCGGCGAGGTGGAGAAGGCCGCCAGCACAGAGGTGATCCCGAAGGCCGCAGCCCCGATCAGCAACAGGCGGCGGCGCCCGATCCGGTCGCCGAGGCTGCCCATCGTGATCAGCGACCCGGCGACCATGAAGCCGTAGACGTCGATGATCCACAACATCTCGGTGCTGGTCGGCTGGAGGTCGGCGCTGATGGCCGGCACGGCCAGGTGCAGCACGGTCAGGTCCATCACGTACAGCACGCACGCCAGCGCGATCACCGCGAGACCCAGCCACTCGCGCCGCCCGGCGCGCGGGGTCGTCGTACTCGTCTCCGTCATTCCCGATCCATCCTCTCGACAGCGGTCTCAAGGAACGACGACGGAGCTCCGCGCAAATGATCGGTCGACCCCGGGAGAGACGACCGATCAGTTCTGGCGTGCCCGGTCGTCGACATCTCTAGACAGCCCTGAGACCGTAGGAGGCACCGTGGAGACGACCGAGCCCCAGCCGACCAGCCCGATCGGCGCTGACGAAGCCGGGTTCATGCGCGTGGCCCGCAGCGGCGATGCCGGCGAGTTCGCCCTGTTCACCGAGCGCTACCGCCGCGAGCTGCTCGTGCACTGCTATCGCATGCTCGCCTCCTACGAGGACGCCCAGGACCTCACCCAGGAGACGTTCCTCCGCGCGTGGGCGAAGCGGGAGACGTTCCACGGCCGCGCGTCGCTGCGCACCTGGCTCTACCGCATCGCGACCAACGCCTGCCTCGACTACCTCGAGAAGCGCCGGGAGCGTACGCCGGTCCCGGCCGATCTGCACGGCGACGCCAGTGAGGGCACCGAGGTGCTCTACCTCCAGCCGTGGCCGGGGAGCCAACCAGACGACCCGCACGAGCAGGCCGCAGCGAGGGAGACCATCGAGCTCGCGTTCATCGTCGCCGTCCAGCACCTACCCGCGCGGCAGCGCGCCGTCCTGATCCTCCGTGACGTGCTCGGCTGGCCGGCCCAGCAGACGGCCGACACCCTCGAGCTGACCCTCGCGTCGGCGAACAGTGCCCTCCAGCGGGCCCGCGCCACCATGCGCGAGCACCTCCCGGACGGGAGGCTCGACTGGAGCGCGCAGGGCAGGTCCGAGCTCAGCGACGACGAGCGGAGGCTGGTGTCGGCGTACGTCCGGGCCCACGAGACGCTCGACATCGACGGGCTGGCCGCACTGCTGCGGGAGGACATGCGGTTCGCCATGCCTCCGCAGCCCGGCGTCTGGGTCGGCCGCGACGCGACCGTTCAGGGCTGGATCGACGGCGGCTTCGGCCGGGGCGAGTACGCCGACTGGAAGTGCCGGACGACGACCGTCAACGGGCAGCCGGCGGTCGCCATGTATCTGCGCCGCCCCGGGGCGGCGACGTACGAGGGCTTCGCGGTGGACGTGCTCCGCGTCGAGGACGGCCTGGTCGCCGAGATCTACACCTTCGACAGCGACGTCTTCGAGTGGCTCGAGCTGCCCAAGCAGCTCGACCCCAGCTGACCGCTCAGCCTTCCGCGAGCCCGTTCTCCTCGCCCTCGCCGGCCTCGGCCGCGAGCCCGTCTCCGTCTGCCTCGGCGTCGAGCTTCTCCTGGGTCTTCGCGATCTGCTCGCGCTCGTCAGCGTCGTCGAGCTCGGGCTGCGAGCCGTTGTCGCCGGGGTTCTCGCTCATGTCATCTCCTCGGTGTCGGGCAGAGGCGTGCACCGGGCGAGCGCACAACTCGTCCGGTACCCACCTCGTGTCCGGCTCAGGCCGTGGGGACGGGCTGGGGCGTGGAGTCCTCGCGCCAGGCCGCGCCCGTGCGCGGAGCGTGGTAGGCCTCGACGTCGAGGATGCCCTCGCGCTTCGCCACGATCGTCGGCACCAACGCCTGTCCGGCGACGTTGACCGCCGTGCGGCCCATGTCGAGGATCGGGTCGATCGCGAGCAGGAGGCCGACGCCCTCGAGGGGCAGGCCCAGGGTCGACAGGGTGAGCGTCAGCATGACGGTCGCGCCCGTGACTCCCGCCGTCGCGGCCGAGCCGATGACCGAGACGAAGGCGATGAGGACGTAGTCGGTGATCGACAGGTCGAGCCCGAAGAACTGCGCCACGAAGATCGCCGAGATCGCCGGGTAGATCGACGCGCAGCCGTCCATCTTCGTCGTCGCGCCGAGGGGTACGGCGAACGAGGCGTAGGCGCGGGGCACGCCGAGGTTGCGCTCGGTCACGGACGCGGTGACCGGCATGGTGCCGACCGATGACCGCGACACGAACGCCAGGGACAGGGCCGGCCAGGCGCCGGTGAAGAACTGCTTGATCGACAGGCCGTTGAGGCGCAGCAGGGTCGGGTAGACCGCGAAGACGACGAGCGCCAGTCCGGCGTACACCGCGACGGCGAACGTGCCCAGGGAGCCGAGGGCGTCCCAGCCGTAGGTCGCGACGGCGTTGCCCAGCAGCCCGACCGTGGCGATCGGCGCGAGCAGGATGACCCACCACAGCACCTTCTGGACGACGGCGAGGGCCGAGCGGACGACGGTAAGGAACGGCTCGGCCGCCTCGCCAACCTTGAGCGTGGCGATGCCGACCGCGATGGCGACGACCAGGATCTGCAGCACGTTGAACGACAGGCCGACCGAGCCGTCGTCGCCCGCGCTGGCCTCCAGGCCGAGGATGTTGGCCGGCACGAGGCCGGTCAGGAAGTCGAGCCACGACCCGGTGGTCTCGGGGGCGGCAGCGGAGTCTGCGGAGACGCTGGCGTGGTCACCGGGCTGCAGCACGAGTCCCAGCACGATGCCGATGGAGACCGCGATCAGCGCGGTGATGGCGAACCAGGCGAGGGTCTTCCAGGCGAGCCGCGCGGCTCCGGTGACGTCGCGCAGGTTGGCGATCGAGGCCACGATCGCGAGAAAGACCAGGGGCGGGACGATCGTGCGGAGCAGGGTCACGAAGACGTCGCCCACGGTGCTGAGCGTCTCGGTCAGCCAGTTGGGGTCCTCGACCCCGTCCGGGCCGATCGAGCGGGCGACGAGGCCGAGGACGACACCGAGGACGAGTCCGATCAGGACCTGGATGCCGAAGGAGGGAAGGCGGAGCCGGCGCGTGCGCTGCTGCTCCGAGCGTGCAGAAGACATGGAGAGGTGAACCTTTCGTCGCACGGGCGCGACCGAGCGCCGGTGCGGTGAGATGCGGGAGTGGACTGAGGAGCGACTGCGTCAGCGCGGACAGCGCGCGCTCTTGGTCCGCTGCAGGTCCACGACGCGACGACGCGTCAGCGTCTCGCCAGGGGCCGCGGGTGGAAGCACACAGGTTGCAACTGCGTCAGCGGGCGGCTATTCCGATCGGCCGCTGTGACGGCCGCCTCAAGCCGCTCACCGTCAGCGCGACTCGAGGATCTCCTTGAGCCGGGCGAGGTCCTTCGTGGTCGCTCGCCGCATCGCCGCCTCCATTGCGGGCTTGGCGACCTTGGCGAACCCGGAGGGCTCGCCCGTGTTGCGCAGCGTCATTCGGGTGCCGGCGCCAGCGGGCTCCCAGGTGTACGTCGTCTGCATCGGGAACGGGCCCTGCGCTGTCGCCATGACGAGCCGTTCGCCGGGCTCGAGCTCGGTGACGCGATAGGTGTAGGCGATGCGGCGGCCGAGGAAACGGGCGACGAAGTCCATCTCCGAGCCGACCGCCACCGGCGGCGCCGTACGCCACTCGACGGAGGAGATGTTGGCGTACCACTCGGGTGCGTTGGTCGGATCGCCCGCGTAGGCGGACACGACGTCGACCGGGCGGTCGATCACGGTCTCGACCTGGACGTCGACGCGACTGGCCATGGGGTCAGGGTAGGCCGGAGGTTTCGAGGCTCGTCGCTAGCGCTCCTCGCACCTCAACCACCGGCCCCGCTCGTCGCTAGCGCTCCTCGCACCTCAACCACCGGCGATGGGGTCTCGTGACGGCCCTAGCGGGCCTCCTCGACCAACGGGTCTCCTATCGGGCCTCCTCGACCACCGCGTTCGCCTCCTCGACCAACGACGTTTGCGTGGTGCGGCGGGTGAGGAGCTGGAGGGCGTCGGCGGAGGACGCGTCGTTCGGGGTGTAGATCTCGAGGCGGTGGTCGGGGCTGTCGGGCTGGAGCCACACCTGGTAGGCGACCTCCACGGTGCCTACGGTGGGGTGGCGGAGGTGCATGTCGCCGGTGGTGCAGTCGGCGACCTCGCCGGTCGCCCACAGCCGGGCGAACTCGTCGCTGCGCATGCTGAGCTCGCCGATCAGGTTCGCCAGGAGCGCGTCGGTCGGGAACCGGCCGGCGGTGAGCCGCAGGTACGCGACGTGGATGTGCGCGAGCTCCTCCCAGTTGCGGTGCAGGTCGCGCGTCAGCGGGTCCAGGAAGAACATCCGCGGGATCGACGGGCGCGGCCCGGGCGACCGCGGCGCGTCGAAGTCCAGGTGCTCGGCGAACAGCGCGTGGCCGCTGCGGTTCCACGCGAGTACGTCGCCGCGACGGCCGAGGACGAGGGCGGGCGTGGCCTCGCCGAGCGAGTCGAGTAGGGCGAGTACGCGGGGATGGGGATCCTCGGCGGGCGGCTCGGCGAGGCCGGCACGCTTCGGCTGGCGGGCGAGGTTGTGCAGGTGGACCGTCTCGACGTCGTCCAGCTGGAGCACCCGCGCCAGCGCGTCGAGGACCTGCACCGAGGCGGTGCCGGCCTGGTCCTGCTCGAGCCGCGTGTAGTAGCCGGCGCTGACGCCGGCGAGGTGCGCCACCTCCTCGCGGCGCAGTCCCGGGACGCGCCGGCTGGTGCCGTAGGTCCGCAGCCCGATGGCGTCCGGCGTGATCTGGTCGCGACGGCTCTTCAGGAACGCTCCGAGGCTCTCCACGCCTTCGAGCGTAGGCCGGTGCGGCGAGGGTGTGGGTGCACCTGGCGGGTGTACCCACGACAGGTGGCTGGCTCGCCCGCGCCCGAGCGCGGATGTTGGCGCCGTGACTTCACATCCTGCTGCCCCCTCCGAGTCCGGCAACCTGCGCGCCTGGCTCGGGCTCCTCGTCGTGCTCGGACCGGTGCTCCTGGTGTCGATGGACGGCTCCATCCTGTTCCTCGCGATGCCGCGGATCAGCCAAGAGCTCAACCCCACCGCCGACCAGGCGCTGTGGATCCTGGACATCTACGGCTTCGCCGTCGGCTCGCTGCTCGTCGCGTTCGGCAACATCGGCGACCGCTACGGCCGCCTCCGGCTGCTGATGATCGGCGCGACCTTCTTCGGGGTCGGCTCGGCAGCGGCCGCGTTCGCCCCCACGACGGAGCTGCTCATTGCCGCCCGAGCCGTGATGGGCATCGCCGGCGCGACGCTGCTGCCGTCCGCGCTCGCGGTGCTCAGCGAGCTCTACGCCGATTCCCGGCGGCGGGCCCAGGCGATCGGCATCTTCGCCGCGGCGTTCGCAGCGGGCTTCGCGATCGGCCCGATCATCGGCGGCCTGCTCCTCGAGCGCTTCTGGTGGGGATCGGTGTTCCTGGTCAACCTGCCAGTCATCGCCGCCTTCCTCTGCTTCGCCCCCGTGCTGCTCCGTGAGGTGCGCGCCACGCGGCCAGGAAGGGTCGACGCGATCAGCGTGGTGACCTCCGCCGTCGGGCTGCTGCTCGCGATCTACGGCGTGAAGCACGCTGCCGCGGAGCGCCTGTCGTTCTCCGCGCTCGGCTTCCTCGGGCTCGGCTTCGTCGTGCTGGGTGGGTTCGTACGGCGGCAGCTGCGGCTCGAGCACCCGCTGATGGAGTTCTCGCTCTTCCGCGACCGGATCTTCTCGATCGCGATCGTCACTGGCCTGCTGCCGCTCGCGGCCTGGTCGGCAGCGGCGTACCTGGCCGGCATCTACCTGCAGTCCGTGCTCGGCGTCCCCGTCATCGAGGCGGCGCTGCTCGCGCTGCCGGGCGCCGCCGTGCTCACCGCGACCTGCGTCGTCACCCCGATGGTCGTCGACCGCGTCGGCAAGCGCACCGCCCTGCTCGTCTGCCACTTCTCGATCGCGGCCGGGCTGCTCCTGCTGCTGCCCACGACCGTCACGGGTGGCATCGGTTGGTACGTCGCCTCCACCGTCGTCGCGGGAGTGGGCTACGGCATCTGCTTCGCCGTCGTCGCGGACACCGCCGTCGGCGCCGTACCTCCCGAGCGGGCGGGGTCAGCCGGTGCGATCGCCGAGACGAGCAACGAGATCGGCAACGCGCTCGGGATCGCCCTGCTCGGGTCGCTCGCTGCGCTGCTGTTCCGCCTGCAGGGGCCGGATCTGGCACCGACACTGGACGAGACGCTCCAGTTGCCCGGTCTCGGGTCGGCACTGGCGGCGGACGCGAAGGGCGCCTTCCTCAGCGGGCTGCACGTCGTGGCGGTGACCGCGAGCCTGCTGCACGTCGTGCTCGGGCTGGTCGCGCTGCGCTGGTTGCCGCGGGACCCGGTAACCCCGGCTGGTCTCGAGGCGGCCGAGTCGAGCAGCGGCGCCGGCGGTGGGGTCTCGTGACGGCCCTAGCGGGCCTCCTCGACCACCAGGGCGGCGAGGGCGGCCAGTTCGTCGCCGGTCAGGCGGAGGGCGCCGGCGGCCACGTTCTCGGCCAGGTGGGCGGGGTTGCCGGTGCCGGGGATGGCGAGCACGTGCCCACCCTGGTGCAGGGTCCAGGCGAGGCGCACCTGGGCGGGGGTCGCGTCGTGCGCGGCGGCGATCGCGGCGATGACGTCCTCGCCGGTCGTGTCGGCGGGACCCCAGGGGTTGGCGCCCTCGACGCCGGCGCCGACCGCGAAGAACGGCACGAACGCGATGCCGTGCTCGCCGCACATCCGGAGGACGTCGTCGCAATTCCGCTCGGTCAGGCCGAACCGGTTCTGCACGCACACGATCGGCGCGACCGTGAGCGCCTCCGCGAGCTGCGCGGCCGTCACGTTCGAGACGCCGACGTGACGGAGCAGGCCGGCGTCGCGCAGCTCGGCGAGCGCCCCGACGTGCTCGGCGACCGAGCCGTCCTCGGTGCCCTGACCCGCGCCCCAGCGCAGGTTGACCACGTCAAGATGGTCGCGACCCAGGTGGCGGAGGTTCTCCTCGACCTGGGCGCGGAGCTGGTCGGGTCGGGCGTACGGCTCGAACTCGCCCGCCCGCGACCGGCTCGGGCCGACCTTGGTGACGATCACGAGGTCGTCGGGGTAGGGCTGGAGCGCGGTGGCGATCAGCTCGTTGGAGGACTGGAACGGCGTGAAGTAGAACGCCGCGGTGTCGATGTGGTTGACGCCGAGCTCGACGGCGCGGCGGAGTACGGCGACCGCGGCGTCGCGGTCGCCCGGGGCCGTCGCGAACGGGCTGCCGATGAGCCGCATGGCGCCGAAGCCGATCCGGTTGACGGTGCGGTCGCCGAGCTGCCACGTGCCTGCGGCGTCGGCGGTGGGGGTGATCGTCTGTGTCGTCATGCGGCCAGCGTGGTCGGCGATCGCCGTGCGATCACGCGGCTGGCAGCTTGTTGCCAGCCCTCCCCTTTCCTTGCGGGTCGGAGGAGAATCGGACCATGAGCATGCGCGCCGGTGAGAGCGTCGCCGTCGTCCACGGCGAGGCCGAGCTGGTGGCGCGCACCGGCCACCTGATGGCCGCGGCGACCGACGTCGCGTTCGCCGCTAACAAGCTGCACACCTGGCGCGCCGCTCGCCGCGCCGGTGAGGCGGCCGGCGTCGTGAGCCCGCCGGGCGACGTACGCCTCCGCAAGATCTACCTGCCCAATGCGGTGTTCGACCCGGTCGCGGCGCGCGGGCTCGTGCAGTTCTGCGAGGCGCACGGCGCCAGCATCCGGATCACGACCGACGAGATCAACGACACGATGATCCTCGACCGCCGGATCGCGATCCTCGGCGGCCACCCGCGCGCCGACCGGCGTACCTACAGCGTCATCACCCAGCCGGAGGTCGTCGAGGGCGTCGCGTCGCTCTTCGACGCGGTCTGGCGCAAGGCGACCGAGCTGTCGGAGTTCGACGCCCAGATCGCCGAGATCCGCGAGATCGCCCCCCAGGTGCTCGACCTGCTGAGCCGCGGGGTCAAGGACGAGGCGGCGGCGCGGACGCTCGGGCTCGGGGTGCGGACCTACCGCCGTCGGGTGGCCGAGCTGATGGCCGCGCTCGGGGCCGAGTCGCGGTTCCAGGCCGGCGTGCGGGCCAGGGAGCTGGGCCTGGTCTAGTCGCGGAGCGGCGAGCCGAGGACGTCGAAGGCGAACCCGCCAAACTCGCCCGACAGGAGCGGCCGGGCTTCCGCGATCGACGCCTTCACCTCCGGCAGCTCGAGCGACGCGCGGTGGGCCTCGGCGGACGTCCACAGCTCGGCCACGAACACCGTGTCGGGCTGGTCGTCGTTGACGCCGACCTCGTAGAGCAGGCAGCCGGCGTCGGCCAGCTCGGGAGACGAGCGGATGAGGTGGGCGACGAGCTCGTCGCGCTTCCCGGGCACGGCGCCGAGGGTGCCGACGTTGGCGTAGGTCATGGCGGGGAGGCTAGGAGGTGGCGCCGACAGGGCCAGTGTCAGGCGAGGAGCCGGTCGATGCCCGCCTGCGTGACCGGGTGGTACGTCGGCCGGGCAGTCACGTAGATCTCGCGGGCCCGCGCGAGGCCACGGTCGGTGGCGGCGAGCTTGCGGTAGACCTTGCTGACGTAGAGCGCCCGGCCGTGGCGGACGAGGAACTCCGCGAGCGCTTGGTCGACCGCAGGGGTCTCGAAGGCGAAGCCGGACTCGACAGCGAGCTCGAGCCACGCGGTGGCGACCTCGATGTTGCCGCTGGCGGTGAAGCCGAACGCGGCGTCGACCTCGGCCATCCGGTCGACGCCCAGGTCCAGCGGCAGCGCGCGGACGAAGTGCACCCATTGGTGGCTCACCCAGCCGTCGGTGTCGAGGTCGGCGGACGCGGTGCCCGCGAGCAGCCGAGCGACCTCGGCGTCGACCTTGTCGAAGGCGTCGGACTCGGTGAGCGGCTCGTTGTCGGGCACGCCCGGGCCGTGCACCCAGGCCTCGAGCTGGAGGTCCTCGGCGGAGACGCCGGCCGGGTCGAGCAGCTCGGACTTCAGCAACGACAGGAACGTCGGGGTGTCCATCGACTCGAACGCGAACCGGTCGAAGTAGGACCGCAGGAACGCGTCCCACCGCTCCCGCCCGACGGCGGACTCGATGAGCCGCAGGAACAGCGAGCCCTTCTCGTAGGGGATCTTGGACGGTCCCTCGTCGGGGTCACGGCCGACGAGGTCGAGCTCGAGCCAGGTGTCGCGCGGCTGCTCCTGCTCGACCCCGCGCGCCAGCTCCTGCCGCCCGAGGCGCAGCAGCATCGCGGCGTACGCGGCGCCGT
Organism: Nocardioides thalensis; assembly: GCF_013410655.1. Classification (NCBI taxonomy): domain Bacteria; kingdom Bacillati; phylum Actinomycetota; class Actinomycetes; order Propionibacteriales; family Nocardioidaceae; genus Nocardioides; species Nocardioides thalensis. The sequence continues at coordinate 3,266,899 of NZ_JACCFP010000001.1, forward strand.
ACAGCTCCTCGTCGATGCGGACCTCGAAGTAGGTCGTGAAGCCCTCGTTGAGCCAGATGTCGTTCCAGGTCGCGTTGGTGACCAGGTTGCCCGACCACGAGTGCGCGAGCTCGTGCGCGATCAGCGTCACTAGCGAGCGGTCTCCGGCGAGGATGGTCGGCGTCACGAACGTCAGCCGCGGGTTCTCCATGCCGCCGTAGGGGAAGCTCGGCGGGAGCACGAGCATGTCGTAGCGGCCCCACCGGTAGGGCCCGTAGAGCCGTTCGGCCGCCTCGATCATCTTCTCCGTGTCGGCGAACTCCCACGCCGCGCCCTCGACGACCGATGGCTCGGCGTAGACGCCGCTGCGCGCGCCGACCTCGCGGAACTCGAGGTCGCCGACGGCCAGGGCGATGAGGTACGCCGGCACCGGCTGCGGCATCGTGAAGCGGTACTCGCCGTCGACCGAGCGCTCGGTCGGGTTCTCCGCGCTCATCACGGCCATCAGGTCGGCGGGCACCCGGATGGTCGCGTCGTACGTCGCCCGCACCGCCGGGCTGTCCTGGCACGGCATCCAGGTGCGGGTGAGGATCGGCTGGCCCTGGGTGAACAGGAACGGCTTGCCCGACGCGGTCTGCTCCGGCTCCAGCCACTGGAGGGCCTTCGCCTCCGGGCTGGTGGCGTAGGTGACGACCACCCGGTCGCCGGCACCGAGCGTGATCGTCAGCGGGCGGCCGAGGACGGGGTCCTCCTCCCCCACCTCGAAGTCCAGCGCCTCGCCCTCGGCGGTGGTCACCGCCCGCACGTCGAGCTGCCAGGTGTCGAGCACCAGCTGGGTCGCGTCCGGCGTACGGCGCTCCAGGTCGAACGTCGCCGTACCGCTGATGCGGAAGGCATCGAAGTCCACGTCGAGGTCGAGCCCGACATGCCGGACGACGACCTCGTTGGGGCGGGCGAAGGAGTGCGGGTCGGCGGGGTAGGCGCGGGTCACCGGATCAACTTAACGGGCCGCGGCTACCCCTCCCAGGGCGGCGTCTGGCCCCAGCCCCAGCGCGGCACCTCGACGGACTCGTCGATCGGCGGCGGGGCGGCGCCCGAGTAGATGATCGCCATCCGGCTGCCCCACTCGACGTAGTAGGCGAAGACTGCGCGCGACTCGGGATCCGTGGGCAGGCCGGCCTCGTCGGCGGCGTCCTGGAGCAGCCCGACCCAGCGGCGGCGCTGCTCCTCGGTGATCCCGCGGCCGAGGTGGTGGCGGGCCATGCCGGCGTGGCCGCCGTGGTGCGCGGTGTACTCGGCCGGGCCGCCGAACACCTCGGCGAGCCACGTCGCGACGTGCGCGGGGTGGTCGTCGCCCATGTCGGCGAAGACCGGCGCGAGCACCGGGTCCTGCCGCACCTTGGCGTAGAAGACCTCGGTCAGGCGCAGGAGGGCGTCGGTGCCTCCGAGCCACTCGTGGATGCTCGGTGTGGTCACGACGCCTGCGGGCCCTCGGCGCGCACCTCGTGCACCTGCTGCAGAGACTCGCGCAGCTTGCCGAGCCACTCGTCGGTGTTGCTGCCGACGAGCCGCACGCACCAGGCCAGCGCGTCGCTGCGGCTGCGCGCGACGCCCCCGGCGACCAGGGTGTCGAGCACCTCGCGCTCGGGCTGCCGCAGCCGGGTCATCACCGGCGCCGCGAGGTTGGTGAAGACCTCGCGTACGGCGCCGCACTCGACGCCCCACGCGACCTTCCGGTCGAAGCGGTGCTCGGCCTCCCGTGCGACCGCCATCCGGTCCTTGCGGGTGCGCTCGCGGAACTCCTGGATCCGACCGCGGAGCGCGGCATCGCGCTCGGCGTCGGCCGCGTCCTTCGCCAGCTTGGGCTCGGGGATCCGCCCGACGACGGTGATCTCGTCACGGTCGACGACGACGTCGACGAGCTCGTCGTAGACGCCGTCGGGCAGCCGGCCGGCGAACCAGCCGCGCAGCTGCTCACGCTCTTGCTGTGTAATCATGTAATCAGCATCGCTCGCGCGAGCCGATCACACAAGGCGTCAGAACGGTCGCGTGGGCAGCGGCACGATGTAGGGGTCGAGCAGCCTGCTGGTCTGCTCGACGGTGAGCACCTCGTGCGGCTCGAGCGGGATGACCTGGCGCTTGCTCTCGTCGATCTCCCACACGTCCTCGCCGACCAGGCGGCCCTCGTCGTCGTACGGCCAGATCATGTGCTCGACGTTCGCGACCAGGTAGTGCGCGGCGGGGTCGACCGGCGCGCCTGCCTCGGCGAGCACGGCGCCGGGCGTCTGCTGGTAGATGGTGGCGGTCGAGACGATCATGTTGTCGCCGACGGCGAGCTTCTCGTCGTCGGTGTAGAAGACGCACTGCGCCGTGCGCGACCACTCCTCGTAGACCGCCTGCACCGCCTCGGCGCCGGCGAGCACCGTGTTGATGCCGAAGACGTTGAAGTTGTAGACCGGGTGCTCGACGGTCATCTCCGGGGCGAAGATCTCCTTCCAGCGGCCGGCCATCTCGAGGCTCCGGTGCCGGTCGTAGGCCTGCAGCATCCACTTGTGGCGGGGGTTGTCGGTCGTCTCGATCAGGCGGCGGACGGCGACGTTGGTCTGGGTGATGTCGAATCGGCTCATCGGTGTGCTCCTTCGGTGGGTGGGTCAGGACAAGAGGCCGGTCGGCACGGCGACCTCGCGGCGCAGGATCTTCCCGGTGGCGCCCTTGGGCAGGGCGTCGACGACCCAGACGTGGCGCGGGTACTTGTACGGCGCGATCCGCGCCTTGACGAAGGCGATCAGGTCGTCAGGCGTCGCCTCGGCTCCGGCGCGGAGCGCGACCGCGGCGGCGACGTCCTCGCCCAGCTCCGGGTGAGGTACGCCGACGACGGCAGCCTCCGTGACGTCGGGGTGCTCGTAGAGCACCTCCTCGACCTCCCGCGGGTAGACGTTGTAGCCGCCGCGGATGATCAGGTCCTTCTTGCGGTCGAGGATGTAGAAGTAGCCGTCCTCGTCCAGGCGGGCGAGGTCGCCGGTGCGCAACCAGCCGTCGGGCACCGCCTCCCGGGTGGCGTCGGGCCGGCCCCAGTAGCCCTTCATCAGGCCCTCGCCGCGGATCGCGATCTCGCCGACCTCGCCGACCGGCACGGCGCCGTCCTCGACGCCGACCAGGCACATCTCGACGCCGGCGACAGGGGTGCCGATCGAGCCGGGCTTCCGCACCTTGTCCGGGTGGTTGAAGCTCGCGACCGGCGAGGTCTCCGAGAGCCCGTAGCCCTCGAGGATCACGCAGCCGAACGCCGCCTCGAACGACCTCAGCACCTCCACCGGGAGCGCCGCTCCGCCGGACACGCAGGTGCGCAGGCTGGAGACGTCGGCGTCGGCCGCGCCCGGCGCTTCCAACAGCGCGGCGTACATCGTCGGCACGCCGAGGAACACGGTGACGCCGTGCTCCTCGATCGTCCGCAGCGCGGCGGCGGGGTCGAACCGCGGGAGCAGGGTCAGGCAGGCCCCGGCCGCGATGCCGGCGTTGAGCCCGCAGGTCAGCCCGAACACGTGGAACAGGGGCAGGCACCCCATCGCCACGTCGTCCGGGCCGACCTGGGTCAGGGTGGTCGCGGTGGTCGCCGCGTTGCTCGCCAGGTTGGCGTGGGTGAGCTCGGCGCCCTTGGGCTGGCCCGTGGTGCCGCTCGTGTAGAGGATCACCGCGGTGTCGTCGGCCGCGCGCGGCTCCATCGCGGCGTCCGCGACTGGCGCTGTCTCGAGCCCGAGCGGCCCGACCTCGACGAGCCGCACCCCGGCCGCGGCGCACGCGGCCAGGGCGTCGGGCCCGCTCCCTTCCGCCGCGAAGAGCACCCGCGCGCCGGAGTCGCGCAGGTAGTACTCGACCTCCCGCTCCTTGAGCAGCGGGTTCATCGGTACGACGACCGCGCCCGCCAGCAGCGCGCCGTAGAAGTGGACCGGGAACGCGGGCAGGTTCGGCATCATCACCGCCACCCGCTCGCCGGGTCGGACGTCGTTGGCACGCAGCCACCCGGCGACGCCCGCGGCGCGGCGCAGCAGGTCGCCGTACGTCAGCGTCACGTCGCCGAGCCGGATCGCGGGCGCCTCCGGTGCGCGGAGGGCGCTCCGGACCAGGTTGTTCGCGAGGTTGGTCATCGCTGTCTCCTCGCGCGGTCAGCTCGCCGGCACGATGGCCGGGGCGCGCCAGCCGGTGCCGTCGAGGACGCCGGGGATGGCACTGGTACGGGTGGCGTAGAGGCGCCACAGGAGCCGGAACCCGCCCTCGGGCGTCGGCAGCCAGTTCTGCGCCTGCTGCGGGTCGGTGGGCCGGGTCGCCTGGAGGTAGAGGTCGAGCGACCCGTCCTCGTTGTAGTGCAGGTCGGTGCGGTCGTTGATCGCGAACCGGTCGATGGCGTTGGGCACGATGAAGCCCGCGTTGTCGTAGAGCGTCAGCGACCAGAACCCGTCGTCGGTGACCGGCGGCAGCCCGCCGGCGGGGACGTGCACGACGTACCTCTTGGCGCCGGTCAGCGGCGCGCCGGTCCGGTCGAGCAGCGCGAGCGGGTAGATCGACTCGTTCGAGCGCAGCGCGCCGAGGCCGACCTGGGTGACGACGGCGCGCAGGCGGTAGTCGGTGCCGTAGGTCCCCGTCGGCGTCACCAGGTAGCCGTTGAACTGGTTGAACACCTGGCCGTAGATCGCCTGCGCGTCGCCGAGCACCGTCGCCGCGCCTGCCGCGGCCGCGTCCTTCATGCCCGCAACCAGGTCCGGGTCGAGGGAGTCGTCGGCGGACGGGCGCTTGCCGGGGCCGACGCCGATCTCGGCGAGCTGGCGCAGCAGCGGCCGGTCGGCGACCGGCGCGGGGAACTGCTCGAGCAGCCTGCCCAGCCGGTCGTAGAACGTCATGCCGGTCGGCAGCGGCGCCTCGTGGATCGTGGTGTCCGGGTCCTGCGGCACCGGCGGCGTCCAGTCGCGGTCGCCGTACCTCTTGAGCGGGGTGACGGTGGTGCGGTCCTGGATCCGGTTCACGCGCCGCTGGTCGGCGAGGCTGTCGTTGTCGGCGTAGATCCGCTCGATGATCCAGACCCGGTCGTACGGCGACCGCACCTTGCGCACACCGGCGGGCAGCCGGACGTCGTGGTCGTCGGGTCCGACGATCGCGTAGTCCCCGGGCGCCGTGCGCCGGACGGATCCGAGGTTGGCGAAGTTCTCGGTGTAGGGGCTCATCAGCGGGATCACGAAGTAGCGGTCCTCGACCCGCGGCACGTGGACCACCTGCGGCTGGCGGCTCAGGTCGAGCCACGCGATCGAGTAGAGCGTGTCGAGGTTCGGCGCGACGACCGAGCGATCCTCGGGGGTGACGAACCGTCGGATCGGGTTGAAGCGGTTGACCGGCCCGAAGCCGCGGTCGTTGGAGACGTCGATGCTCGTCTGGTGGCGGAACGTCTTCTGCGTGGTGATGAGCGGGAGCCCGTAGCGGTAGGCCTCCAGCCCGAGCTCGTAGCCGCGGTCGTACGCCGCGGTGTCGCGCTGGTCGGTGGCGGCGTCGGTGTCGGCAGCGGTCGCGGTGCCGGCGGCCGCGGCAGGCAGGCCGGCCAGCAGGGCGAGCAGCGCTGCCGCGAGCCAGCGTCGGCGCGGGGTGGTGCGGCGCATCGGGGATCCTTTCGTCGGGCTGTCCCGCAACGGTCGCCAATCGCGGCCCGCGCGGTCTTGACCTCAGGCGACAACTTCTTGACCCTGGACGACATGTCGCTGATCCGGGGCACGTCGCTCCAGGGCTTCGTCGAGCTCACCGAGGAGCTCGGCGTCGATCCCGACCCGCTGCTCCGCGCGGCGCACCTCCCCCGCGCGGCGATCGGCGACCACGACAGCTTCATCGGCTACCGCGGCGTCGTCGCCGTGCTCGAGTCCGCCGCGCGGGCCACCGGCGCCGACGACTTCGGGCGCCGGCTCGCGCAGCGCCAGGGCCTCGACATCCTGGGGCCGCTGGGCGTCGCGGCCCGCACGGCGGCGACCGTGGGCGACGCGCTCGCGGCGATCGAGCAGTACCTCAACGTCTACGGCCCCGCCATCGCGGTGTCGGTCACCGTGTCCGCCGGCCGCACTGCCGGATTCGAGTGGCGGCTCGTCGACCCGCGACCGCCGCCCCACCGCCAGGCCGCCGAGCTCGGGCTCGGCGTCTCGGTGCGGGTCTTCCAGCTGCTCGCGGGCGACGACTTCCGCCCGCTCTCGGTCGAGCTGCGCCACGGCGCGCCCGCGCGCGACGCCGGCCACGCCGACTACTTCGGCTGCCCGGTGCGGTTCGGCGCGGCGTCGTACGGCTTCCGCTTCCGGCGCTCGGTGCTCGCGCGGCCGCTGTCCGCCGACCACGCGGTGCACGCGGTGGTGCGCGACTACCTCGCGTCGATCGCGCTGCCGACGCCTGCGGTCACCATCGATCCGGTGGTCCGGCTGATACGGCGGATGCTGCCCGCCGGCGGGCCGGACCTCGGCCTCGTCGCCGAGCAGCTCGCGCTGCACCCGCGGACCCTCCAGCGCCAGCTCGCCGCCCAGGGCACCACGTTCGCCACGCTCGTCGACGACGTCCGCCGCGAGGAGGCCGAGCGCTACCTCCGGGAGACCACGATGCCGCTCGCCCAGCTGTCCGGCGTGCTCGGGTTCAGCGAGCAGAGCGCGCTCTCGCGCGCGTGCCGACGGTGGTTCGGCGCCTCCCCGAGCGAGGTGCGGCGCCGCGGCTGAGGGGTCTCGTGACGGCCGTAAACGGCCTCCTCGACCACCGGGAGCCGCCGGCCTCCTCGACCACCGGCGCTACGGCGTCACCCGCAGGATCAGGTCGTGCTCGGGCCCCTCGCGGTTGTTGGTCAGCACCCACAGCGATCCGTCCGGCGCCTCGGTGACCAGCCGGAGCCGCCCGTACTCCCCGGCCAGCAGCTGCTCGGCGCCGGTGCCGTCGGTGTTGATGCGGTAGAGCCGCTCGCCGCGCAGGCACGCGATCCACAGCTGGCCGTCGTGGAACGTCATCCCGCTCGGCGAGGCGTCGGCGGGCTTCCAGGTCGCGAGCGGGTTGACCATGCCGAGGTCGTCGGACGGGCCCTCGGTCTCGGGCCAGCCGTAGTTGCCGCCCGGCATCACCAGGTTGAGCTCGTCGAGGCTGTTGTGGCCGAACTCCGAGGCGTAGAGCCGGCCCTCGTCGTCCCACGCGAGGCCCTGCGGGTCGCGCCAGCCGGACGCGTAGACCGGCGACCCCTCGACCGGGTTGCCCGGCGCCGCGTCGCCGTCGGGCGTGACGCGCAGGATCTTGCCGCCGAGGTCGTCGGGGTCCTGCGCCCGCTCCGGCACGAAGCCGGCCTCGCCGGTGGTGATGTAGAGCATCCCGTCCGGCCCGAACCTGATCCGCCCGCCGTTGTGGATGTCGCCGCGCGGGATGCCGGTGACGATCGGCTCGAGCGGCGCGTCGTCCGCGAGCCTGGTCCGCACGACCCGGCTGTCGTCCTCGGTCGTGAAGTAGAGGTAGATCCAGCCGTCCCTCTCGTACGACGGCGACACCGCGATGCCCTGGAGCCCCGCCTGCTCCGCACCCTGTACGGCGATCTCGTCGATCGTGCGCACGTCGGTCAGCGTGCCGTCGGGATGCGCCCGCCGCAGCTCGCCGGTCACCCGCTCGGTCACCAGCGCCGACCCGTCGGGCAGGAACGCCAGGTCGAACGGCACGTGCAGCCCGCTGACGACGGTCTCCACCGACGCCGGCTCGGCCTCGGGGGCGTCACTGACGCTGGGGTCCGCCCACCAGCCGTACTCGTCGCCGTACAGGTAGGTGCCGATGCCGGCTCCGACCAGCAGCACCCCGACGACACCTGCAGCGATCCAGCGCCAACGCACGCCCGGATCGTAGGAGCGCCGGCGCGCCGCCGATGCCGCATCACGACGGGATCGCCGACTGTTCGGCCGGGCGTCGCCGCGGCGTACGACCCGCGTCGGTCGCGGGTCACCTCGGCTGCGCCGAACCCCTCAGCGCTCGGGTCCGCAGGTCCGCGGGGTCACGCCGTACCCGCCCCGGCGGCTCGGAGGCCGTCGACCGCCCGATCGCCGTCATCGACATGACCTCCCACCCGGGCGCGAGGCACAACTCGTCGCTCAGGGAGCCCAGGTCGAACGCACGGAACTGCCGGCACGCCAGGCCCATCGCCTGCGCCTGGAGCGTCATGTGGGCGACCGCCTGGCCGAGGTCGTAGTCGGCGAACGCCGAGTAGAGCAGGTCGGAGTCGTCGACGTGCCGGTGGACGATGTTGACGACCAGGGCCGACGCGGACGTCGCCCAGCCGCGCGAGCTGGGTGCCAGGTGCTCCGACAACCGGGCGTGGGTCGGGTCCTCGCGCCGCGCCGCGACGAACGCCCAGGGCTGGGAGTTGCCGGCCGACGGCGCCCACCGGGCGGCCTCCAGCAGCAGGGCGACGTCCGCCTCGGCGAGCCGGTGGGCCGGATCGAAAGCGACCGGGCTGTAGCGCGCCCGGAGCAGCGGGTGCAGCCCGTCGAGAGCGCTCCGGTCGTCGGTCATGGCAGGCACAGCGCGGCGGGAGCCTCTCGGATTCCCGCACGCAGCGCGCGAGCGTCGCCGTCCGGTCAGCGACTGCTCAGCGAGCTCGCCGCGGCGGCGATGTCGTGGACCAGCGGCCGCGCCCCGGTGGCGCTGATGACGCCGTCGTCGACGGGCGCGGTGACCGCCAGCGGGCTCATCGCAGCCAGCGACGACACCGAAGCTGCGTGCTCGTGGAACAGCCCGGCGTCGATGGTCGCGAGCACGACGAGCGAGGGTCGCAGGTCGAGGATGCTCGCCTCGAGACCGTCGAACGGCGTGTTCGCGCCGAGGAACGTCACCCGCCAGCCCCGCCGCGCGATCAGCACGCCCAGCAGGATCAGGCCGAGGTCGTGGTTCTCGCCGGGCAGGCACGCGAGCAGCGCCGACGACGAGCCGCCGGAGCCCCAGTCGCGGGTCAGCCCCAGCAGCCGGCCGCGGACCAGGTTCGCGGCGAAGTGCTCCTGCGCCACGGTGATCTCGCCGGACGCCCACCTCTCCCCCAGCTCGTGCAGGTAGGGGATCAGCACCTCGGTGAGCGCGAACTCCACGGACACGGTGCCGAAGAGCCGGTCGAGCGCCGCATGGCCGCCGGCGGCGTCGTACCTGTCGAGCGCGTCGCGGAGCTGGACCGCGAGGTAGGCGACGACGGACTGCTGCCCGTCGCCGGCGGGGACGACGGGCTCCTCCGACGCCTCGGCCATCGCCAGCCGCGCGGCCTCGGCGGCCGAGAGGCCGTCCTCGAGGTGGGCGTTGGTACGCCGTACCCGCGCCTCGTCGTCGGCCGAGTAGAGCCGGAAGCCGCCGGGCGAGCGCGTCGGCTGGAGCAGCCCGTAGCGCTGCTCCCAGGCGCGCAGCAGCTCCGGGGACACGCCCGTCCGGCGCGACAGCTCCCCGATCCGCATCAGCCCGTCCACGAGCCGCACTCTACATACCTTGGACGTTCTTTGTACAAACACTTGACAACGCGCATCCCCTCGCGTTGACTCAGGGCCAGAACCTCGACAAAACCTCGACACAAGGAGCACTCCCATGAAGAAGATCGACATCCTCGCCGGCACCCTCGCGGTCGTGGGCGCACTGAACTGGGGCCTGGTCGCGGTCGCCGAGTTCGACCTGGTCGCCACCATCTTCGGCGGCATGGAGTTCGGCGAGACCAACGCCGCCTCCCGTGTGGTCTACGGGCTGGTCGGGCTCTCCGCGCTGTGGCTCGCGGCCCGGTCGGCCTCCCTCCTCTCGAGCAGCAGCACGTCGTCCCCCACCCACGCCCACGCGTGACCGGCGAGAGGGTGTCCCCGGTCGGTGCCACCATCGCCGCATGGACTTCACCGACCAGGACCTCTCGGGTGCCCGCTTCGTGCGCTGCGACCTCAGCGACGCCGTCGTGCGCGGCTCCTGGGTGGTCGGCCTCCAGGTCGACACCCACGACCTGACCGACGGCCCGATCTGGGTCAACGGCGTCGACGTCACGCCGTACGTCGAGCAGCAGCTCAACGCCCAGCTCCCCGGCCGCGAGCTCAAGCACGCGCAGACCCCTGAGGGCCTGCGCGAGGCCTGGGCCGCGGTCGAGGAGGCCTGGGCCGACGTGGTGCCGACCGCGGTCGGCAAGGAGCAGATCTCGGTCGAGGGCGAATGGACCTTCGAGCAGACGCTGCGCCACCTGGTGCTGGCCACCAACGCCTGGCTGCACGGCGCGATCCTCCAGCAGGAGCAGCCGTTCCACTGGATCGGCATCCCGTTCGCCGAGTACGCCACCGAGGGCGGCGACATGACGATCTTCCGCGAGCCCGACTCCTACGAGCAGGTGCTCCAGGTGCGCGCCGAGCACCAAGCGATCGTGCGCGACTACCTCGCGACCGTCGACGCCGACACCCTCGCCGAGACCCGGCCCAACCCGTGGGCGTCGGAGCACCAGGAGCCGGTGCTCGCCTGCCTCCACGTCATCCTCAACGAGGAGTGGGAGCACCTGAGGTACGCCGTGCGCGACCTCGCGACGATCACCTGACCCTCCGGCGCTCCTGCGCTGCTTCTGCGTCAGCGGCCGGTCAGCGGTGCCGCGCACGATCGGGACATGGACGCCATGGTCGTGCGCAACCTCCGCCCGGGGGACGAGCAGGCGGTCGCCGCGCTGGTGGCGTCGTGCTCCGAGGAGTGCCTGCGCGACCGGTTCTTCGGTGTCGTCGCCGACCCGGTGGCCCGGCTGGCCGCCCAGGTGCGAGAAGCCGTGTGGGAGGGCTGCGCCACCGCGGCGTTCGGCTACGGCGACGTGATGGTCGCGCTCGCGGTCGGCCTGCCCGATCGCAGCGGGACGACGTGGGACCTCGGGCTGCTCGTGTGCGACGAGTGGCAGGGAGTCGGCGTCGGGACGCTCCTGCTGCACCGCCTCGTGTCCGAGGCCGAGAGCGCGGGCGCCCTGCCGGTCGCGCTCGTCGAGGCCGCGAACGCCCGGGCCCGCCGCCTCGCGCGCCGATTGCACCGTTCGCGACGAGGATGCTCGCTGCGGGTCGAGATCGCTTGACCCTCAGGCTGTCGCGACTCCCGGGAGCAGCCCCTGCGCCTCGCGGACTCCCTCGCGCATCCGCACGGCGAGGTCGTCACCCAGCTCCCCGCTGAGCTCGGCGGCTGCCGCACGCAGGGCGGCGGCCACCGGCTCGGGCAGCGGCGAGCCAGTACGACGCCGGAGCGCGCGGGCGCCGCCCAGCGCCCGGGCGCGTGCGGGCGCATCACCGGGCGTCAGCGCGACGGCCTCGAGCCCGTGCGCGACCGCGCGCGGGTCGCCCGTGCGACGGGCGAGGTCGACCGAGCGTCGTGCGAACGTGGCGGCCTCCTCCGACCCGATCGCCGCGAGCTCGAGCGCGAGCCGGCCGGCCGTGTAGCTGATCCCCGCTGGCGACGCCTGCCGCTCGTACCACGCGAGGGCGTCGGCGTGGATCTCCGCTGCTCGCTCGTGCTGCCCGGACAAGCCGCGCGCGAGGCCCAGCCCGTTCTCCGCGAGCGCGACGCCTGCGGACGACCCCACCGACCGGGCCAGCTCGACCCCGGCCTGCAGGGTCGTCAGGCTCCGCTCGGACCCGATCAGCGCCTGGACCGAGCCGAGGCGGGTCAGCTGGGTCGCCTGCCACTCGGGTGCGTCGACGTCGCGCGCGAGCGCGAGCGCGCGCTGGTGGGTGCGGGCCGCGGCGGACAGGTCGCCGACGACCTCGGCGCAGTACCCGAGCAGGTCGGTGGCCATCATCCGGCCCGCCGCGTCGTCGAGGTCCTCGAACGCCGCGAGGGCCTCCCGTCCGCGGGCCGCCGCCCGCAGGACGGCGCCCCGTTGGAGATCGGCCTTCGCCTCGGCGATTCGGACCAGCGCCCGACCCCACGCGTCACCCGAGCGGTCGAAACCGGCCCTGCCGAGCTCCAGCAGCACGGCGCCCCGCCGCGGCTCGCCCCGTTGAAACAGTCGTTCGGCCAGCAGTACGGCGGCCAGCGACTCGTGCCGACTCCAGGCCTGCCCGGCCGCGACCTTCAGGGTCGCTTCGCCGGCCGCGATCGCCTCCTCGGCCGCGGCACTCACCGAGTCGAACACAGCGACCCAGGCAGTCGCGCCCCGCACGGAGGCGTGCTCGCCCCCGTCGGCAGCGGCCAGCCCGACGAGCTCCTCCAGCAGGTCCCGTCCCTCCGACCGGCGCCCGCCGAGCCACCACCACCAGGAGCCGCGCAGCGCGAGCTCGATCGCGGCGTCCGCGGCGCCCTCGCGCGCGAGCCATCGCGCGGTGGCCATCGCGCCGGCCGGGACCGTGCGTGTGGCAACCGCGCCCGGCTCGCGTCGCGCCGCGCGGCGCTCGGCGGCGAGCAGCCGCTCGAACTCCCGCTGCAGCGGCTCCGGCGGCGCCAGTCCGGTCTCCTCGGCGAGCACCCGACGACCGACGTCGTAGACCGCCAGTGCCTCGGCGCGGCGCCCGGCCCGGTCGAGCGCCCGCATCAGCAGCAGCCGGGCGCTGGAACGGAGCGGGTCGCCTGCCAGCAGCTCGCGCAGCACCTCCACCGCACGGCCGACCGTGGCCCCGTCGTCGATCGCCGCCGCTGCCACGACCTCCTGCAGGACCGCATGGTCCTCGTCGGCCCGATCGCGCGCGGCCACCAGCCGCGGGTGGTCGTCGAGGTCGGCGAACGGCGGGCCCTGCCACAAGGCGAGCCCGCGCTCGGCGAGGACGGCCGCCTCGCCGACGCGGTCCGCGGCGAAGGACGCACGGGCGAGCCGGGCGAGCTCGTCCGCGAGGAGGAGGTCGACCTCGGCGGCGGGGAGGTCCAGCCGATAGCTGCCCTGGTGGTGGCGGAGCGCGTCACCGTGCGGACCGAGGTGCCGCCTGAGCCGCGACACCTTCACCTGGAGGGCGTTGCGCGCCCCGTCCGGTGGATGCGCGCCCCACACGGCGTCGATCAGGTCCGCCGCCGGCACCGCGCGACCCGCGGCGAGCGCCAGGTGCGCGAGCACCGTGCGGTCCAGTCGTGCGGGCGATGCCGCTGTGCCGTCGGGCTGCCGCACGGCGACGGCACCGAGGAGGCGGACCAGAGGCGCGTCGGTCATCCCACCGCCACCTCGGCGGCCGGCGCCATACCCATGCCGTTGGGGTAGGGCACGCCGCCGCCCGTGACGATCGGCTCGGTCACCCCGGCGAGGTCGGCGGCGAGCGCGGCGAGTGCGTCGTCGTCGAGGTGGCTCCATGCTTCCGCGGTGAGGGCGTCGGTCTGGTCCTCGACCGCGGCCCGTTCCCGCGCGCCCGTCGCTGTCACCCGCCCGTCGTCGGTGACCCAGCCGCGAGCGGCGAGCGCGACGGCTGCGGCCTGCCACTCCTCCTCGGTCCAGCCGCGATAGGTGCGCTGGTCCTCAGGAACGAGCCCCAGGGCCACCATCAGCAGGTTGCTCTCGGCCGGACCGAGCCGGGCCGCGCGGAGGGCCGCGACGTGGGCGTCGCCGCGGTACTCGCGCAGGGCCGTCGTCGCCCAGAACAGCGCGAGGTGGGGCTCCTCGGGGCGCGCAAGGCTGCGGTGGGCACCGAACAGCGGTGATCCGGCGGAGGGCAGGAGGTCGACCGCGCCGGCCAACCGGCCGGCGAGGTCCGCCACTACCGGTTCGCGGACGCGATCGCCGAGGTGGCGCCTCACCGCCCGGTCGAACACGGTCAGCCGGGCACCTGCCGCAGCGGCGGGGGTCGTGTGGCTCCACGCGTCGGGCAGGGCGCGCTCGACCATGCGCGGCGCGAATCCGTAGAAGCAGGCGGTCACCACGGCCGGGGGCACGGTGCCGAGTGCCGCCGAACGTGTGGCGAAGTAGCCCATCCACCCGCCCTTGAGGCCGAGCGCGGTGTAGACGGCCGGCCGCTCCGGCGCGTAGTACACGAGCGCGTGGTAGGCCTCGATCAGTCGCCACAGGGCGCGCTCCGAGCTCCGGCGCGACGCGTCGGCCGGGGTACCGCCGGGACCTGCCATGTCGGACCTGCCTCACTGCGTGGGGTCCGCCGCAGCGAGCCCGGTCGAAAGACTATCCACCGGCTGTCAGGGCCGGGGGCGTACGACGAGCGTCGCGCCACGTCCTGACAGGCGGCTGACGGCGGGGCCCGCGACGATCGTCGGTTCGTCAGCGCGCTGTCAGCGCAGGGCTCTACGCTCCGGGCACCCGACCCGGCAGGAGGCACGCGATGACCCACACGGAGCCCGTCCTGCGCGAGCAGTGGCGCGCCCTGCGCTCCTGGCTCGCCGACGAGCGTGTCCTCGACCTCGCCGACCAGCCGTCCGGGCTCGGCGCGTGGACCGTGCGCGACCTCGTCGTCCACCTCGGCTACGGGCTCCACATGGTCGCCGAGGTGATCCCGGCGCCGGACCGGGATCCGATCAGCCTCGCGAGCTACGTCGCCGGCTATCACCCGGCGCAGCACCAGATCGCCGACGACACGACGGGCCTCGCGCGATCGCTCCGCGGCCGCGAGCTCGCGGGCATCGACGAGCTCGCGGCCGAGGCGTGGCGCTCCCTCGACGACGGGTTCCCGGCGGTGGTGCTCGGGCGCCGCGGTCCGCTGCGCGGCGACGACTTCCTGCTGACCCGGCTGCTCGAGCTCGTCACCCACGGCGACGACCTGCACCGGGTCGTGGGCAGCGAGCGCCCGTCGCCGCTCGTGTCCGACGCAGTAGGCAGGGTTGCCGACGCCCTCTCCGACGCCTACGAGCAATCCGCAGGCAGGTCGCCGCGCTGGTCCGGTCTCGACCTGGTCCGGGTCGCCACCGGGCGCGCGTCGACCGACGACCTGACCAAGCCGCTGCTGTCATGATCACCAACGAGCGCGAGACGTTCCTGCGCGCGGCGGAGATGTTCGCCGAGCTGTGCGGGCGGATCGGCGACGAGCAGTGGCCGCGGCCGGGCCTGGGCGAGTGGGACGTCCGGGCGCTCGTGGGTCACACGCTCCGCGCGGTGACCACCGTGGCGACGTACCTCGGCCAGCCGGCGCCGGCTGAGATCGTCTGCGAGAGCGCCGGCGCCTACTTCGTCGCGGCCCGCAGCATCGCCGGCGCGGAAGACCGCGCCGTCGCGGAGCGCGGCCACCAGGCCGGACGTGATCTCGGCGCCGAGCCGATGACCGCCGTGCGCCAGGCGGTGGAGCGCACCCGAAGCGCTCTGGCCGCGACCGCGGACGACCGGGTGGTCGCGACCGTGGTCGGCGGCATGCGGCTGGCCGACTACCTCCCTACCCGCACGTTCGAGCTGCTGGCCCACACCCTCGACCTCGCAGACGCGATCGGCCTGGAGGTCACACCTCCGCCCGAGGTCGTCGAGTCGGCGGTGCGTACGGCGGCTGCCGCAGCGGCGGGCACGGGTGACGGCGTCGCCCTCTTCCGCCACCTCCTGGGGAGGCCGGGCGGCGCTCACCGCCCGCTCTTCTCCTGAGCAGGGCCGGCCCGCGGGAGATGACCGCTCAGCGGACGGTCGGCTGCTCGTCGGTATCGGCCGCCGGGTCGGGGCGCAGCCGCGCGGCGGCGATCCACTCGGTCGCGACGCGACCATCGAGCTCGTAGGTCACGAGCGCCTGGGTCCGGTCGCTGTGCCACTTGAGCACCAGCCCGGACACGATCGTGTCGCCCACCTGAACAACTACATGACTGTCGTGCAACGGAGTCCCCCGCCGGTCCACGGGTCTCCCCGAGGGCACAGCCACCGCCTTGAGCTGTTCGAGACAACTATAGGGACGGGGACCCGTCTAGACCACAGAGGGTCACCTCACTCGCCGTCGTAGACCTTCTCCGACCGGGCGAGGAAGTCCTCGGCGAGCGCACGGACCTTGACGTTCTGCTGCTGTGACTGGCGCACCAGGAAGCCGAACGCGCGGGCGTCGCTCAAGCCGAAGCGCTCCATCAGGATGCCCACCGCCCGACCGATCACGCTGCGCGCCTCGACCGCCGCCTGGAGGTTCTCCACCTCACGCGCGTAGTCGAGCGCCATCGCGGACTGGTGCGCGAAGAGGTCGCCCAGGACACCGAGGTCCTCGAACGCTCCGACCTCCTCGGAGTAGAGGTTGAGCGCGCCCGTCGCCTCGCCGGTCTCGAAGAGCCGGATCCCGGCCTGTGCCCGGATTCCCGCGGCGACGGCCACCTCGGCATAGGCCGGGAAGCGCTCGTCGGCGGCGAGCTTGGGCGAGGTGACGTGGACCGAGCTCGTGGCGGCCTCGTAGCAGGGGCCTTCCTGCAGCTCGTACTGCGCCCTGTCGAGCTCGAGGATCAGCTGCGCCGTCGGCGCCACGGTCTCGAGGCGCCCGTCCTCGTGCTTGACCGTGATGCTCGCGTAGCTCACCGCGGGCATCACCTCGACGGCTGCGGCGGTGATGCCGGAAAGGGCGGCGTCGAGGTCCTCGGGGAGAGGCCCGGCGCTCGGGTCTTGGGCCATGGAGGAAACGTACTACTCAGAGACGGTCCACGACGGCCAACGCCAAGGTACAGCCGCGCTCCAGGTCCGCGCGGTCGCCGTACAGCTGGAAGTGGGTGTTGCCCGCGTTGAGCAGGGCGTCAATGGAGAACGCGTCGTCGACCGGGCTGGCCGAGCCGGCCGTGCGCAGCTCGGCCTCGAGCAGGTCGAGCCACTCCCGCTGCAGCCGCCGTACGGCGTCCGCGACCTCGCCGTCGCGGTGGCCGTACTCGACGGTGGTCGTCGCGAGGAAGCAGCCGCCCGGGAAGATCTCGGAGAGCAGGTAGGCCCGCCAGGACTCGAGCAGCGCGCGCAGCCGGGCGCGGCCGGGCTCGCTCCCCCACGCGGGACCGATCACGTGCTCCTGGTAGATCCGGCGGGCCTCGGCAACCGCCGCCACCTGGATCGCCTCGCGGCTGCCGAAGACGGTGAGGATGCCGCTCTTGCTCACGCCGGTGCGATCGGCGAGCGTGCCGACCGTGATCGAGTCGAGGCCGCTGATGGTCGCGATCATCGCGGCCTCGCGGGCCACCTTGCGCCGGGTGGCGTCGCCGCGGGCGCGGCGGCCGTCGGTGGTCGCGGTCTCGCTCATGGCGCCCACTCTACGTCCGACTGGACGTAAATGTCGGATCGACGTACAGTCGAATGCAATACGACCGTTCGCACGCATACTCCGGGAGCCGCCATGACCATCGACACCTCCGCCGGCGTCGTCATCCGCAAGCGCATCTACCTCGACGACCTCGACGGCTTCGGGATGCTCCACCACGCCCGCTACGCCCTGCTCTTCGACAACGCCGTCATCGACTACTGGACCGACGCCGGCTGGACCATGGATCCCGCCAAGGAGGTGCTGGTGATCAAGGAGCTCACGCTCGAGTACCACGCGCCCGTGCTCGGGATGACCGAGGTCGACGTCCACTTCTGGGTCGACCGGGCGGGCCGCAGCAGCGTCACCTACCGCTTCGAGGTGCTCTCCGCCGATCACACCGTGCTGCACTCCAGCGGCTCGCGGGTCGTCGTGTTCCTCGACGGCCAGACCCTGCGCCCCACCCCGATCCCCGCCGACATCTGGGACAAGGCGGGTCCGCTGCTCGCCCCTGGCATCGAGAAGCCTGCGGCCTGAGCCCTACCCGGCGTCGCGCATCTTGGCCAGCCGGGTCCGCAGCGCACCCGCCCGGTGCGCGTTGCTGCGCAGGCCGACGTACTCGTCGCCGTAGGTCCACAGCAAGGCGTCGTCGAGCCGCCGTACGGCGCCGGGCGGGTAGCGGTAGTCCATCCGCTCGGCCAGCGTCGCGGCGTCGACCGAGCGCAGCACCTCGCCGAGCTCGGCGAGCGAGGTGATGCCGACCTCGAGCACCAGGCCGGCGATCCACTGGTAGTGGTCGGTGCGCGACCAGCCGGCGTCGGCGTACTGCCCGGCGAGGAAGGCTGCGAGCTCCCGCGGGCTGATCCGCGGGTCGTCGTCGGGTTCCTCGGTCGTCTCCGCCACTCCCCCGCGCAGCTTGTCGCGGATCGTCGAGAACTCACGGTCCGCGAGCTCGAGCAGCCCCGCGGCGAGCGTGAACCGGCGGTCGAAGTCGGGCACGTGCTCGTCGGGGATCTCGCCCTTGTAGCGGATGTCGTGCTCGAACTCCGCCCACGCGTGCTGGAGCACGGTGCGGATCTGCACCTGGGCGCGGCGTCCCGCCAGCAGGTCGTACGCCGGCTGCGACTCGCGTGCCGCGTCGAGGCTGATCAGCAGGTGCCGGCTGGCGTAGCCGAAGCGGCCCTCGCGGGCGGTCTCCCTGCCCATGTCACGGTCGTCGTGCACGACCACCTGGTCACCGAGCAGGTCGACGACCGCCTGCACGTCGCTGTGGACGTAGGTGATGACGCGGAGCCCGATCTGGTCGGTGATCTCGGTGAGCGGGTCGGCGTACATCGGCCGGCCGTCGGCGGTGCGCGCCGCCTTGGCCGCGAACGACGCGACCGACTTCGCCCGGCTCGCGACGGTCAGGTAGTTGATGCCCGCGTCGTCGAGCAGCGAGGTGATCAGCTGGAGGTACTGCTCGGTCGCCGCCTGGAGCTCGGGCTGGCGCCGCGCATACTCCCGGACCGCGGCCGCCACGGCGCGTTCGTCAGAGGACACACCCCGAAGCCTGCCCTATCGGCGGCCCCGGCGGTGTCAGCCGACGCGGCGGTCTCCCCGGACCTTGAGCTGGTCGACGTCCTGGTCCTCGCCCCGGGAGACCCGCAGCCGGCGGCCACGCAGGATGTCCTCCTGCTCCTTCGCCGCTGCCTTGTCGCTGGCGCGGGTGTCGCGGGGCGGCAGCTGGATCTCCTCCTCGGCCGGGATCCCGGCCTGGAGCTCGCGGGCCCGCTCGAGCTCGGCGTCGAGCTCGGCCCCGAACAGCAGCGCGAGGTTGGTGATCCAGAGCCAGAGCAGGAACACGATCACGCCGGCGAGCGAGCCGTAGGTCGCGTTGTAGTTGGAGAAGTTGGCCACGTAGAGACCGAACAACGCCGAGGCGACCAGCCACACGAGGATCGCCAGGCAGGCGCCGACGCTGATCCAGCGGAACTTCGGCTGCTTGACGTTGGGGGTCGAGTAGTAGAGCAGCGCCACGATGAGGACGACCACCACCAGCATGACGGGCCACTTCGCGATCTCCCACACGGTGACCGCCGTCGACTCCAATCCGATCGCCTCACCGATCGCCGTGGCGGCCGGACCGGTGACGACCAGGCCGAGCGCGACCAGCGCGGTGAGCACGACGGTCACGAAGGTGATCAGCATCATCGCGGGCCGCAGCTTCCAGATCGGGCGGCCCTCGTCGATCTCGTAGATCCGGTTCATGCCCCGCGCGAACGCGCCGACGTAGCCCGAGGCGGACCACAAAGCGACCGCGAGCCCGATGACCAGAGCGATCCCGGAGTTCTGCGCCTGGCTGAGCTCGGTGAGGATCGGCTCGATCGTGTCGGCCACGCCCGACGCGCCCACGTCGTCGAGGATCCCCATCATGGTGTCGACCGTCCGCTGACCCTCGCCGAACAGCCCCACGAGCGAGAGGATCGCGATGGAGGCGGGGAAGAGCGCCAGCACGGCGTAGTAGGTCAGCGCCGCCGCCAGGTCGGTGCACTGGTCGTCGCTGAACTCACGCGCGGTCTTGCGCGCGACGTACCACCAGGAAGCCTTCTTCAGCTCCGTCGGCGAGTCGGGCTCGAGCTGCTGCTGGGCCTGGTGCTGTTCGTCGCTCACGCCCGGGCGGTGCCCGAAGCGTGGGATCTGAGACGGGTCAGGCGGACTTCTTCTTGGGCTTCGACTCGCGCAGCACCAGCTCGGGGGCCACGTCGTCGTCGACGACCTCGCGGGTCACGATGACCTTCTCGACGTCGCCGCGCGAGGGCACGTCGTACATCACGTGGAGGAGGACCTCCTCGATGATGGCGCGCAGGCCGCGGGCACCGGTGCCGCGCTCCATCGCCTTGTCGGCGATGGCCTCGATGGCGTCGTCGGTGAACTCGAGCTCGACGCCGTCGAGCTCGAAGAGCTTCTTGTACTGCTTGACCAGCGCGTTGCGCGGCTCGGTGAGGATCTGCACCAGCGCCTCGCGGTCGAGCTTGGAGACGCTCGCGATCAGCGGGAGGCGGCCGATGAACTCGGGGATCAGGCCGAACTTGGTGAGGTCCTCGGGCCGGACCAGCTGGAGCAGGTCCTCGGCCTCCTTGTCGGCCTGGGTCTTGACCTCGGCGGTGAAGCCGAGCGACTTCTTGCCGACCCGCTGCTCGATGATGTGCTCCAGGCCGGCGAAGGCACCGCCGACGACGAACAGGATGTTCGTCGTGTCGATCTGGATGAACTCCTGGTGCGGGTGCTTGCGACCGCCCTGCGGCGGGACCGACGCCGTGGTGCCCTCGATGATCTTCAGCAGCGCCTGCTGGACGCCCTCGCCGGAGACGTCGCGGGTGATCGACGGGTTCTCGGCCTTGCGGGCCACCTTGTCGATCTCGTCGATGTAGATGATGCCGGTCTCGGCCTTCTTGACGTCGTAGTCGGCGGCCTGGATCAGCTTGAGCAGGATGTTCTCGACGTCCTCGCCGACGTAGCCGGCCTCGGTCAGCGCCGTGGCGTCGGCGATCGCGAACGGGACGTTGAGCATCCGCGCGAGCGTCTGGGCGAGGTAGGTCTTGCCGCAGCCGGTGGGGCCGATCACCAGGATGTTGGACTTGGCGACCTCGACGACCTCGTCCTTGGAGTGCTTGCCCGAGGCGCCGCCCACGGCCTGCACGCCGGCCTGGACCCGCTTGTAGTGGTTGTAGACCGCGACCGCGAGCGACTTCTTCGCCTGCTCCTGGCCGATGACGTAGGAGTTGAGGAAGTCGAAGATCTCCTTCGGCTTCGGCAGCTCGTCGAGCCCGACCTCGGAGCCCTCGTTGAGCTCCTCCTCGATGATCTCGTTGCAGAGATCGATGCACTCGTCGCAGATGTAGACGCCGGGGCCAGCGATCAACTTCTTGACCTGCTTCTGGCTCTTCCCGCAGAAAGAGCACTTCAGCAGGTCGCCTCCGTCACCGATGCGTGCCACGGTGCGATCTCCTTACGTCGGGCGAACCCCCCGACGGTACCCCGTGCTCCGCCCCTTCGGGGGCTGGACACGAGGAGTGCGTCGGGGAGTCGCCGGTGTCGACATTGGTCAGGCCAGGGCGGGCGTCTGCTTGAGCGAGGCCAGGATGGAGTCGATCAGGCCGTACTCGACTGCCTGGTCGGCGGTGAGGATCTTGTCGCGCTCGATGTCGCGGCTCACCTCGTCCATCGACTTGCCGGAGTGCTCGGCGATCATCTTCTCGAGCATCTCGCGCATCCGGAGGATCTCGTTGGCCTGGATCTCGATGTCGGAGGTCTGGCCGAACGTGCCCTCGGTGTAGGGCTGGTGGATCAGGATCCGGCTGTTGGGCAGCGCCAGCCGCTTGCCGTGGGTGCCGGCGGCCAGCAGCACGGCGGCCGCGGAGGCGGCCTGGCCGATGCAGACCGTCTGCACGTCGGGCTTGATGAACTGGATCGTGTCGTAGATCGCCGTCAGCGCCGTGAACGAGCCGCCCGGGCTGTTGATGTAGATGCTGATGTCCTGGTCGGGGTTCATCGACTGGAGGCACAGCAGCTGGGCGATGACCGCGTTGGCGACGTCGTCGGAGATGGGCGTGCCGAGGTAGATGATGCGGTCCTCGAACAGCTTGGCGTAGGGGTCGATCCGGCGGAAGCCGTAGGACGTGCGCTCTTCCCACTGCGGGATGTAGTAGTTCATGCCTGTTTCTCCCGTCAGTCCTTCTTGTGGGCCGGGCGGCCCTCGCTGGAGGCTTCCTTGGCGCTCTTGATGACCTTGTCGACCAGGCCGTAGTCGAGCGCCTCCGCCGCGGTGAACCACCGGTCGCGGTCGGCGTCGGCGGTGACCTGCTCGACCGACTGGCCGGTGTGCTCGGAGATGAGGTCGAGCAGCACCTTCTTGATGTGCAGCGACTGCTGGGCCTGGATCTTGATGTCGGAGGCCGAGCCGCCCATGCCGGACGACGGCTGGTGCATCATGATCCGCGCGTGGGGCAACGCGTAGCGCTTGCCCTTCGCGCCGGCACACAGCAGGAACTGGCCCATCGACGCGGCCAGGCCCATGCCGACCGTTGCGACGTCGTTGGGGATGTAGTTCATGGTGTCGTAGATCGCCATGCCGGCGTCGACGGAGCCACCGGGGCTGTTGATGTGGAGGAAGATGTCGGCTTCGGGGTCCTCGGCCGACAGCAGGAGCAGCTGGGCGCAGATCGCGTTGGCGTTCTGGTCGCGCACCTCGGAGCCGAGGAAGACGATCCGCTCGCGGAGCAGGCGGCTGTAGATGTTGTCGTCGAGGAAGCTGATGCCCCCCGGCGTGCCGTTCATCTCTGGATTCAAGGTCACACGAGGGACCCTAGCCGCCAGCCCCGTCGGATCCACGCGCAAACGGGCCTTGTTCGCCGACAGCGGATTCGACGCCGTACGGCGCACGCGGCGCGCCGCGGTGGTCAGCGCTCGGCGGCGGCCTTCAGGCGGGCGACGGTCGTCGCCATGCCCTCCTCGAGCTCGTCGGCGTGGCCCTCCTTGCCGCCCAGGAAGGCCGCGGCGAAGACCTTGCTGAGGGCCGTGTTGCCCTTCGGGACCGGCCGGCGGTGCACCACCCGGGTGCCGCCCTCGACGGGCTCGAGCTCCCAGACCCACTGCGAGCCGCTGGACCTGGTGTCCCACACCAGCCGCCTGCCCGTCTGGACGTCGGCGACGACGTTGCGGGTCGGCCAGACGATGGCCTTGCGCCGGTTGATGCCGAGGTACTGCTGGCCCTGGCGCAGCCCGCCCCGCAGCATCGGGAGCATCTTGACCGTCTCGGGACTCCAGTCGGCCATGTTGGAGAAGTCGGTGAGGAGGGCCCACACCTTCTCGGGCGGGGCGGCCACGACCGCCTCGGCCCGCAGCTCGCGCTCGGCGCCGGTGTTCGTCATGGGCCTGATGATGGCAGGTTTCGAGGCTCGCTTCGCTCGCACCTCAACCAGCGGCCGCCAGCCACTCGCGGAGCGCGTCCAGCACCCGCGGGTGGTTGAGCAGGCCGAAGTGGTCGGTGCGGCCGACCCGGAGCACGGTCGCGTCGGGGAACAGCTCACGGCCCTGCCGGTCGCGGCCGGACGCGGAGAGCGGGGCGACCAGGCCGTCGCCGAAGATCCCGCCGATCGGGTTGTGGCCGGTGCGGGTGACGGTCGCCGAGACCAGGCGGTACCGCGCGTGGCCGAGCGGCGGGACGTCCTCGTTCAGGCCCTCGACCAGGTCGGTGATGCCCTCGGACTGGCGATCGATGATCCTGCCGAAGGCCGCGGTCTCCTTCAGCCGGGCGAGACCGCGGCTGGTGTGGCCGGCGCCGACCGCGAACCAGGAGCCGCGGTGAGGCGCGCCGAGGCTGACCACGTCGGAGACCTTCGTGGTCCACTCCGCCGGGGCGTTGCCCTCGGCCATGACCGCCGCCGACGCGCGCATGATCAGCGCACCCATCGAGTGGCCCACGAGGGCGATCCGGTCGACGTCGGTCGGCCAGCTGTCGACGAGCCGCTGCACGAGCGCGGCGAGCGCGACGCCGTTGCGGCGGATCGGGAGGCCGGTGTTGGCGCGGAGGAACACCGGGGTCCAGCCGTCGTCGGCGAGCGCCTCGCCGTACGTCGTGCCGGTGTGCTCGCGGTGCAGCTGCCAGGCCTGCTCGTCCTCGCAGAGGCCGTGCAGGAAGACGACGACCCGGGAGGTGGCCTCCGGGAACGCCTCCGCGACCGCGGCCGGGTCGTAGACGTCGACGTCGCGGCCCTCGTGGCGCACCGCCATCGGGATCGCCAGCTGCGGCCGGTCGCGGAGCAGCTCGTCGCCGATCAGGCCGTTGACGGCCGCGGTCAGGAGCCGGCCGCGCGGGTCGTCCTCGAGGGCCGGGCCGACGCCGGTGGCCGCCAGCCGGTCGAGGCCCTTGCTGCTCCCCCGCAGCGCGAGCCCGAGGCCGGTGAAGACGGTGGTGGCGATGGCGCGGTGCACGGCCTGCGGCGGCTTGACCGCGGGGCCGAGGCCGAGCCCGAGCGTGCCGTAGGAGCGCTTCGCCACGGCGTCGTGGGTGTCGCGGACGGTCGCGAGCACGAGGTCGTCGGCCACCGAGGTCAGCAGCGCGAGCGCGTCGAGCACCGACGGTCCGGGCGTGGAGGTGGCAGGAACCGGCATGGCCGGGATCCTAGCGCTCAGTGAACAACTGTGCACTATGATCCCGGCCACGGGTCTCGATACGCCTCGGCCCCAGGGGGCCTCGGCTACTCGACCACCCTAAGCGGGTGCTCGACCAGCCTCGGGCTACTTGTCGTCCTGGACGAGCTCCTCGGGCGCGTTGACCGGGGCGGCGGACGCGATGTCGTCGCCCTCGGCGGCCTCGTCGCCCTCGGCGGCCGGGTCGCCGTACGAGCCGTCGGGGAGCAGGTTCTTCAGCTCGACGACGTTGCCGGAGGCGTCCTTGACGACGGCGTCCTCGACGAGCTCGGCGAGGGCCTTGCCGCGGCGGATCTCCTGGACCATCTCGGGCACGTGGTTGTGCTCGAGCATGTGGTTGACGAACTCCTGCGGGTCCTGGCCCGACTGCTGCGCGCGGCGCAGCATGTGCTGGGTCAGCTCCTGCTGGTCGACGCCGATCTCCGACTTCTCGGCGATCTCGTCGAGGAGGAACTGGGCGGCGACGGCGTCGCGCACGCGGCGGTCGAGGTCGGCCTCGTACTCCTCCAGCGTCTGGCCCTCGTCCTCGAGGTACTTGTCGAGCGTCATGCCGGCGTAGGCGAGCTGCTGCTCGATGCTCTGGCGGCGGGCGTTGAGCTCCTCGGTCACGATGCCCTCGGGCAGCGGGATCTCGACCCGGTCGAGCAGCGCCTCGAGCACCGCGTCGCGCGCCTCGGCCGCCTGCTCGAGCCGCTTGCCGCGGACCAGGCGCTCGCGGACGTCGTCCTGGAGCTCGGCGAAGGTGTCGAACTCCGAGGCGAGCTGGGCGAACTCGTCGTCGAGCTCGGGGAGCTCCTGCTCCTGGACCTGGCTGACGGTGACCTCGACGTCGACGTCCTCGCCGACCAGGTCGCCGTTGGCGAGCTGGGAGGTGAAGGTCTTGGTCTCGCCGGCGGACACGCCGATCAGCGCCTCGTCGAGGCCGTCGATCATGCCGCCGCGGCCGACCTTGTAGGAGAAGCCGGTGATCTCCGCGCCCTCGACGGTCTCGCCGTCCTTGCTCGCCTTGAGGTCGATGACGACGAAGTCGCCGTCCTGGGCCGGGCGCTCGACGTCGATCAGCGTCGCGAACCGCTCCTGGAGCGCCTTGACCTGCTCCTCGACGTCCTCGTCGGTGACGACCGCGTCCTCGACGCTGGCCTCGAGGCCCTCGGTCTCGGGGAGGGTGATCTCCGGCTTGATGTCCACCTCGGCGGTGAACTCGAGCACGTCGTTGTCCTCCAGCTTGGTCAGCTCGATCTCGGGCTGGGCCAGCGGGGTGAGGGAGTTCTCCTGGAGCGCCTCGACGTACGCCTTCGGCAGCACGTCGTTGACGGCCTGGTCGAGGACGGCGCCGCGACCCACCTGGCGGTCGATGACCTGCGGCGGCACCTTGCCGCGACGGAAGCCCGGGATGTTGATCTGCTGGGCGATCTGCTTGTAGGCCGCGTCGAGGCTCGGCTTGAGCTCCTCGAAGGGCACCTCGACGGTCAGCTTGGCCCGGGTCGGGCTCAAGGTCTCGACGGCGCTCTTCACAGGTGTTTCTCCTACTACTTCGGTGGATCTGACGGGAGTGATCACGGCTGTGACCACGGACTGGATCTCTGGCGTGGAACCGTCGGGGCGACAGGACTCGAACCTGCGGTCTCCTGCTCCCAAAGCAGGCGCGCTAGCCACTACGCTACGCCCCGCCAAAGTGGCCTCACCGAGGCGGTGCGGCCGCTCTGAGAGGGGATGACGGGAATCGAACCCGCGTAATCAGTTTGGAAGACTGAGGCTCTACCATTGAGCTACATCCCCGGCACGCCCCACAGGACGCAAATTGCGGTTGTCATCGTGCCACAAGGGCGGGTGGCGGCCCTAAACGGCTAGCGGCGGTGGACGAGCATCAGCGCGCGGTCGTCGTCGCGCGAGCCGACGGCGGCGGTGAGCCGCCGCGCCATCCCGTCCCACGACCCGCGCAGCAGCGACTCGGTGGTACCGAGCATGGCGTCGATGCCGAGGTCGATGTCCTTGCGCGGCTCCTCGACCATCCCGTCGGTGTAGAGCAGGAGCGCGTCGCCGCGCGCGAGCCGCCCGCGCACCCCGTC